>NZ_JBICXE010000072.1:0-21792 GCF_043200155.1 Streptomyces sp. NPDC048473
GGTGAGGCCCGTGAGGCGGATCTGGGTGTCGCGTCCGGGAACGGCAAGGGGCAGATCTTCGTCAAGGGCGAGGTCATCAAGACCGTGCCCGAGTCGAAGATCGTAGAGACGCTGATCGAAGAAGCCCTGAAGATCGCCGAGCAGATGGAGAAGGACGGCATCGCCTCCGGCGAGCCCCAGGTCTCCATCAGCTGAACCATGACTCGCACGACCGCGCCCCGCCGGACGAACACCGCCCGGCGGGGCGCGGTCGTGAGCGACCTCACGGTTCCCCGCGGACGCTGTTCCCGGGCACGGGCGGCGCCCCACAGCCTCTTTGGGTACAGTGCGGAAATCAGCAGACCGCATGGTGAGGCCCCCTCGTGTTGACGCAGACCACCACCCGGGTCCTCGAACCCAGCGACCTCGGCGCCGCTCTCGCCATCCTGGAGAGCGAACCCGTGGCCAATGCCTTCGTGACGTCCCGGGTCCAGATCGCAGGTCTCGATCCCTGGCGCCTCGGCGGCGAAATGTGGGGCTGGTACGCCGACGGACGGCTGCGCTCGCTGTGCTACTCGGGCGCCAACCTCGTACCGATCTGCGCCACCCGCGAGGCCGTCAGGGCCTTCGCCGACCGGGCCCGCCGGGTCGGCCGCCGCTGCTCCTCGATCGTCGGCCCCGCAGAGCCCACCACCCAGCTGTGGCGGCTCCTCGAACCCGGCTGGGGCCCCGCCCGCTCGGTCCGGGCCCATCAGCCGCTCATGGTCACCGAGAGCCCGTCCGCCGCAGTCACCCCCGACCCCCTGGTCCGCCGGATCCGCAAGGACGAGATGGATGTCCTGATGCCGGCCTGCGTGGCGATGTTCACCGAGGAGGTCGGCATCTCCCCGCTCGCGGGCGACGGCGGACTTCTCTACCAGGCACGCGTCGCCGAGCTCATCGGCGCCGGCCGCTCCTTCGCCCGGATCGAGGACGGCCGGGTCGTCTTCAAGGCGGAGATCGGCGCGGCCACCCCGCAGGCCTGCCAGATCCAGGGCGTCTGGGTCGCCCCCGAACACCGCGGCCGAGGACTCTCCGAGACCGGCATGGCGGCGGTCCTGCGCTACGCACTGGCCGATGTCGCACCCGTCGTCAGCCTGTACGTGAACGACTACAACACCCCTGCGCGCAAGGCCTACACCAGGGTCGGCTTCCGCGAGGCCGGCGCGTTCATGAGCGTGCTGTTCTGACCGGTCGGCGGCCGGTGCCACCGACCCGTACCACCCACCCCACCCGGGCCAGTAGGGTCGGCGCATGGCAGCAGTTTCCGGGGGCGGCCCCCACACTCCCAGCGTCCGGATCGGACCGGTCGATCTCGCCGCACGCGTGGACGAGGCGCTCGGCGTACAGGCCGTCGCCTTCGGACTGGGCCCGGAAGAGATCGAGGTACGGCGCCACATCGTCCTCAGACACCTCGACCACCCCTGCGCCCGCGCGCTGGGCGCCACCACCCCGGGCGGCCGGCTCGTCGGCTTCGTCTACGGCATGCCGAACGAACGCGGCCAGTGGTGGTCCACCGTCGTCGAGCCCTACCTCCGCGCCGGCGGCTGTGCGCACTGGCTCGACGACTCGTTCGTCATCACCGAGCTGCACGTACTGCCGGGCTTCCAGAACCGCGGTATCGGCCGCACGCTGATCACCGCCATCACGGACGCCGTCGACCAGCCCCGGTCCATCCTCTCCGCGATCGACACGGAGAGCCCGGCACGTGGTCTGTATCGCAGTCTCGGCTACCAGGACCTGGCCCGGCAGGTGCTCTTTCCCAGCGCTCCCAAGCCGTACGCGGTGATGGGAGCCCCGCTTCCGCTGCGTCGCAAGGGCTAGGACGGAAGACAATGGATTTCCGCCCACCCGTACCACCCGGCTAACCTCCTGCACATCACCCTTCCGAGCAGGAGTTCATCATGGCCCAGGTCCAGCGCATGTCCCGATTGATGATCAAGACACTGCGCGACGACCCGGCGGACGCCGAGACGCTCAACCACAAGCTGCTCGTCCGGGCCGGATACGTACGTCGCACGGCGGCCGGAATCTGGACCTGGCTGCCGCTCGGCAAGAAGGTCCTGGAGAACATCACCCGCGTCGTGCGCGAGGAGATGGACGCCATCGGCGGCCAGGAAGTGCTGCTGCCCGCGCTGCTCCCCAAGGAGTCGTACGACGCCAGCGGCCGCTACAACGAGTACGGCGATCTGCTCTTCAAGCTCAAGGACCGCAAGGGCGCCGAGTACCTCCTCGGCCCCACCCACGAAGAGATCTTCACCCAGGTCGTCAAGGATCAGATCACGTCCTACAAGGACCTGCCCGTGATCCTCTACCAGATCCAGACCAAGTACCGGGACGAGGCCCGCCCCCGCGCCGGTGTGCTGCGCGGCCGCGAGTTCCAGATGAAGGACTCGTACTCCTTCGACACCACGGACGAAGGGCTCGTCGAGGCGTACCAGCTGCACCGCGCCGCCTACATCCGGATCTTCGAGCGGCTCGGCCTCGACCACCGCATCGTCTCCGCCGTCTCCGGTGCGATGGGCGGCTCGGCCTCCGAGGAGTTCCTGGCCCCCGCCCCGGCCGGTGAGGACACCTTTGCCGACTGCCCCGCCTGCGACTACGCCGCCAACACCGAGGCCGTGACCTTCAAGGCCACCCCCGTGGACGGCTCGGCGCACGGCCCCGTCGAGGAGCTGGACACCCCCGACACCCCGACCATCGAGACGCTCGCCGCGCACCTGGGCGTCCAGGCCTCCGCGACCCTGAAGAACCTGCTGGTCAAGGTCGACGGCGAGATCGTCGCCGTGGGCGTGCCCGGTGACCGCGAGGTCGACCTCGGCAAGCTCGGCGAGCACCTCGCGCCCGCCGTCGTCGAGCTGGTCACCGCGGAGGACTTCGAGGGCCGCCCCGACCTGGTGCGCGGCTACGTCGGCCCGCAGGGTCTGGAGAAGGTCCGCTACATCGCCGACCCGCGCATCGCCGCCGGCACCGCATGGATCACCGGCGCGAACAAGCCCGGCACCCACGCGAAGAACGTCGTCGCCGGCCGTGACTTCGAGGTCGACGACTACCTCGACGTCGTCGCCGTCGAGGCGGGCGACCCCTGTCCCAAGTGCGGCACCGGCCTCAAGCTGGACCGCGCCATCGAGATCGGCCACATCTTCCAGCTGGGCCGCAAGTTCGCGGACGCCTTCCAGCTCGATGTGCTCGGCCAGAACGGCAAGCCGGTCCGGGTCACCATGGGCTCGTACGGCATCGGCGTCTCCCGCGCCGTCGCCGCGCTCGCCGAGCAGACCGCCGACGAGCAGGGGCTGTGCTGGCCCCGCGAGATCGCCCCGGCCGATGTCCATGTCGTCGCGGCGGGCAAGGCGCTCCAGACGGAACTGGCCCTCGACGTCGCCGAGAAGCTCGCCGCCGCCGGTGTGCGAGTCATGGTCGACGACCGCGCGGGCGTCTCGCCGGGTGTGAAGTTCACCGACGCCGAGCTGATCGGCATCCCGAAGATCCTGGTCGCCGGCCGCCGCTCGGCCGAGGGCGTCCTGGAGCTCAAGGACCGCCGTACGGGCGAGCGCGAGGAGCTCACGGTCGACGAGGCGATCGCCCGCCTGACCGTCCAGGGCTGACACCGCGACGCAAAGTCGTAGGCCCCCGCGCACCGGCGGGGGCCTACGACTTTTACGGGGACATGCCTACAGCCAGCCCGCGAACTCCAGCGTCAGCTCGCCCTCCTGGCGACGGCCGACCGCCAGCGCCCGGGTTCCCGACTCCACCGCGCGGAACAGCGTCCAGCCGTGCAGCCGTTCCCGGTCCACGTCCAGCGAATCGGCGAGCTTCTTGATCCGCCGACGGGCCGTCACCGGGCCGCCGGGGGAGGCGATCAGGTCCTCGACGCGGTCGCGCACCAGGCGCGCCAGATCGTAGGCCCGCTCACCGACCAGCGGCTCAGGACCGACCGTCAGCCAGGGCGCCCGCTCACCGGCGAGCACCTTGCTCTGGCGGAAGTTGCCGTGCAGCAGCAGGAGTTCGGGGGAGTGGGCGACCAGTTCCTCGCGCGCCGCGAGCGCCGCGGAGACCAGCGGCTCCAGGCTCGGGTCGGCCGCGGCGCAGGCGCGCATCGGCTCCGTGCAGCGTGCGGTCCGTTCGGTCACCGTCTCGAATCCATGGCCGGTCGGCGGCTCGACCCAGAGCCGGCGCACCGTCCCCGCCGCCTCCAGCAGCGCCTTCGCCTCCGGCAGCGAGCGCAGCGACACCTCGGGATGCAGCCGCTCGAGCAGCAGTGCGCCGGGGCCGTCGGCGAGGAGCTGCACCGCGCCCCAGCCGTTCCAGTGAGCGAGCGCCGCCCGCTCCAGCTCGGGTGCGGCCCCGGACGGGGCGAGCTTCAGCGCGGCCGGGGTGCCGTCGGAGCACGTCACCAGCAGGACCAGACTGCTGCGGCCCCCAGGGGCGGCGACCCGTTCCACGGTCAGCTTCTGCCCGGTCGAGGACAGCGCTTCCTCGGTCAGTGCGGGAAGCTGCGCAAGCCAGTCAGCGGCGGCCGCATCCCCGTACGACTCGCCGAGCGCTCGCACCAGACGCTGCGGCGGTTCGAAACCCATACGTGCTTTGTTCCCTTTCAGAGCTTCTTCAGTGCGTCGCACCGGTCCCGTTCGTCACATCGGTCCCGTGGATCGCGTCGGACCCGGCGCTCGCATTGGTCCCTGGCGTCGCGCCGGTCCCGTCGGCGGTCCGCTCGGCGAGCCCGGGAAAGGGTACGCCGCTGCCCCGCCAGCGCACCGCACGCACCGCGGCCTCCCGCAGCGCATCCGCGGCCACCCGCCTGAGCGGACCCGCGGCGGCCCGTACGAGATCGGAGTACACGTCCGCGACCCGGTCCTCCAGCAGGGCGGCCAGCCGCACCGCCGCACCCGGGTCCGGCACCGCGAACGGCAGAGCGTACGCGGCCTGAGCCGCCACCGGTTCACCGCCCAGGTCACGCACGGTCCGCACCAGCGCGTCGCGCCGGGCCCGGTGCGCGTGGTACGCGGCGGTGGCTTCGGCCCGGCGGCCGTCGGCGACCCGGCCGCCGACCACCCCGTATCCGTACACCGCCGCGTGTTCGGCGGCCAGGGCCGCCTGCGCCGCCTTCTGTGTCCCGGCGCTCATGACGAGGTCTCCTTGGCCAGTTCGGTCAGCAGAAAGGCATGGGCCGCGCCCGCCGCCGCGATCGACGCCAGCAGCCGGGCCAGCTCCGGCGGGGCCTTCATGAGGGCCGCCAGGTGCGCGTCCGCGGTGTGGCGCTCCGCCGCTGCCAGCTCCTTGACGGCGGCCTTGGCATCGGCCGCGCGCGACCGGGAGAACGCGAGCGCCTGCCCGCCATCGGGTGCCAGCGCCTTGGCATGGGCCCGTACGGCGTCCCGCAGCGGCGAGAGCCCGGCGGTGGTGGCCGGATGGGCCCTGACCACCTGCTCGTACCGGCCGAGCAGCTCCAAGCTGGTACGCGCGGCGGCCGCCCGGAGCTTCTTCTCCGCCCGCGCCGCGGAGGCCTGCTCGGCCGCGGTCCCTGCCCCGGTCCGGCCGGAGTCCTCCCCGCGCCCTGGCCCGTCACCGCAGCCGGCCAGCAATGCCCCCATGGCGATCGCTCCCG
Organism: Streptomyces sp. NPDC048473; assembly: GCF_043200155.1. Classification (NCBI taxonomy): domain Bacteria; kingdom Bacillati; phylum Actinomycetota; class Actinomycetes; order Kitasatosporales; family Streptomycetaceae; genus Streptomyces; species Streptomyces sp. NPDC048473. The sequence goes on from NZ_JBICXE010000072.1 coordinate 5,624, forward strand.
TCGCGGTGAACGCACCTCTGCGCGTCGTCCCCGTGCGCCGCACTTGTTCTCCTTCGGGCTTGGACCTGTCTTGACTGGATCTGTCCTGAAGTGATCACCGCAGGCGAGCGTACCCGCGGCCGCGGAGCAGGCGGACGGCAACACCCCTCGGGACCGGATACCCTTTGACCTGACACGCGAGATCCCCACAACAGCACACGCGGCCGAGGAGTCACCCGGATGAGCACCACCCAGAGCGAGAGGCTGCGCGGACTGCTCGAACCGCTCGTCAGCGCCGAGCAGCTGGATCTCGAAGAGATCGAGGTGTCCCGGGCGGGCCGCCGCCGGGTGCTGCGGATCACCGTGGACTCCGAAGAGGGCGTGGAGCTGGACACCTGCGCCGAGCTGAGCCGCGCGATCTCCGAGAAGCTGGACGAGACCGACGCGATGGGCGAGGACGAGTACGTCCTCGAAGTCAGCTCCCCCGGTGCCGACCGTCCGCTGACGGAGCACCGCCACTACGTACGTGCCACGGGCCGCCTGGCCAGGCTGCACCTGCGCGAGGGCGGCGAGCTGGTGGCTCGCATCCTCGCCGTGGACGAAGAAGGGCTCGACCTCGAAGTGCCGGGCGTCAAGGGCCGCAAGCCCACGTCCCGCCGGGTCGCCTTCGACGAGATCGCCAAGGCGCGCGTGGAGATCGAATTCAGCCGCAAGGACAAGAAGGAAGAGGAGGCGTAGCCGTGGACATCGATGTGAAGCTCTTGAGGGGCTTGGCACAGGACAAGGAGATCCCCTTCGACGTGCTCGTCGAGGCGATCGAGTCGGCCCTCCTCATCGCCTACCACCGTACGGACGGAAGCCACCGCCGCGCGCGCGTGAAGCTCGACGAGCGCGGCCATGTGACGGTGTGGGCGAAGGAGGACCCGGCCGACCTCGAAGAGGGCCAGGAGCCCAAGGAGTTCGACGACACCCCGTCCGGTTTCGGCCGGATCGCCGCGACCACCGCCAAGCAGGTCATCCTGCAGCGGCTGCGCGACGCCGAGGACGACAGGACGTTCGGCGAGTACGCCGGCCATGAGGGCGATGTCGTCACCGGCCTCGTCCAGCAGGGCAAGGACCCGAAGAACGTCCTGGTCGACATCGGCAAGCTGGAAGCGATCCTGCCGGTGCAGGAGCAGGTGCCGGGCGAGGAGTACACCCACGGCCTGCGTCTGCGTACGTATGTCGTACGGGTCGCCAAGGGCGTGCGCGGTCCGTCCGTGACGCTGTCGCGGACCCACCCCAACCTCGTGAAGAAGCTCTTCGCGCTGGAGGTCCCGGAGATCGCGGACGGTTCCGTCGAGATCTGCGCGATCGCCCGCGAGGCCGGTCACCGCACCAAGATCGCGGTCCGTTCGACCCGTTCCGGGCTGAATGCCAAGGGTGCCTGCATCGGCCCGATGGGTAGCCGGGTGCGCAATGTCATGGCCGAGCTGCACGGCGAGAAGATCGACATCGTGGACTGGTCGGACGACCCGGCCGAGATGGTCGCCAACGCCCTGTCGCCCGCACGGGTGAGCCAGGTCGAGGTCGTGGACCTCGGCGCACGGTCCGCCCGGGTCACCGTTCCGGACTACCAGCTGTCGCTCGCGATCGGCAAGGAGGGGCAGAATGCCCGCCTCGCCGCCCGCCTGACGGGCTGGCGCATCGACATCCGCCCGGACACCGAGACCGACGCCGAGCGCGACGTCGCCGACCGGGAGCGGGCCGAGCGGGCCCGCGAGCGTTCGGAGCGCGGCTGACCCGGCGGTCGCCCCGCAGTCGGCCCGCGCCGGACCTCCTGGAGCCGCCCCGAAAGGGGCGCCAGGGGCTGGATCACGCGGGCCGCAGGGAATACATCCGGGTGGCATGCCGCTGAAAACACGACAACATCCGTTCGATTTTTGCCCCAAAGGGGTGAGGTCGGTGCGGGGAGGTAGACTTAAACGTGTCTGGCCGGACGCACGCCCGCGCTTGCCCTGAGCGAACCTGTGTGGGATGCCGGGAGCGGGCGGCCAAGAGCGAGCTGCTGCGCATCGTCGCGGACGAGGACGCCTGCGTCCCTGATCCTCGCGGTACGCTGCCCGGCCGGGGTGCCTATGTACACCCCGCCTCTGTCTGTCTGGACCTGGCGGTTCGCCGCCGGGCCTTCCCTCGGGCCTTCAAGGCCAAGGGGCCGTTCGACCCCGCTGCGGTGCAGCGGTTCGTCGAGCGGGTGACATCGTAAGAAACGAACGGCACGGGTCCCCGTGCGGTCAGGTACCTCGCGAGTTGGAAGTAGGTCGAGATTGCGATGAGCACTCGATGAGTACGCGATGAGTACGCCCATGAAGTAGCGACGGTCCGGCGGTAACCCGGACCTAAAAGGAGCGAAGTGGCTAAGGTCCGGGTATACGAACTCGCCAAGGAGTTCGGCGTCGAGAGCAAGGTCGTCATGGCCAAGCTCCAAGAACTCGGTGAATTCGTCCGTTCGGCGTCCTCGACGATCGAGGCGCCGGTTGTACGCAAGTTGACTGACGCACTGCAGGGGCCCGGCGGCAACGCCGGCAAGTCCGCTGCAAAGCCTGGCGCTCCCCGCAAGGCGACGCCCGCAAAGCCCGCAGCGCCCTCCCCGGCCGCTGCGGCACGTCCCGCTGCCCCGAAGCCCGGCGCACCGGCCCCCAAGCCGGCAGCAGCCGCCGCCCCGGAGAGCAGCACCCCCGTAGCGCCTTCCGCGCCGTCTGCAGGCCCGCGTCCGGGCCCGAAGCCCGCGCCCAAGCCCGCTCCGGTGACTCCGGTCCCCGCTGCCGAGTTCTCGGCTCCGGCTCCGGCCCAGCCGGCTGCCCCTCAGCAGCAGCAGGCCCCGCGTCCCGCGGGTGCCACCCCCGGCCCGCGTCCCGCCCGTCCGGCCCCGGCCGGCGGTCAGCGTGACGGCGGTCAGCGTGACGGCGGCCGTGGTGGCGAGCGCGACGGTGGCCGTGGCGGCGAGCGTGGCGGCGACCGCCCCGCGCGTCCCGCAGGCCAGGGCGCCCCGCGTCCCGGCGGCGCACGTCCGGCGGGTCCCCGTCCGGGCAACAACCCCTTCACCTCCGGCGGCTCGACGGGCATGGCCCGTCCGCAGACGCCCCGTCCCGGCGGCGCCCCGCGTCCCGGTGGCGGTCAGGACCGTCCGGGCGCCCCGCGTCCGCAGGGTGGCCCCGGTGGCGCCCCGCGCCCGCAGGGTCAGGGCGGTGCCCGTCCCACTCCGGGCGGCATGCCCCGTCCGCAGGCTCCCCGTCCGGGCGGTGCCCCCGGTGGTAACCGTCCGAACCCGGGCATGATGCCGCAGCGTCCCGCTGCGGGCCCGCGTCCCGGTGGTGGCCCCGGCGGTGGCCGTGGTCCCGGTGGCGGCGGCGGTCGTCCCGGTGGCGGTGGCGGCGCAGGCCGTCCCGGTGGCGGCGGCTTCGCAGGCCGTCCGGCCGGTCCCGGTGGCGGCGGCGGCGGTTTCGCCGGTCGTCCCGGTGGTGGCGGTGGCGGTGGCGGCGCAGGCCGTCCCGGTGGTGGCGGCGGCTTCGGCGGTCGTCCCGGCTTCGGTGGACGTCCCGGCGGCCCCGGTGGCCGTGGTGGCACACAGGGTGCGTTCGGCCGTCCCGGCGGTCCCGCGCGTCGTGGTCGCAAGTCGAAGCGGCAGAGGCGCCAGGAGTACGAGGCCATGCAGGCCCCGTCGGTGGGCGGCGTCATGCTGCCTCGCGGCAACGGACAGTCCGTCCGCCTGTCGCGCGGTGCCTCGCTGACCGACTTCGCCGAGAAGATCAACGCCAACCCGGCGTCGCTCGTCGGCGTGATGATGAACCTCGGCGAGATGGTCACTGCCACGCAGTCCGTCTCCGACGAGACGCTGAAGCTCCTCGCGGACGAGATGAACTTCGTCCTCGAGATCGTCAGCCCCGAGGAGGAGGACCGCGAGCTGCTCGAGTCCTTCGACATCGAGTTCGGCGAGGACGAGGGCGGCGAAGAGGCTCTGGTCTCCCGTCCGCCGGTCGTGACCGTCATGGGTCACGTCGACCACGGTAAGACCCGACTTCTGGACGCGATCCGCAAGACGAACGTCGTTGCGGGCGAGGCCGGCGGTATTACGCAGCACATCGGTGCGTACCAGGTCTCCTCCGAGGTCAACGGCGAGGACCGCAGGATCACCTTCATCGACACCCCGGGTCACGAGGCGTTCACCGCCATGCGTGCCCGTGGTGCGAAGTCCACCGACATCGCGATCCTCGTGGTGGCGGCGAACGACGGTGTGATGCCCCAGACGATCGAGGCGCTGAACCACGCCAAGGCGGCCGACGTGCCGATCGTGGTCGCGGTCAACAAGATCGACGTCGAGGGTGCGGACCCGACCAAGGTGCGCGGTCAGCTCACCGAGTTCGGTCTGGTGGCCGAGGAGTACGGCGGCGACACGATGTTCGTCGACATCTCCGCCAAGCAGGGCCTCAACATCGAGGCTCTTCTGGAGGCCGTCGTCCTCACCGCCGACGCCTCGCTCGACCTGCGGGCCAACCCGGAGCAGGATGCTCAGGGTATTGCGATCGAGTCCCACCTCGACCGCGGCCGCGGTGCCGTTGCGACCGTCCTGGTCCAGCGAGGCACCCTGCGGGTCGGCGACACGATGGTGGTCGGCGACGCGTACGGCCGAGTCCGCGCGATGCTCGACGACAAGGGCGAGAACGTCGAGGAAGCGGGTCCGTCGACCCCCGTCCTCGTGCTGGGTCTCACCAACGTCCCGGGTGCCGGCGACAACTTCCTGGTGGTCGACGAGGACCGTACGGCCCGTCAGATCGCCGAGAAGCGTGCCGCTCGTGAGCGCAACGCCAACTTCGCCCGCAAGGGTGTCCGGTTCTCCCTGGAGAACCTGGACGAGGCGCTCAAGGCCGGTCTGGTCCAGGAGCTCAACCTCATCATCAAGGGCGACGCGTCCGGTTCGGTGGAGGCTCTCGAGTCCTCGCTGCTCCAGCTCGACGTCGGTGAAGAGGTCGACATCCGGGTCCTGCACCGCGGTGTGGGTGCGGTCACCGAGTCGGACATCGACCTGGCGACCGGCTCCGACGCCATCGTGATCGGCTTCAACGTGCGCGCCGCAGGGCGTGCCGCGCAGATGGCCGAGCGCGAAGGCGTGGACGTCCGGTACTACTCGGTCATCTACCAGGCGATCGAAGAGATCGAAGCGGCCCTCAAGGGCATGCTCAAGCCGGAGTACGAAGAGGTCGAGCTCGGTACGGCGGAGATCCGCGAGATCTTCCGCTCGTCCAAGCTGGGCAACATCGCCGGTGTGCTGGTCCGGTCCGGCGAGGTCAAGCGCAACACCAAGGCGCGCCTGCTGCGCGATGGCAAGGTCATCGCGGAGAACCTCAACATCTCCGGTCTGCGCCGCTTCAAGGACGACGTCACCGAGATCCGCGAAGGCTTCGAGGGCGGTATCAACCTCGGAAACTTCAACGACATCAAGATCGACGACGTCATCGCGACGTACGAGATGCGCGAGAAGCCGCGAGGCTGACCCGCAGGGATTTCTGGGGGACACCCCCCAGACCCCCCTTCAACAGTCGGGGCCGGTCGACGGGTCGTATTTCCGTCGATCGGCCCCGGCCGTTCCGTGTACGGTTCTTGTGTCCCTGCCAAGCGCTGGCAGGGCGCGAACCCGAACCGGCGGGACATCCGGACATACATGTATGTGGGGACACTGTCCTTCGATCTGCTTCTCGGCGACGTACGGTCGTTGAAGGAGAAGCGCTCCATCGTCCGTCCGATCGTCGCCGAGCTCCAGCGCAAATACGCGGTGAGTGCGGCGGAGGTGGGCGGTCAGGATCTCCATCGCAGGGCCGAGATCGGCCTCGCCGTGGTCTCCGGGGACACCGGACACCTCACAGACGTACTCGACCGGTGCGAGCGGCTGATTGCCGGCCGGCCCGAGGTGGAGCTGTTGTCCGTACGACGACGGCTGCACAGCGACGAAGACGATTGAGCAAGGCAAAGAAGGAGACGGACCAGTGGCCGACAACGCGCGGGCGAAGAAGCTGGCGGACCTCATCCAGGAGGTGGTCGCCGAGAAACTGCAGCGCGGTATCAAGGACCCGCGTCTGGGTACGCACGTGACCATCACGGACACCCGGGTCACCGGTGATCTGCGGGAGGCCACGGTCTTCTATACGGTCTACGGTGACGACGAGGAGCGGGCGAGCGCGGCGGCCGGCCTGGAGAGCGCCAAGGGCATCCTGCGTTCGGCGGTCGGAGCGGCGGCGGGGACGAAGTTCACCCCCACGCTGGCCTTCGTGGCCGACGCCCTTCCGGAGAACGCCAAGGCGATCGAGGACCTCCTCGACCGGGCACGGGCCTCGGACGCACGGGTGCGCGAGGTGTCCTCGGGCGCCACGTACGCCGGTGGCGCCGACCCGTACCGCAAGGCGGAGGACGAGGACGAAACCTCCGAATGACATCGCAGAACAAGACGCCGGACGGCCTTGTCATTGTCGACAAGCCGTCCGGCTTCACTTCGCACGACGTCGTCGCCAAGATGCGCGGCATCGCCCGGACCCGCCGCGTCGGCCATGCCGGCACGCTGGATCCGATGGCGACTGGCGTTCTCGTGCTCGGTGTGGAGAAGGCCACCAAGCTGCTGGGCCATCTCGCACTGACCGAGAAGGAGTACCTCGGCACGATCCGGCTCGGCCAGAACACCATCACGGACGACGCGGAGGGCGAGATCACCTCGTCCACCGATGCGTCCGGTGTGACCCGTGAGGGCATCGACGCCGGGGTCGCGGCACTGACCGGACCGATCATGCAGGTGCCGTCCAAGGTCAGCGCCATCAAGATCGACGGCAAGCGGTCCTACGCACGGGTGCGCGGCGGCGAGGAGTTCGAGATCCCGGCCAGGCCGGTGACGATCTCGTCCTTCAACGTCTACGACGTCCGCGAGGCGGTCGCCGAGGACGGGACGCCGGTCGTCGACCTGGTCGTCTCCGTCGTCTGTTCCTCGGGTACGTACATCCGGGCGATCGCCCGCGATCTCGGCGCCGGGCTCGGAGTCGGCGGGCATCTGACCGCACTGCGGCGCACCAGGGTCGGGCCGTACGGTCTCGACATGGCGCGGACGCTCGATCAGCACCAGCAGGAGCTGACCGTGATGCCGGTGGCCGAGGCCGCCGCCTCGGCGTTCCCCCGCTGGGACGTGGACGAGAAGCGCGCCAAGCTGCTGCTGAACGGGGTGCGGCTGGACATGCCGGCCTTCCCACCGGGACCGGTCGGGGTCTTCGGGCCCGACGGGCGGTTCCTGGTGCTGGTCGAGGAGCAGAAGGGCAAGGCCAAGAGCCTTGCCGTCTTCGCCTGACCGGCGACCCGGGTTCTGAGACCCCATCGTGGAGCGGGCGGGGCCCCTGCGCCCGCTCCACGATCCCCCAACGGTTTCTGTCCACCGGACGCCCTGAATTCACCCCAATGAGCAGGCGCTCGGAGTGAATCAGGGGTGCATTCGGGGGCGCTTTTACTCCGAGTGGTACGCGCTGATCGTCGCCGCCCTAACGTCGGATCATGGGAAGCGGGGACCGGGCAGCGCTGGTACGTATCTGCGATTCGGCCGGTCGGCCGCGGGGGACCGGATTCGTCGCCGACGACCGGGGCACGGTGGTGACCAGCCACGAAGCGGTCGACGGTCTCACCCGGCTCGTCCTGCACGGAACGGACGGTCGCAGCTGCCCCGTCGAGGCCGCCGATGTCACCGCGCTGCCCGACCTGGACCTCGCCCTGCTGCGCACCGGAGGGCTCTGCGCGCTCGGTGTGGAGCCGACGCCGATCGTCCTACGGGACCGGATCGACGCCGGTACGTATGTGACGATCGCCGCCCACGGCTGGCGCGAGGCTCGGGTGCTCGGCGCGGCCCCGGTGACGTACACCGCGAACGGCCGCTCCCATCGGATCGGCGCAGCGTTGGAGCTGGCGCTCGGTACGGACGGCAGAGACGCGCTGCGGCTCGGCGGTGCGGCCGTGGGCGGGCCCGTCCTCGATCCGGAGAGCGGCGCGGTCATCGCCGTGCTGGGCACCGCGCTGCGCGCCGGGCATCCCGCCGCAGGGTTCGCGGTGCCGCTCGGGGGCGCGGGCACCGACGGTCCGCTGGACGCGCTGCTGCGGCGCAACGCGACGAGCGTTCCCGGATACGGGCGCGACCTGAATCTCGCGGGGGCCCTGCACCTCACCGCGACCTCGCTCGGCTCGGCGGGCGGGCCGGACGGCTGTTCCGATCCGGTCGAACGCCCGGACGTCATCGCGGAATTCACCGCCTTCTCGGCCCCCGGCCGCCCCTCGTCCGCGCCGCACGGCCCCGCCGTGGTCCTCGGCCTCGTCGGAGCGCCGGGCACCGGCCGTACCACCGAACTGGCCGCACTCGCCGCCCGCCGGGCCCGCGGCTCCGTACCCGCACCGACCCTCTGGCTGCGCGGCGCCGATCTGCTGGCCGACGACACCTCGGTCGCCGACGCGATCGCCCGTACGCTCCGGCGGGCCGGGCGGATCGTCACCGCCGCCGGTGCGAGGGGTGACATGGCGAGCGCCACCCCCGAGCGGGTGGCCGGGCTGGCCGAAGAGTCCGGGAGCCCGCTGCTCGTCCTGCTGGACGGCCCGGAGGAGATGCCTCCCGTACTGGCCCACGGGCTGGCCCGGTGGACCACGGGCACCGTCGACTGGCTGCGGGGGAGCGGGGCGCGGCTCGTGGTCGCCTGCACGCCCGAGCACTGGGAGACCGCCGGTGCGCTCTGCCCGCCCGGTGCCCTGTACCGCCCGGCCAGGCCTGCGAGGCGGCTGCCGTCGGCGGTCCGCCTCGGCGACCTCACCGCGAGCCAGGCCGAACAGGCCCGGGAGCGGTACGCCCTCCCGCCCGATGCGCTCGCCCCCGGCCACGACCGGCACCCGCTCACCCTGCGCCTTCTCGCGGAGGTGCGCGAGGCCCTGCCCGGGGACGTCGCCGGACAGCCGGACGCGGAGGACGTCTTCGGCGCCCACCTGGACCTGATGTGCCTGCGCATCGCGGTCCGTATCGCAGCCGGATCGGGCCCGGCACCCGGCGGCACCGCGGTCCGCCGGCTGGCCGCGCAGGTGGCGGGGCAGGTCCACGAAGCGGCGCGGCGCTGTCTGGGCCCCGGACAGGGAGAGCTGGACCGGGCGGCGTTCGAGGAGGTGTTCCCCTGGCGCACGGGCTGGGCGTCGGCGGTCCTCACCGAGGGCCTGCTCGTCCCGGCGGGAGCGGGCTACCGATTCGCGTACGAGGAGCTGGGGGACTGGGTGCAGGGCGCCCACCTGGACCTGAACGCGGCGCTGCACGCGCTGGTCCACCGGTGGCATGTGGAGGACGGGGCGGTGGCAATGGCGGCGGAGCCCCGCGTTCCGCAGCCTAGGAGGCCGCGCACCGGGCGCAGCCGGGGGCCCGTGCCGGAAGTTGTGGCGGCTGCCGGGGCGTCCAAGGAGCCGCGAACGGGGTTCAGCCGCGGGCCCGCGCCGGATGCCGCAGCGGAAGCCGGGCCGGCGACCGGGCCGCGCACCCTGCCCGTACCGCGCCATCGGATCGGCCCGGTGATCCAGGCCCTGCTGCTCCTGGGCCGTCGCCAGGGCCCTGCCGCGCTGGCGCGCCGGCTGGCCGATCTCATCGAGGCCCTGGACCGGCTGTCGACGAAGGAGGCGGGGGTGGGGTCGCGTGCCGAGGCCCGCCATGACGCCCGCTGGTGGGCGGTCCACCTGCTCTCGGAGACTCTGCTCCGGGTGCCCGACGCCCGGCCCCACCTCGGCGTGCTGCGGCTGCTCGCCGGCCGTATCGTCCGGCGAGCGGCCACGGGCGGGCCGGGGAGCCCGGGGGCGTACGCCGGGTTCGGGCCGTGGTTCTGGCGGCGCCTGAGGCTGCCCGAGGCGGACCGGATCGATCTGTTCCGGCGGCTCGTCCCTGCCGACGGCCTGCGCAGGGCCGACCCCCGTGGTGACGGTGACCACACCTGCGACCCGTACCCCGACGGCGACAGCGGCGAGCGATTTCTCGATGCCGTCGCGCGGCGTCTCGTCGCGCAGCCCCGGACCGTACAGCCGCTGCTCTGCGGCTGGTTCACCGACGAGCGCCCTCTCCCTGCCGAGGAGGGCATCGCGATCCGCCCGACCGTGGCCGCCGCCGCTCAGGCGCTGCTCTACGCCCGCCGGGACCTGGCCGTCGACGATCTGACCGACGCACTCGTCTCGACCGCCCACCCCCGGGCCGAGGAGCTGCTCGCCGCGCTGGCCGAGGACGAGCCCTCCGCGCTGTGCCGGGCCGTCGACCGCTGGGCCCGTGACGAGGACCGGTGCGCCCGCCGGTCCGCCGCCGCCTCGTACGTGCTGGTCACGGCCGCGCACGTCACCCTCGACGCCGACCGCGAGCTGCTGCGCGGAGCCGCCCTCGCCCTGCTGGCCCGCCCGGCCGACGCCTCACTGCACGGGGCCGCGCTCACCCTCCTCGTACAGGATCCGCAGACCAGGGACCGCTACCTCCCACAGGCGCTGCGGGCCTTCGTCGCGGGCGGGCCGCAGCTGCCCGCCGACGTACTCGCCAACGCGCTGCCCTCCCATCCGCAGCAGGTGCTCACCGCGTTCCGGGAGCGGCTCACCCGGCCCGACGAGGGGGCGGGCGAGGTGCTGTGCTCACTCGCCGGGATCGACGCCCCCGCGCTGGCCCTGCACGCCGCCGGGCTGGTGCGGGCGTACATCGACAGCCACCCGGACGACGCCGTACACACCGCCTCGTACATCGACCGGAGGCTGGAGCACGGACCCGCCGCCCGCGCCCTGCTGCTGCCCCTGGTGACCGGACTGCTGCGGGACCGTCCTGTGCCGCCGCCGGTGCGCGGCGCGCTCGCCGGGGTGCTCGCCGCGCCCGGCAGCCCCGCCTCCGGGCAGTTGAGGGGCGAGCTGCTGGAGGTCCTGCTGGAATTCGAGCAGGACGCCCACCGCGACCCGGCCGTGCTCGACGCCTTGCTGCGGGCTGCCGCGACCGGCTCCGGCGAGCGCGCACCGGCCCGCACCCGTGCCCTGGTCCACCGCACCGGGATGCTGCTGGTCCGTACCCCCGAGGGCGCGGTCCGCTTCGACCGCCTGCTGGTCGAACTCGCTCGTGACGTGCCCGGATTCTCCGCCCTGGTCACCGGGTGGCTGGCCGACGCCCCGCAGGAGTGGGCGGCGCTCGTCGGCCCGAGTGCGCGGCGGACGGTGGAGGCGCTGGGAAGCCCGAAGACGATGCCGATGCAGGCCGCGGGGCGTGAGCATGGCAGTCTTAGACCTGCGTAACAGGCAATCTCACGTACACAGGTTCGGGCGAGGAGCGGTCACAGTGCAGCGCTGGCGTGGCTTGGAGGACATCCCCCAGGACTGGGGACGCAGCGTCGTCACCATCGGCTCCTATGACGGGGTGCACCGCGGACACCAGCTGATCATCGGGCGGGCCGTGGAGCGGGCACGCGAGCTGGGCGTGCCGTCGGTCGTGGTGACCTTCGACCCGCATCCCAGCGAGGTCGTACGGCCCGGCAGCCACCCGCCGCTGCTCGCCCCGCACCACCGGCGCGCCGAGCTGATGGCGGAGGTGGGGGTGGACGCGATGCTGATCCTGCCGTTCACCACCGAGTTCTCGAAGCTGGCGCCGGCCGACTTCATCGTGAAGGTCCTCGTCGACAAGCTGCACGCGCAGCTGGTCATCGAGGGCCCCAACTTCCGCTTCGGTCACAAGGCGGCCGGGAATGTGCGGCTGCTCACCGAGTTCGGTGAGACGTACGACTACGGCGTCGAGGTCATCGACCTGTCTGTGAGCGGCGAGGCGGGCGGCGGCGAGCCGTTCTCCTCCACCCTCACCCGACGGCTGGTCGCCGAGGGCGATGTCGCGGGCGCCGCCGAGATCCTGGGCCGGCCGCACCGGGTGGAGGGCGTCGTGGTCCGCGGCGCACAGCGCGGCCGTGAGATGGGCTTCCCCACGGCCAACGTGGAGACCCTGCCGCACACCGCGATCCCCGCCGACGGCGTCTACGCGGGCTGGCTCGAAGTGAACGGCGAGGCGATGCCCGCCGCGATCTCGGTCGGCACGAACCCGCAGTTCGACGGCACGGAGCGGACGGTGGAGGCGTACGCGATCGACCGCGTCGGCCTCGACCTGTACGGGCTCCATGTCTCGGTGGACTTCCTCGCGTACGTACGCGGGATGCTGAAGTTCGACTCGATCGACGACCTGCTCGTGGCGATGGCCGCCGATGTGAAGCGGTGCAGCGAGCTGATCTCCGCGTACGAGCGCGGCTGAACCTTTCCGCGTACACGACCTGGGCCGGGACCGTAGAAAACGGTCCCGGCCCAGGTCGTGTCGCCATCAGCTGTTCAGCTCCTCCAGCGTGCGGCCCTTGGTCTCCACGGCGAACCATGCGACCACGGCGCCGGCCACCGCGACGCAGCCCAGCTGGGTGAAGACCATCGCGAGGCTGCCGCCCGAGCCGATGATCGCGCCCACCACGATCGGCCCGAGGATGACTCCGAGCCGGTTCCACACCCCGCCGAACGACGCCCCGCGCGCCCGGCTGCGGGTCGGGTACAGCTCGGGTGTGTACAGGTAGAGGCTGACATTGGTGGCGAACACGAAGAGCGTCGCCACCGAGGCCCAGACCGCGACCTGGCCGCCCGAGGTGGCGCCGGAGACGGCCAGCGAGAGCAGCGCGACCGCCGCGCCGCCGAGCCCGATGGTGAGCGAGATCCGGCGTCCCACCTTGTCGATGACCAGCGCGACCAGGAGACAGCCGATCAGCCCGGTCACATTGGACAGCAGCGCGTAGTTCAGGGCGGTCCGCAGATCCAGGCCGAACGTCCTGGTGTAGAGCGAGGGCAACCAGGTCGCGATGCCGTGGTTGACGTAGTACGCGACGAACCACAGTGCCGAGACGACCAGCGTGCGCCGCAGATAGCGGCCCGTGAACAGATCGCGCAGCCCGCCGCGTGCCGTCTCGACGGGCGTCGCGGGACCGGGCTCCGGCAACTGCGCTCCGATGGACTTCGCCACGTCCTTCTCGATCCGGGCGATGACCTCCTCGGCTTCCTCGACCCTGCCGCGCGAAAGCAGCCAGCGGGGCGACTCGGGCACCTGGCGGCGCAGGACGACGACCAGCAGCACGGGCAGAGCGCCGATCAGGAACATGACCCGCCAGCCGAAGCTGGGCACCACCCAGCTGGCGACGAGCGTCGCCGAGGCGAGACCGGCCGGGAAGATCAGCTCGTAGAGCAGCACGAACCGGCCGCGGTGGTCGGCCCGGGCGATCTCATTGATGTACGTGGCGGCGACGGGCACCACGCCGCCGATGCCGAGGCCCTGGACGAACCGGAAGGCGGTGAACAGGGCGAAACCCGGGGAGACGGCGACGGCGAGGCTGGCCAGCGCGGTCACGGCGACGCCGAGCGCGACCGTCCGGACCCGGCCGATGCGGTCGCCGAGCCAGCCGGCGACCAGCGCACCGAGGAGCATGCCGACCGAACCGCTGGTGACGATCATCGTGCCCTGACCGGTGCTCAGCTTCCACTGTTCGGTCAGGACGGGCAGTGCGGAGGCGGTCAGCAGCTGATCGAACGCCTCGAAGAAGGTGACGGTGCCGATGAGCGTGCGGACCTTGATGTGCCAACGGGAGCTCGGCAGGCGTTCGAGCCTGGCCGAGATGGAGCTCACGGTGGGGCCGGTGGCCACGACTGACATGGGAATCCTTCCGCGAACAGAGGAGTTGCGGTGACCCTAGGAAGAAGTGTCTTAGGGGTCAATAACTGAGCACTTAGATTTCATAACGAAGTGGAACCTTGTTTGAACAGGTGTTTTATCGTGATCTCGGGCATACGGGCATGGCTCACCGGCCCGTGGCGACGAGTGTCACGGGCCGGTGGGCGGGGCGGGATCAGCGCCGGTCGATGCGCTCCCCGGACAGTGAGCGCATGGCGTCGAAGACCCGCTCGGGCGAGAGCGGCAGAGTGGTCACCCGGGCGCCCGTGGCGTCCTGCACGGCATTGGCGACGGCCGCCGCGATGGGCACCATGGTTCCCTCGCCGGCCCCCTTGGCGCCGAACGGGCCGGGCCCGTGCCCCTGTTCCTGGGTGATCGAGACGAAACGAGCGGGCAGGTCCTCGGCCATCGGCACCCGGTACTCCAGTGCCTCGCCGTTCAGCAGTGCGCCGTCCTCGTACCGCATCTCCTCGAACATCGCCTGGGCCAGGCCCATCACGGCGGCGCCCTCGTCCTGGCCGCGGCAGATCAGCTTGTTCACGGCGCGGCCGACATCGCCGCTGGCGACCAGCTGAAGCACCGTCACCTTGCCGGTGTCCGGGTCGACCTCGACCTCGGCGCCGGCCCAGCCGATCTCCCAGAACAGACAGGGCGACTCCAGCGGGGCGTCGGGGGAGAGCGGCGCCTTGAAGTGGCCCTCGCCGTGGAACTCGTACCCCGTACCGCCGAAGACCGCGGCCACCAGGCCCGGCAGCGGGACGGACTCCTCCTCCCCGCGCCGTACCGCCCAGTCCCGCAAGGTGAGTTCGGCGGGGTCGCAGCCGAGCCGGCCGGCGGCGAACGCGAGCACCTTCGACCGCGCGTCCTCGGCCGCCCGGAGCACCGCACGGCCCATCACCGTCATCCCGGACGAGGCGTTGGTGCCCTGGTCGTAGGGGGTGACGTCGGTGCTGATCGGGGCGTAACGCACCTGCTCCAGCGGTACGCCCAGCACCTCGGCGGCCACCTGGCAGAGCGTGGTGGACGCGCCCTGGCCGATCTCGACCGTGCCGGAGCTGACATAGACCGAACCGGTCGCCGTGATCTTCACCCTGGCCTGCGCGGGTTTGTTCACCCCGCCGCCGTCCTTGAAACCGATGGCCAGCCCCATGCCGCGGTTCGCCGCGCGCTCGCGCCCGTGATAGCCGAGCGCCCCCGTCACCGCGTCCAGGCCTTCGACCAGATCGCTGTCCATCCCGCTCTCACCCGGCACGAACGGCTCCCCGAGCCGTTTGAGGTTCTTCACCCGCAGCTCGTACGGATCCATCCCGAGCCGCTGCGCGATCATGTCGACCTGGCTCTCGCTCGCCCAGGTCGCCTGCGTCGCGCCGAAACCGCGGAACGGCCCGGCGGGTGTGGTCGTCGTCATCACACAGGCGCTGGAGGAGCGGATGTGCTGCCATCGGTACGGCCCCGGCATCCGGTAACAGGCCTTCTCCGCGACCAGCGGGCTGCCGTCGGAGTACGCGCCCGCGTCCAGCAGCACCTCGCTCTCCCGGGCGACGAAGGTGCCGTCGGCCCGCACACCCGTCTTCACCTTCAGTACAGCGGCGTGCTGGCTCAGCGTGAGGAAACCCTCCTCCGTCGTCAGGCAGTAGCGCACCGGACGGCCCGCCGCCCTCGACAGCAGGATGGCGATCGGCTCGGTCTTGCAGTTGTGCTTCGAACCGAAGCCGCCGCCGACGAACGGCACATGGACATGGATCCGGCTCTCCGGCGTCCGCAGCACCCGGGCCAGCTCCTTGCGCAGCGGGAACGGGTTCTGGGTCGAGGTCCAGATCTCGATCTCCGCGCCGCGCACATCGGCGACCGTGACGAACGGCTCCAGATGGAAGTGGTTCATCCGGGAGAAGGCGAAGGTGTCCTCGAAGATGTGGTCGCAGTCGTCCCATACGGAGTCGGGACCGGTCTCGTACCGGAACTCGTAACAGACGTTCTTCCGCGGCCGCAGAAAGCCGGACGCGCCCGTTCCGTACGGCGGGACGATGCCCGGCGGGGCTTGTTCGAACAGCTCGGGGGCGTCCGGAGCGAGCGCCGCCTCGATGTCGGGGACGGCCGGCAGCGGCTCGTACACCACCTCGATCAGCTCCAGCGCGTGCAGCGCCACCGCTTCGTCGTCGGCGGCGACGGCTGCCACCACATCGCCCGCGTACCGGACCAGGTCCATGGCGACGACCGGCTGGTCCTTGATGAAGTAGCCGTAGGTGGGGTCGAGTCCGTCGAGTTCCTCACGGGTCAGAACGGCATGCACGCCGGGCAGCGCCCGGGCCTTGGCGCAAGGCCGGGTAGTTAGGGCCTGCGGAGAAACAAGTCGTTGCTTCCGTCGTTGCTCGTCGTTGTTGTGCTATGGGGATGTCGGAGGGGACCGAGGCAGGGCTGGCGG
>NZ_JBICXE010000073.1:0-20627 GCF_043200155.1 Streptomyces sp. NPDC048473
CGCGGCCACCGCCCGCAACCGCAGAATCTCCTGCGCCGACGGCGACAGATGCCGCGCGTCCCCCACCAGATCACTCACACCCAGCTCAACGACCCGGAATCACAACCGTTCGAATCAATAGCCCTCTGCCGCGAAGGCGCCCGTCAATGCCATTGCTTGAGTTCCTAAAGTAATCTGGGTAGAAGCGTGATGGTCTTGGGTTGTCTGCGGCGGGTCGGCTGCCGCTTCCAACCCTAGGGCGGGTCAGCGTACTTGAGCTTGAAACGCTTGACGAATCGGTCCGACTCGCCGTGTCTGCGATTCCCGTCCCGGTACCTTCCTTCCCCTGATCGTGCCGTTGATCGTCTTCCTCGCCTTTCAGCGGTACTTCGTACAGGGCGTGATGGCCGGATCGGTCAAATAGCCGTACGGATGGCCGTTGGGCGCCGGGCACGAGCACGGCGCCCAACGGTTTAACCAGCCGAAGCGCTTCTGGAA
This sequence comes from Streptomyces sp. NPDC048473, assembly GCF_043200155.1. Taxonomy (NCBI): domain Bacteria; kingdom Bacillati; phylum Actinomycetota; class Actinomycetes; order Kitasatosporales; family Streptomycetaceae; genus Streptomyces; species Streptomyces sp. NPDC048473. The sequence goes on from NZ_JBICXE010000073.1 coordinate 478, forward strand.
ACAGTGTGTGGTTTTCGGAGCCGAACACTATTCTTTGCTGTGTCTGCCCGGCTCCGTACCCGGCCGGGCAGTGCCCCCCGTTATCTTCTTCGCGGTCCTGCAAGAGGGCCGCTGGCCTCCGGGCCCGGCATGACTGTGTCCCCCTGTCGAGCAATGACCTGGGGGGTGGTGTCACCGGGCCCGAGAGGCGCCGTTGGAGACGCTGATGAGGGGTCCGACTACCGCCTGGCCGGGTGCAATGCCCGGCCGTTTGCGGGCGGCAGGTCTGCATAACGTGGATGCGCGCGTACGGCGCCAACGCCTTGGCCAGCACCGCACGAACCCCGCTCGGGAGGATGGGTTGAACGACATCGGTGACGTGGGCGTTTCCCTCGGCCTGGACGTCGGTAAGAGCACCCACCACGGCCACGGGTTGACCTCGGCCGGCAAGAAGGTCTTCGACAAGCAACTGCCCAACAGCGAGCCGAAACTGCGGGCCGTGTTCGACAAGCTGGCCGCAAAGTTCGGCACCGTGCTGGTGACCGTGGACCAGCCCGCCTCGATCGGATCCCTGCCCCTGACGGTCGCCCGGGACGCCGGCTGCAAGGTCGCCTACCTGCCAGGCCTGGCGACGCGGCGCATCGCCGACCTCTACCCGGGCGAGGCCAAGACCGACGCCAAGGATGCGGCGGTGATCGCGGACGCCGCCCGCACCATGCCACACACCCTGCGCTCGCTGGAGCTGACCGACGAGATCACCGCCGAGCTCACGGTCCTCGTCGGCTTCGACCAGGACCTCGCGGCCGAGGCCACCCGCACCAGCAATCGCATACGCGGCCTGCTCACCCAGTTCCACCCCAGCCTCGAACGTGTCCTTGGCCCCCGCCACGACCACCAGGCGGTCACCTGGCTCCTCAAGCGATACGGCTCTCCGGCCGCGCTGCGGAAAGCCGGTCGCCACAGGCTCGTTGAAGTGATCCGGCCCAAGGCCCCGCGCATGGCCGCCCGGTTGATCGACGAGGTCTTCGACGCGCTCGACGAACAGACCGTCGTGGTGCCCGGGACGGGCACCCTGGATGTCGTGGTGCCGTCCCTGGCCCGCTCGCTCTCGGCCGTCCACGACCAGCGCCGGGCTCTGGAAGCCCAGATCCGGGCCCTGCTGGAGGCACACCCTCTTTCCACGGTCCTGACCTCGATGCCAGGGGTCGCGGTCAGGACCGCCGCCGTCCTGCTGGTCACCGTCGGCGACGGCACCAGTTTCCCCAGCGCCGCCCACCTCGCCTCTTACGCCGGGCTCGCCCCAACGACGAAGTCGTCGGGGACCTCGATCCACGGCGAACATGCACCCAGAGGCGGAAACCGGCAGCTCAAACGGGCCATGTTCCTCTCGGCCTTCGCCGCCCTGCACGATCCCGCCTCCCGCACCTACTACGATCGATGCCGGGCCCGTGGGAAGACCCATACCCAGGCTCTCCTCCGCCTCGCGCGCCATCGCATCAGCGTGCTGTTCGCGATGCTCCGCGACGGCACCTTCTACGACCCACAACCCGCCCCATCAGCTTGACCAAACCCATAGGGGCACCCCCCCCCACGTACCCGGAAGGACTCCCCATGGAGAACAACTTCGCATCCGGTGACCGGATCGTGATCGTCCGGTCCGCCGATGGCCAGGATCCTCTCCCGCACGATGTCACTGGCACTGTGCGGCGCTGGAATCCCCATCCGCAACTGCGGCAACTCGAGGTGGACTGGGACGTTCCAGCGCTCCGCCGCCTGCTCGTCCTTGCCGACGACGCCGATGCCGTGCGGAAGATCTGAAAGCCCTCCGCGGCTTCCCCGAGGCTGCTATATCGCGTCAAGCCGCTTGGGCAAGATTCTCGGAGTTCGTTGCGGTGTTTCGGTCGGGGCGTTCGAGAATCTTGAAGAGTTGGCGGCAGATGGCTCGCTTGAGGCAGCGTTGCGCGTCGCGGGAGGTCTTGCCCTCGGTGACTCTGCGCGCGACGTACGCCTTCGCGGTCGGGTCGAGCCGCATCCGGATCAGCGTGATGGTGTGCAGGGCTCGGTTGAGCTGTGGGTCGCCGCTGCGGTTGAGCCGGTGCCGGTTGGTGAGCCCGGAGGAGGCGGGTATCGGCGAGACGCCGGCGAATGATGCGAAGGCGGCCTCGGACCGGAACCGGCCGGGATGGGACCGGCTGACCAGGATCTGGGTCGCGGTGATCGGCCCGACGCCGAGCAGGTCGAGAAGCTCGGGCGCGACTTCGCGGACCAGGGCGAGCATCTCGCCTTAACCTCAATACCGATAACTTAGGGGCATTCCGGTCGTTGTTGTTGGTATGCCAAGAGCGGGACAGCTGAAGTCATCTGGTGAGCGTCTGTCGGACCGGGTCGCGGTCGGGGTGTTGACACAGGCTTTTCCTCCGGGGCTTGTGGACGAGGTGTTGGCGGAGACGGGCCGGGTGCAGCAGCGGAACCGGCTGTTGCCGGCCCGGCTGGTGGTCTACTTCGTGTTGGCGATGTGCCTGTTCTCGGGGCAGGGCTATGAGGAGGTCGCGCGGTTGTTGACAGCGGTTTTGCGGGGTGCGCGGTGTTGGCGTGCGTCGTGGGCGGTGCCGAGTACGGCTGCGATCTGGAAAGCCAGGTCCCGGTTGGGTGTGGCGCCGCTGCGGCTGCTGTTCGCGCGGGTGTGCCGTCCGGTCGCCACACCGGACACTCAGGGTGCTTTCTACCGGAACTGGCGGCTGACCGCGATCGACGGCACCACGTTCGGTCTGCCTGACACGAAGGCGAACGTGGAGGTGTTCGGCCGTCCGCCTCGCTCCGGGCGGGGTGAACAGGACGTCGGTTGCCCGCAGTTGCGCATGGTCGGTCTGGTGGAGTGCGGCACCCATGCCGTCTTCGACGCCGCGATCGGTGCTCTGTGCGCCGGAGAGCAGACTCTGGCCCGTGCGGTCCTGGTGTCTCTGCGGCCGGGGATGATGCTGCTGGCCGACCGTGGCTTCTACGGCGTGGACCTGTGGCGTACAGCCGCCGCCACTGGGGCGGACCTGCTGTGGCGAGTCCGCAAAGACCTGGTGCTGCCCGTGGTCGAGCAACTGCCGGACGGCTCCTACCTCACCGAGATCTACGACCGGAGCGACATTCACCACACCCGTCGCGGGGTGCCGGTACGCGCGGTGGAGTACACCATCGCCGGCCACGAGGGTGTCTATCGCCTCATCACCACGATCCTCGACCCGGGCAAGGCCCCAGCCGCGGAACTGGCCGCCCTCTACGCCCAGCGATGGGAGTTCGAGTCCACCCTCGACGAAATCAAGACCCACCTCGGTGGGCCACGCCTGGTGCTGCGTTCACAGCACCCCGACGGAGCCGAGCAGGAACTCTACGGCTTCCTGCTCGTCCACCACGCCATCCGACACCTGATGCACCAGGCCGCACGACAAGGCGATCACGATCCCGACCGGATCTCCTTCACCCGCTCACTGCGCGTCGTGCGCCGCCAGGTCACCGACCAGGCGGCGTTTTCCCCCCGGCAGACTCACCCGCGCCATCAAAGCCACCCACGCTGAACTCCTCGAACGCCTCCTGCCGCCACGACGCCGCCGGTCCAACCCCCGCGTCATCAAACGCAAAATCGCCAGCTGGCCCCTCAAACGCGCAGCCCACCACGTTGCAGACCACCCACGCGCCCCAGTCGGACAACAACGCCCTAAGTTACCGGTATTGAGGCTAAGCGGCATTGCGCCTCAAAGCGCCGTGATCTGTTCGGCCGCCGCTGCCCGGCGGAGTTTTCCGGAAGTCGTCTTGGGTAGACTGCCAGGTTTGAGGACGTGCACGGCTGCCGGCCGTACGCCGACCAGGTCCACTACTCGCGCGGTAATCTCCTTGCGCAGCAGGGCAACTTTCTCCGCGTCACCGACCCGGGGGGATTCCACGGCGACCGCGAACCGCTCCCGTCGGGTGCCGGGGTTCAGCCGTATCGCGGCCGCGTGGCCGGCGCGTACTCCGTCGACGGAGGTGGCCGCTCGCTCGATGTCCGTGGGGTAGATGTTGCGGCCGCCCATGATGATGACGTCCTTGGCGCGCCCGCAGACCACCACGTCGCCGTCGGCGAGGTAGCCGAGGTCCCCGGTGTTCAGCCAGCCGTGCTCGTCTTGGGCGGATACCGGCCCGCTTTCCGCCAGGTAACCCGGGGTGACCGAGGTGCCGCGTACCCGCAGGTGGCCGACCTCACGGTCGCCGAGAGGCGCGCCGTCCGCGGTTACGACGGACACCTCAAGTCCGGGCAGTGGAGTGCCGAGCCGGCAGAACGTGCTACTCACGGCCTCTGGTTCGGCGGGGACGGCTACGCCGTCCGTTGTCAGGCGCCCGGCATCCACCACGTCCACTGCCAGGTCGGTGGCCAGAGGCGTGGCGGACACCGTGAGGGTGGCCTCCGCCAGGCCGTAGGCGGGGACTATGCATTCGCGGGGCATCCCGAACCGCGCGCCCGCTGAGGTGAAGGCCCGTATGGCTTCCGCGTCGATGGGTTCTCCTCCGCTTACCGCGACCCGCAGGGTGGAGAGGTCGAAGGTGCCGGGATTGACCACCTTGTCCATGAATCTGGCGACCAAGGCGTAGGCGAAGTTCGGCGCGGCGGTCCCGGTCACCCCGTACGTGCTGATCAGTGCGGGCCAGAGCAGTGGCGCGCTGAGGAAGTCGCGCGGAGTGACCTTGACCAGTTCGATGCCCAGGGCCATTGGTAGGGCGAGAAAGCCGATCATGCCCATGTCGTGGAACAGCGGCAACCAGGAGGCCAGCACGTCCTCCTCGGGGTAGTACCCCATCCTCTCAGCCATCGCCGTGATGTTGGAGATCAGGTTGCCGTGTGTGATCTGTACCGCTCTGGGGGCGCCCGTCGATCCGCTGGTCAACTGGAGCAGGGCGGTGGTGTCCTCACCTGCAGGAAACGGCAGCGCTACTCCGCCCGGAACAGGCGCCGCTTCTCCCGCCGAAGAAGGCACCGCCGCCGGGCCGCGGCCGGACAGTGCCGTGCCGGTGAACCCGGAGCCGTCCGGCTCGACTAGGTCGGTCAGCAGCCGGTGGGCGATGCCCTGGTCGGACAGGACCGCCACGACCCGTGTGAAGGAGGGGCCGAGCAGGACCAGCCCGGAGCCGATCATCTCCAGCGCCCGGACAGTGTCCCGGCTCCACTCGGCCAGGTCGGTGCGCGGGGTGGGTTGATGCAGCATGGTGACACTGCCGCCGGCCAGCCAGACGGCCTGCACGGCGGGTGCGATCAACACCGGCTCCGCGGCGAGCACGGCGACCGCCGTGCCGGGCCCAACCCCCTCAGCGATGAGCGCCACGGCGACTCGCCGCGCCTGCCGGTGTATCTCCGCCCAGCTCTGCCGACGCGGTTCCTTCGGCTCACCGGTCACCATGCCTCGCGGGGATCGTGCGGCGGTTGCCAGCAAGGCATCGACGAACCGACTCATTTCTCCTCTTCCTCCAAAAAACCTAGCAGACCCTGGACGCAGATCTCCAGAAATGCCGTGCTGGAAAGGTTTTGATATTCTTCGACAACATCAGGTTGGCACTAATGGATGTGCGACCTACATTGATAATGCATGACGAACTGTCCCGACACGGACGGTAATCATGGCCCCATCGAATAACGTTCCTTCAGGTCTTGTGGCCATTTCCCGGAGACCTGGGACCCCAAGGCTCGAAACTCCGGTACAACCGACTGTGATCAGCTGTGTCCGGCACCATTCACGGCCGGGGATCGGGGAACTGAGAACGGGTCACCGCGTCAAGCGCGAAATCGGGCAGATAACGGCTCAGCGCTATCAGCCCGCGCGCCATTACTCCCACGGGATATCGCGCGCGGGGTCGATTGCTTTTCGCGGCCCGCTCGATCACTCGTGCCACCTTCTCCGGGCTCAGCGCCATACTCAGCGCCCGCTGCTCGTACGCCGCGTTCACTCGCGACTCGACTGCTGCGTGAAAGGCGTCGTACGGACCGCCGGACGCCCGGGGAATAGTTGCGTTGATCTTCGACGGGAAAGGGGTACGGATCGGCCCGGGTTCGACGATGACCACCCGGATTCCAAATCCGCGCAGCTCCAGCCTGAGCGCGTCGGAGATCGCCTCGACCGCGTACTTCGACGCGTGCAGGAATCCCGCTCCGGGCAGGGAGAAGTGCCCGCCCATGGACGCGACATTGATGATCCGTCCCGTACGGCGAGACCGCATTCCGGGCAGTGTGAGCTGGGAGAGGCCCACCAGTCCGAAAAAGTTGGTCTCGAACTGCCGACGGGCGTCATCCAGTCCGGTGGCCTCCACAGCGCCCTGAATGCCGTATGCCGCGTTGTTCACCAGGATCCCGACCGCGCCGTGTTCGGACTCGACCCGTTTGACGACCTCGGCCATGCTCGCCTCGTCCGTGACGTCCAAGCGCAGCGTCACCGCGCCAGCGGCGGCCAGCTCAGCCAGGGAATCCGCGTCCCTGGCGGTCGCGTAGACGGGCTGTCCGGCCCGCAGAAAGCGCCACGCGGTTGCCTCCCCCACGCCCGAGGAGCATCCGGTGATCAGCACAGCCTGGGGCGTCGTCATGAAAAGAATTCCCGATCGGTCGGGGACGACACAGCGCCCAGGGGCCTGGGCGTCCGCAGCGGAACAAAGCGGTTGGTCCGGGTAAGGTACTCGTGGTATTCGGCGCCGAATGCGGAGGCGCACAATGTGCGTTCCTCCTTCGCGGCCACCGCGTTGAGTATCACGGCCTCGTACAGGAACAGCACGAGTGTCACCGCATGCGGGAAACAGGCGAAGGCACCGGCGAAGGCAAGCAGATACCCGGTGTAGAAAGGGTGCCGTATCAGGCGGTAGGCACCCCAGGTCACCACATACCGGGGTGCGTCGTTGGTCTGATGCCACAGTGCTATGGGCACGCGGTGGGTTCCTATGGTCATGCCGATCAGGGCGATGGACGCGGCGATGTAGACGCCAGCCACCAGTTGGGTCGCCGGGAGCCAGCCATCCGGCACCAGGGATGGGAATCCGAAAATCCGGGAGACTGTCAGGAAAATCGGGATCACACCGACGGGCAGGGAAACTGACCACCATCGGGCATTCATCACGCCGTCATTCCGGAAGAAGATCTTCGCCAGGGAGGCAATGAAGATGAAGTCAAGAATGACGAGCAGCAGGACCGGGTCATCCATGGAGATACCTTTCATCAGGGCGGCGGGTCGAAGCGCGTCTGCCGGGTTCATCCAGCGGCGCGATCAGAAAGACGTGACCAGATGAGTTCGGCAAGGTCGCCCAGCGTGCGCAGGTCGTAGAAGTCATCCCTGGCGAGCACCACGTCGTATTCCTCCTGGAGATCTACGACCAGTTCGACCGTGGTCATGCTATCGAGCGCCAGATCCTTGATCCGGATGTCGGGGGTGATCTCCCCGACCGGAAGCGAGATGAGGGAGGCGATATTTGTGGCCAGCTCGGTGAAGTCGTGGTCAGCCATGGGCGGGCGCTCCATTCCGGGACAGGGTCAGCGCCACGCTGAGGTAGCCGTGGGGTAGTTCCAGGGTGCGATAGCGAAATTCGAGCTGGGGGGCGCCGGTCAGACGGGCGGTGCCATTTCGCGCCGCCGGATTGTCCAGGGCGTACGCCCTCAGGTGCGTGCCCGCGTTGGCTGGGTTGGCCTTGTACAGTGCTTCCTTGACCGTCCACTGCCGCAGCAGCGCCCCCGGCCGCGCGGCGATCGGCAACGCCAGCAGTCGCTCGCGTTCCCGCGAGGTGAGGAAGAGGCGGGCCGTCTCCAGCGGAGACGGTTTGCGCAGTTCGATGTCCACCCCGACACCCCTGACCGGATCGGCGTCGCCGCTCAGGGCCATGGCGACGGCGAGCCCACCGGCGTACGACACCGAGACCCGCCGGTTGGGGAACGCGTAGGCAGAGGTGTCCGCGGGTAACGCAGCCCGGGCCAGAGCACGGCGCAGTGCCCGCCGGCTGGTGAGCCACATCCGGCGCCGCGGTTCGCCAGGCAGCGCGGCCACCTGCCGGGCTTCGCCGTCGGTGAGGTCCGCGACGGAAAGCGGGGTGTCAGCCACTGCCAGCTGGAACCTGATCTGGTTGACCGGGAACGCCGGCGGGCCCACGGTCGCACTCGTCGTCACCGTGGTTCCCGTTCGGCCAGGAAGGCGACCCGTTCTCCATACTCGGCCAGCGTTTTGGCGTATACGTCCTGGTCGGCCTCGGTGAACCTCTGGAGGGTGGCCTCGATGTGCTCAGCGCCGTAACGTTCCTCCATACTCTCCAACGCCTCGCGGACGTACTGGATGTGCCAGCGCTCATCGAGCATGATCTGCTCGAGTGTCTGCTTCACCCGGGGGTGGAGGTCCGGCACCCGCAACTGCTGGCGGTACTGGCCGATCACCCGCTTCTCCAGCACCTGGGTGATCGCCATGACCTCCATGAGGTTGCTCGGTGTGCCGACGGCCTCCAGGTACTGGTCCTGATAGGACTCCCGGAGCTTGATCGGGTGGGTATCGAGGTCGTTGATGCATTCGGTCCAGTACTTGGCGTGGTTGGCCTCGTCCGCGAAGTGGTGGGTCACCTCGGCCTGGAGTTGGCCCGGCCGGACCATCCGGGAGACACGTCCAAAGAACAGCGCGGCGTTGATCTCGGAGCTGCGGTAATAACTCAGCAGCCAGCGGTCGTTGTCGTTCAGGGACACTGCGGACACACTCCGTTCACGCGGACACGTCGACTTGTACGATCCCGGGCTCGCGGCGTCCCCAGCGGGTGTTCACCAGCCACGCGCAGGTGGCCGCGACGAGTGGGAGGCCGCCAGTGGAGGCGGGGCCGTCTTCCCAGGAACTCCTTATGCGGGTCTGGTCGAACTGCTTGGGGTGGAACATCTGCTCCGCGTAAGGCGCTACCGAGCGCAGCGCGGCCGCCATGGGGCTCGCGCTGAGGCTCTGGGCCGCGGACACGAGGTCACGGAAGCTGTCCACATCACAGAACTCCGGCCGGAGCAATCGCCTGCGGATGAAGGCGGGATCGGTCTCGAAGACATCGAAGGCCGTGTCCATGACCTCGCCCAGGGAGACCGCCTCGCTGGGGGCGGGCGCGAGGTGGTACACACCAGTGGGCGTTCCGGGCCGCACCAGGTGGAGGATGCCCCGGCTGGTGAAATCCGCTGTCGCCAGGTAGAGCCGGGTGTCCGGCCGGCCGGGCATCAGGGTCATCATTCCGTAGAAGAACAGCTTCAACGTGTTGTGGAAGGCGTTGTGCTGAGTGGCCCGGCCAGATTCGTCGTCGGCGATGATGGTGGACAGCCTGGCGATCGAGACCGGCAGATCGGGGAACCCAGCGGTGAGTCGTCGTTCGGCTTCGGCTTTGGACCATTCGTAATGGTTCGCGTAGGCGACGTCATCGTCCAGCAGCGTCTCCGCCACCGGGCCGGTCCGCAGTCCCGCGCTCACCAGTGTGGACAGCAGCAGGAATCGTTCAAGGCGCGGGCAGTCAGCGGCGAAGCGAGCCACGCGCAGCGTACCGTCGACGTTAATCGCCTGAGCCTGCGACCGGCTCACGTCGAACGCGGTACGGGCTGCCGCGTGCACGATGCCGGTCACCTCACCCGCGACGCCTGCGAGCGGCGCCTCCCGGGTGAGGTCGGCCGGGACGATCTCGATCCGACGGTCGGCTACTTCGCCGAGTTCGGTGCGTAGCGAGACACCTTTGGCAGCCAGTTCCTGCCGGTCGGCGGCACGGACGGTCAGGACCAGCCGGTCATCGGTGGTGGCGAGGAACTCCGCCGCCGCGCGCCGCCCGAGGTAGCCGTCGGCTCCGGTGATCAGTACGCGCGCTATCACAAGACACCGCACCTTTCTGCGGCGGCGCGTACGTCCGGCCAGTCGGCGGGGTCCGTTCCCCAGCGGTTGGTCAGGGCGTACAGCCACCTGTCGATACCAAAGGCGATACACCCGGTGGTCGCGGCTCGCTCGGCGCGGCTGATGGCATACGCGGTTCCGAAGTGGTCCTCGTGCAAGTTGACCGAGGCGAGCGCCAGATCACCGTAGACAGCCTCGTGTTTGGTCGGCTGGAGCCGCTGGGCCAGATACCGGGGGTTAGCCGCGGGATTGAAGAAGGGATCTGTCGCGGCTTCCCAACGGATCGGCAGATCCAGTTCGCCCATCAACCGGTCCGCCGTGGCACGCACGGTGGCGAGGAACTCCGCCACCTCGTCGCGGACGCCGATACAGACGATCTCCCGCATCCGGAAACTCCACTGGCGTCGCAGTGGTTCATAGAACGCCTCACGGCGGAAGCACGTGTTCCTGGTGGTGACATACCGAGGGGCGGACAGTACCTCGCCCCGGTGGTGTACGTAGACGTGGTAGCAGGCGGCCGGGGTGAGTACCTCCATCGCTGGCGCCAGCCGGGCGAGCCGCACCACCCCTGCGGCGCCGACCGGCTGGGCGGCGACGAACTCCTGCAGGTTATCCTCTTCCGGTGACAGGCACACCGCGAAGGACGCCAGGTGAGGGAAGGATTTTAGGTACTCAACGGGTTCCAGGTCCCCGGCCGCGAGGAGCGCGGGATGCTCTTCCTGCTGGGCCGTCCACCGGGACGCGATCGAAAGGAAGGCGTCGTCTAACTCGGCCGCCAGTTCGAGCAGCGGCCCGGAGAGCGTGGAGTGTCCACGGGCGTCCCAGCGCAAACCAGCCCCACGCAGGTCCGCCACTGCGATCCGTGCATCTTGCGTCCCTGCGGACGCCGGCGCGCCGCTCATGGCGCCAGACTCGTCTGCGGGCTGGAGCCCATGCCCAGGAATCTGGCGCAAATGGTGGCCACATCCCGGAAATCATCCGCGCCCAACTGTTCGACGTCGATCGGGCGCCGCCGGAGGCGCTCCAGCAGCAGAATCAATTCGGGCAGGTGCAGGGACGTCAGGTGGCGTCCCTGCAGTAGTGGCAGGTCGTCGGTTAAGCCGCCGGGCGGCAGATCACGGGCTTTCGCCGTCACCCAGGCCCTAAGTTCCTCAGCTTCAGAAGACATCAGCCGGCTCCTCCTCAAGAATCCCGGTGGACTGGAAGAAGCGCAGGCACCTCGTCGAGAACGCACGGCGGTGCGCACGCTGAGCCGGTGCGGCCCACGCGTCCTCGGCGGTCTGCCACGGGTCGTCCAGCCCGCAGTCCGCGTAAACATCGGGGTTGTAGTACTCGCGCCAGGTAGTGACGAAGAACTGGCCGAGCCGGGCCCGTACGTCCTCGCGCGTTGCGTCGTCCCAGCCTGGCGCGCGCGTCTCCCACAAGGCTTGGACAATCGCCCGATTGAACACGAGATGCCGGGTCTCGTCCGCGTGATGCGCCTGGTTGATGAACCTGGCCAGCTCGTGCAGCCTGACGTCCTTGCCCTGCACAACGTTGTACTGATCGGCATGCTCCTCAAACAAGAGCGCCTTGGCAAAAAACAGGAAGTCCGCCACCGAGCGGTCTTCGTCTCCGGCGAAAGGGACATGCCTGCTGCGGTAAATCTTGGCGTAACGCTGACAGAATCCGCCGAAATAGACGCTGTGTTTGTTCTCCTCATCCAGGAAATGATGAAGATAGTCCGAAATGTCCACCAGGTCGCTTCGGTACAGGCGGGCCGCCAGTCCCTCCATCAACGCCTTCTCGCCATGAATGTTCAGACTGAAGAAATTCGCGGCCTCCTGGAACGCCAGGCGCTTGGCCGCCGGGCCTTCCGCCTCCGGTCCGTGATCGGTGCCATACAAAGAGGTCAATTCACGCGAGAAAAACCAGTCTTCCTCGGGGCGCACCGAGTCCGGCCAGACGAGCGCCGCATAAGGGTTCTGATACTTGGACCTGGACAGTTCGGTCAGTCGCTCGACCGTCCCCGACATGGCGGCGATCGCCTCCCGCAGTCGGGCGCCCTCCTCGGCAGACCGGTCGGCGACCGCAGCGGAATCGTCTGTTGTCATCAAGGGCCTTCCTCAGCCTTGAGGATCACGGCCTGCCAGTTCAGGCCGTGCCCGGCCATCACCAACAGGATGTACTGACCGGGGGTGACACGACCGGAGCCGAGAAGCGCCTTAAGATTGATGACATTGTCAGCCGAGATCGCGTGGCCGATATCCGGAAGCGTGCTCTGCCAAACCCGGTCCTGATCGATGCGGAGCATGCGCGCCGCGATTTTCCAGGCGAGGCGGTTGGTGTTCTGAGGGACGACCCAAGCAATCTCGTCCGCGGTAAGGCCGGCGCGCTCCAGCGTCTCGCGGACCAACCGCGGAACGTAGGAGAAGAACGTGCCCACGGTCTCGTCGTTGCTGGCGGCGTGCAGACCGCCATTGGTGATTTGATGGGCGGTGACCAGGCGCAGCCCACCGGGCTGAGCCTGTGAGGTGACGACGCACGCGGCGGCGCCGTCGGAGATGAGGTTGTAGGACTGCTCGTACAGCGCGCCGTCCGGAAACCGGTCGGCGGACAGGCACAGCACCCGCTGCCAGCCGGGCTCGGCCGCCAGCAACGCCCAGGCCAACCGCAGGGAGCCAAGCATTCCCGTACACCCCTGCTGGTTCAGGCCGAAGACCGCGGGGGAACCGAGGTTGAAGTCGGCCTGCAGGCGGCTGGCCGGGAAATCCATCAGATGCTTGACATCTTTGGTGGCTTCCCATGCGTCGGAGTCGCCTACATTGCCGTTCTGCGGCAGACAGGTGCTGTACACGATGGCATCCACTCCCGTTTCCATCGGAAGTTCGCGTACCGCGTCCTTCGCCAGGTCGTACGCACTCTCTTTCGGTCCGCACAGATAGTGCCAACGGAATCCGGCCGCAACGAGGTCCGACGCACCGGACTGCAGCCTGCCCGCAGCCGAGGATTCCTCCAGTGCGTATCTCTCGACACCCAGAGAATAGGAAATATCGGTGACGGAGACATCGCTCACCGGAACGACTTCCCCACCGGCGCATCCCGCGCACCGACGGTATGGATCTCCTTGACGTTGCTGTGGGCAGACTTACTTGTAACCGAAATCATGACCCTAAACCCCAAATGACACGAAAGGAATATCCGTCCGTCGGATTAAAACCTGAAATCACGGTCAGTCGGATGTGGGACGATTTGATCAATGCGAGCGCGGAAGAGCCCTAGTCCCTTGGATTCGACACGCTTCTGGAGCGTTCGCCCTCGAACTTCCATGATGCCTACCTACATGTTAGGTAGGCAAGGGTGCATGGTGTCAACTACAGGGCGTCAGAAGGTCAGGGCTTCGCCCGGGACGACTTCCACATCGACTACGACCAGCAGCAGGTCACCTGCCCCCAGGGCCAGGTCAGCGCGGGCTGGCACGGCCCCTACCCGACCTCCTCGCCCACTGCGGCCCCGCTGATCGTGGCCAGGTTCACCAAGAGCCAGTGCCGCCCCTGCCCGGCCCGCACCCAGTGCACCACCACCGCCGACAGCGCCCGCACCGTGGGCTTTCCCCCGCGAGAGCTCCGCGACCTGCAACTCCGCGTCGGGAAAGCCCACATCCAGCACGTCCTGACGGCCATAGCCGTCAACATCGAGCGCCTCAGCGGGCTGTCACCGGAGGAAACGCCCACGCCCCGCCGACCAACTGCCTTCCAGAACTACCTCGACCAGCGCGAGATACCCCGGCTGAAGTCCTGGCGAACCCTGGGCAGCTGACCTCGGCACCTCCAAGATCCCCGATGTCAATGGCCTTGAAGCGCTGGCTCTGTCGCGGGTTCCGTGATTTTCGAGATGTTGATCTTCATTGGCAGAGGAGGACGCGCTTGCGGAGGAGGTCAGGCTTGGCCCGGCCGTACATCTGCCGCTTGAGCATCTTGACCCGGTTGACGTGTCCTTCGACCGGGCCGGAGTTCCAGTGCAGGCTGAGGCCGGCCATGACGGCGTCCCAGTCCTTGCGCAGACCGGTGGCGAATCCTCGCAGTTCAGGAAGTGTGCTGGCTTCTGTGTCCGTGGTCCACTGATCGAGCTTCTCCTGACCGCGGAGGTGGACGAGCATGTCGGCGAACCCGGCGACGATGTCGCAGGCGGCATCGAGGTCGGGGCAGCGGTCACGGAGTTCCTTGAGGGTGACACGGTCATCCTCGGTGCGGTTGTCGGGGTGGGTGAGGACGACGGTGGTGACCTCGCGGGCCTTGGGGACCGGAGGTCGGCTGGCGGGCTGGTTGTTCTTCTTGAGGTCGTGGACGAAGCGCCGGACCGTGCGTTCGCTGACGGCCAGGCCGCGCTCGATGAGTTCGTGGTGGAGTCGGTCGGAACTGGTGCAGCCCTCGGTGAAGCGGGCGATCAGGTAGGCGGCGTGGTCGTCCAGGATGCTTCGCCGGCCGGCCGGGCTGCCGCTGATCAACTCCTCCGGGGTTGCCGCGCGCATGAACTTGCGGACGGTCTTGGGGTCCAGGCGGAGCTCGGCGACGATGCCGGTGTGATTGACCCCCCTGTCCATCAGCGCGTGTACGGCTGCATGTCGCTCGCGGGACTGCTGGGCGCGCACGCCCTCGGGCTTCTCCGGCAGTCTGGCCACTTCCCTCTCGGGCGGTGGCGGGGTCCACTGCGAGCGGAGTCGTTTGACCAGGCGTTCGGTGGCGTCGCCGATGTTCTGCCAGAGGTGGAAGCGATCCGCGATCTGAGTGGCGGTGCCAGCTCCGCGGTCGGCGCCCTCGGCGTAACAGCGCGCCCGGTCACGGCAGATGATCTCTGTGCCAGGGTGGTCGGTGAGCCAGGCGGCCAGTGCATCGGCGGAGCGTTCGGGCAGGACATCGACGGGGCGTCTGCTCTCCATGTCGATCAAGATCGTTCCGTAGTGGTTGCCCTTCTTGAGCGCGAAGTCGTCGACGCCGAGAGCCCGGACGGTGTGGACTTCGGGGTCGGGCAGGGCGCGGATCAGTCGCAGCAGGGCGTCCTTGCCCAGGCCGATGGCCTGCAGCTCAGTGAGCCGGGCGCCGGCCCGGCCGCCGAGCGCGAGGGCGATCGCCTCGCGGATCGTGCGTAGCAGCATGGTGCAGCGTCCGTACTGGAATGTCAGGTCGGGTATCTGCTCGGCGAAGGTCCGCTTGCCGCAGTCGGCGGCGTCGCAGAAGAACCGGCGAACCCGCAGGTGGAGCACGGTCTGCTGGTTCGAGATCGCGGTGTCCGAGGGCCTTCGCTCATATCGGCTGTGCACCCGCGCCGACAATGTCCCGCAGCCCGGACACTCCGCCACAGGCTCCCTGCCTCGCGCCTGGATGCGGACTGTACGGCCGGTGGCCCAGACGAACTCGACGTGCAGGCGGCCGAAGTGCGGGAACAGCACAGCAACAAGATCAGCGACGGTCATCCGGCATGATCACGAGCCAGGAAGATCAACATCTCGAAAATCACGGAACCCGCGACAGAGCCGAAGCGCTCCCCGTAGGCGGCCAGGGTTTCGCCCCACTGGCGGCCTGCGAGATCTCCCCAACGGCGGCCAGATAATTCCCCGCCGTGGTGAGTGTGTGATCAGCTGAAGGGCTTGACTCCCTGTCCGGAGGTGGCCTGGGTGAGCCGGAAACTGTCACCCTGGGTGACCACGATGTGAGCGTGGTGCATGAGCCGGTCGACGGTCGCGGTGGCCAGGGTCTTCGGCATGATCTCGTCGAATCCTGATGGGTGGAGGTTGCTGCTGACGGCAAGCGCGCGTCGTTCGTAGGCGGCATCGACCAGGCGGTAGAAGCCCTCGGCGGCGTCGGGGCTGACGGGCAGCAGGCCGATGTCGTCGACGATGATCAGGTCGGAGCGGATCACCCGGGTCAGGGCCTTGGCGATGGAGTCGTCGGCCCGGTGGCGGCGGACGAGGGCGCCGAGGTCTTCGATGGAGAACCAGGCGACGGCCATCCCGGCCTCGACGGCGGCCTGCCCAAGGGCCTCGCACCAGTGGCTCTTCCCGGTCCCCGAGGGCCCGACTACGCAGAGATTTTCCCTGCGTTGGACCCATTCGAGGGTCTTGATGGAGTCCTGGGTGGCTCGGGGTATGGAGGATGCCTGCTCGTCCCAGTCGCCGAACGTCTTTCCGGCGGGGAAGCCGGCCCGCTTGCGACGGGTGTGGAGGTTCGCGCGGTCGCGGCCGGCGGCCTCTTCGGAAAGCAGGACACGTACGACTTCCGCGGGGTCCCACCGCTGGGCCTTCGCGGTGGGAATCACATCGGTCAACGCCTTGCGGATGTGCGGGAGTTTGAGGCGCTTGGTCAGCTCGATAGCCTCGGCGAGCTGGTCGCCGCTGGAGCCGGAAACGGTGCGGAGAGGGGTGGCCATCAGAGCGTGTCGCCTTCGTCGTCGATCTCGAGCGGGGTGGTGGTGCCGAAGCGGGACCAGGCGGAGGTGCCGGGCTGCAGGCTGTGGGTTTCGCTGGCGCGGGTGACCTCGACGCTGTCGCGGCCGACCTGGTAGTCGAGGATGGAGATCAGATCCTTCTCGGCGAACCGGCCGGTGACCGCGGCGGTGCCAAGCGCCCGGTCGACCTCGGCGGTGGAGTAGAGCTTGGAGAAGGCGACGGCCTCGGCCATCTTCGCCTTGACCTTGCGGGTGCCCGCGGTGGCGGCCTCGACCAGCCAGGAGGCGGCGCCGGGGCCGAGCATCAAGAACGCGGCCTCCTCGGCACTTGTCGCCTTCGGGACGCGGTCGCCTTCCTTGTTCTCGCGCGGCGGGTAGTGCGTGTCGTCCAGGACCGGGGTGCCGGCCGATCCGCGCAGGTGGCGGGCCACCTCGCGGGCATGGCCGTCGCCGGCGTCGACCGCGGTGACGATCAGCTCGTCGCCGCGGAAACGGGCCCAGACCCGGGTGTCGATCAGCTCGTGCGGAACCGAGTAGCGCACGGCTTCGACCGAGATGGTGGAGTCCCAGCAGACCCGCCGGGTGGTGCCGAACGCGACGGTGAAGGGCTGCTTGGGCAACGGGTGCAATCGCTGGCGTTCCTCGGCGAGCATCTCGACCGGGCGACGCCTGGTCTCGCGGTGGACCCGGCTGTTGACCTCCTCGCAGAAGGTGCGGCAGGCCGACTCCAGGGCGGCGAAGTTGCGGTATTCCTCGAGGAGGTTGACGTCCTTGGGGACCAGGTCGGCCTTGGCGATGCGGACGGTCGCCTCCGATCCGCCCTTGGTTTCGGGGTCCGCCGGCAGACAGGTACGTATCGTCATGCCGTAGTGGCGGGCGACCTCGACGATCTCGGGGTTGCGGACCGCGATCCCGGCGATGTGGTCGGTGGTGACCGTCTTCTCGTTGTCGGTCAGCGCGTAGGCCGGGACCCCGCCGATCCGCCGCAGTGTCGCGTCGAGACACGCGGTGATCGTCGGCAGCGTCTTGTCCCAGACCGGGATCACCACGCGGAAACGCGACCAGGCCACCCACGCGCACCACAGCGACGTGCGTCGTCCGCCGATCTGCGGGCCCTCGCCCCAGTCCCATTGCAGCCACAGCCCCGGCTCGGTGATCCACGGCCGGTAAACACGGCGCTGACCGGCCCTGAACTGGGATTTTGCCTCGGCGACCGTGCGGCGGGTGGTGCGTTCCCCGCCCGTGAAGCCCATCGCGGTGATCCTTTTGTGGACCACGTCCGCACGGATCCGCCCGTTGGAGCGGACCACCAGTTCCTCGATCTTCGGCAGGAATACGTCGATGGCCGGTCGCGGTGCCGGCGGGTGTCGGGGTGCTGTCCGGCGGCCCGCATCTTCACATATCGGGCCACCGTGTGGTGGTCGCACCCGGCGAGCTCGGCCGCCGCGCGGTAACTGCCCGTGAGGTCGTACGCCTCAAGGATTTCCATGATCTCCCTGCTGTTCTTCACCCGCTCGAGCTTCGCCGACCGGGTACGTCTGGGGCGAGCGGGGAGATATCTGGCCATCCGCGGGGAAAACTCTGGCCGTCACTGGGGGCGCAAATGGCCGCCTATGGGGAGTATGTCGAGGCCACGGTCACCCCGACAGAGTCAAGTTGTAGAAGCCGTCGATGTACTCGAAGAGCGCCAGGTTCGCCTCGGCCCTGGTGGTGAAGGTCCGGGGTCAAGGCCCGCCCGGCTGCTGGGGCACGGCGGGGTCCGGGCCGTCGCGCGTGCCGCAGGGGTGAGCGAGACGACGGTGCGGAAGGGCGTCTTCGAGTTGGAGGGCGGTGAGGACCCACTGCCCGATGGCCGGGTCCGCCGGGGCGGCGGCGGTCGCAAGAGCGCCGAGAAGCTTGACCGGCTGCTCGTTCCGGCGTTGCTGGCGCTGGTCGAGCCGGATGAGCGGGGCGATCCGATGTCGCCGCTGCGGTGGACGACCAAGTCGCTGCGGTGGACGACCAAGTCGCTGCGGTCTCTGGCCGGGGAGCTGACACGGCAGGGCCATGCCGCCCGCCCAAAGCCGATGCCCACTGGGTCCGGACCACGGGATCATGTCGGGAATGTTCAGGGTGCGGATGTCTTCTCGGTGGCGAGCCAGTGGTCGTGGGGGATGCCGGAACTCCGGTCCTGTCGGATTAGGGTGATCTCACGGGGGGCGTCGTGGGGGCCGATGGTGTACAGGGCGCCTTCGGGGGTGATCACGTTGATGCGGGCGTTGTAGATCCAGGCGGCCGCCAGAGGGGCGATGTCGCCGGACGCGTCGTCGTAGACACCGGGTGTTTCCAGGGAAGCGATGATCCCTTCGCGGTCCCTGTTGGACCAGTTTTCGGTGACCCGGGCCTGGATTTCGTTCCGGTAGGCGGAGACGCCGCCCATCACGGCCAGGTAGGCGTCGATTTCCTGGGGAGGCATACCGTCGAGGGAGCGGAACTCGTCCGCGGCGGCCCCACTCTGCCCCTGGGCGTCCAATTGCGGCCACAGCACCTGCGGCGACCGGCGCAGGTCAGCGCGGAGTTCCCTGGCCAGAACGCTGCGGACATCCCCGGCGGTGACACCATCGACCCCGGACCGCAGCAGCGCGTGGAAGAAGCAGTCACCGTCATGGGGGACATCGACCGCACGGAGGCCGCGCTCCTGCAGCGTCTGGGCCTGCGGGCCGGTGAGCGTACCGGCCGCCCCCGGCATGGAACCGTCCCACGCCAGAATCCAGTCCCAGAGATCCTTCGGCACCCCGGTCAGGTCCAAACCATCACCGGCCGGATCCAGTCCCGGAAGCCCGCCGAGGTCCCAGGAGCCGCCGTCCCAGCCCGGAATCCCGGCCGGGGCCAGACCACCACCGGTCAGGTCCAGACCCTCCGGCACCCCGGTGTCCAGACCACCGGCCACACCCAGGTCCAGACCACTGCCCGGATCCAGACCACCGGCCGTATCCGTGGTCCCCCCCGTATCCGGCACCCCGGCCGGGTCCGGATCCTCACCCGGCAACGGGACATCAGTCGGGGACTGAGCGGGCGTTCGCACCGCGTCGGCCTGCTCACGCCGCCGCCTTTTCCCCGGCCGGCCGGGTTTGGCAGTCGGCGGCTGATCGGACGGTAGCACCGCCGCGTCGGCCTCCCCACGCCGCCTTTTCCCCGGCCGGCCAGAATCTCCGGCCCCCACCGCCGCACTCTTGCCACCCCCCCGCTCCACCTTCTCCAGGCTGACGCCTGCGCTCTCCAATTGTTCCCGGATGCCACCCGAAAATATCCCATCGCCGCTCCGGATAAGGTTCAGGATCGCGCCGATCGGAAAATCTCTACCCTCGAACGGTACTGTCGTGCTCGCATCAAGGTCACCGCCTTTCCATTCAGTTTCTTTCTTGTACTGAAGGAGGGCGGGCACAAAATCTTCGAACGACCATTCATTCTGGCGGGTTTTTGTTTTTGCTTTATCCAGTTTTTCGATGCCTTCATCTTTCAGTTTTTTCAGAACTTCAACCAAAACTTTCCGCTCGCCGCTCCGGATGCTGTACAGGATTCCGCCGATCGGAAAAACTCTACCCTTGAACGTTACTTTCCTTTTCTGGCCGAGCTCCTCTTTCCATTTTGGATTTTCTTTCTTGTACTGGAGGAGGGCGGCCAGGAATTCTTCGTCCTTCCATGATTCCTTGGGTTTTTTTTCGGTTTTTGCTTTATCCAGTTTTTCGATGCCTTCATCTTTCAGTTGCTTCAGGAAGTCAGGCGACACTAGCCGCTTGCCGCTCCGGATGCTGTACAGGATTCCGCCGATCGGAAAAACTCTACCCTTGAACGTTACTTTCCTTTTCTGGCCGAGCTCCTCTTTCCATTTTG
>NZ_JBICXE010000073.1:20725-21157 GCF_043200155.1 Streptomyces sp. NPDC048473
TGGATTTTCTTTCTTGTACTGGAGGAGGGCGGCCAGGAATTCTTCGTCCTTCCACTGGTTCCTTCTGGTTTTGAGGGTGGCTCCTTGTTCTTCGAGGCGGTCGATGAGGTGTCGGAGGTTTTTTCCGGTGGTTTCCCTTTCGCGGATTTTGGTGATGAGTTCTCCGAGGGGCAGGGGCAGGGCGTGTCCGTTGAGGGGCCATTCGAGGTCCGCTGCGGGGTGGGGGGGATTACTGTCGGATGTGTTCCGGTACTGGGTGTAGGCGGTAAGGATGTCTTCGTAGGACCATCCGCTGATCGTGTCGTTGAGGTGCGGGTGGTCTTCGGGCTGGTTCCGGTGGATGTATTGATGGTGGAGGCGGTGGAGCGCGGCGGGGGTGAGGGAGGGGTGTGTGGTGGCGGTGATGTGCTGGTGGACGGCGCCCAGGGGTGG
>NZ_JBICXE010000074.1:0-20381 GCF_043200155.1 Streptomyces sp. NPDC048473
TCATCGACGCGCAGATCACGGTGACCTGCGCGGACGGCACCGTCTTCACCGGGTCCTACCGGCTGGTCACGACCTTGACCGACGCCCGCCGCTACCCGGCGGCCGCGCTAACGGGTCTCTATCACCAGCGGTGGGAACACGAATCGGCGTACTACGCGCTCCGCCACACGATCATGGACGGGCGCCTCCTGCGCTCGGGTGACCCGATCGGTATCGAGCAGGAGATGTGGTCCCTGCTGACGCTCTACCAAGCGCTCCGGATGGTCATGGTCGACGCTGCCGAATCCGTCCCGGGCACCGATCCGGACCGCTGCGGGTTCACTATCGCCCTCCAGACCGCCCGTGACCAGGTCGTCCAGGCCGCCGACATTGTCACCACGGCCGCCGAGCCGGTCGGTCTCATCGGACGCCGGGTTCTGGCCGCCTTGCTGCCGCCCCGGCGACAGCGGGTCAGCACACGCAAGGTCAAATCACCGGTCTCCCGCTATAGCGAGCGCCTCGACGACGGCAGGCCCGACACCAGTCGCACCGTCATCGACCTCGACGTCACCGTCCTCGCACCCGCTGCCGAAGAGCGCCCCCTGCCCGATGTCTCACGAGACGACCGGCACACTCACCGGTCACCACACAGCCGCCGGGAACGTGTCCTGGAACTGCTCCGGGCTGACCCCGAACGCCGCTGGCCCGCCCGCGAACTCGCACAGCACCTCGGCGACATCACCCTCGGCACCATGTACAGACAACTCTCCCGCTGGACCAAGGACGGCCACCTCCGAAAGCACGGCCCCGGCATCTACACAGCCGCTACGCAAGAGCCGATCAACTCCCTTGCGTGACCTGCGAGAACGCTAACTACCCGGCCTTGGGGGAAGGCCCCAACAGGTAAGCAGGTAGTTTGATCATGCGTGCTTTGTCGCCAACGCAGCGGTATGAAGTGTCCTCATGCGCTATCAACGGTGGGTCAACGCTGCACGTCACGCCCTGCCGCCCGCCAATATCGCATGCTCGATCGTGTCACCGTGTGCTCTTGCTTGCATCCACCCTCCGGGGGCCTTCCAGCCTCAGCCTGAACTGGTCAAATACAGACAGACGACGGCTTGGACGAGGCCCGTGAGGCGAGTGGTCGAGCACCGGGGTGGGGAGGGCCCGCCAGGACTCGGGGGCAGCAACGGCCCCGCTCGACCACCACGGAGCAGACCTTCCTCCTGGGGCTCGTTCGGAGCTGTCCCGGTGTGCCGGGATGCTGGGCCACCCCCTGGACGATAGCGTGTCTTTCCTCACAGGGCCGGGCAGGGATGGCAACACGATGCGCTATTACAACGCGACGCGTCCGACGTGGTCGGCTGCCCTGTAAAGCGACACGACCTGCGGGGGACACGGTCTCTGCGGAAACAAACTTGCTGCGCACGCTCACGATGAGCGCGACGGCATTCGGCGTGGTCCTGGGCCTGGGCGCCCTCGGGGCGGCCGCTGGCGCACTGGCCGCCCCCGGACTGACACGGCGATTCGGTCCGGGACCGATGATGCTCACCGCGCTCGCTCTGGCCCCGCTCACGCAGATCCCGCTGCTCCTCGCCGTCCCAGGACGCGGCTGGCAGATCACGATCGGCGCCGCCCTGCTTCTGCAGCTGGCCTGCGCGGCCGCGGCGGGCACGACCCAGCGGTCGATCCGTCAGAGTGTCACCGCGGCGGGCAAGCAGGCCCGGATGCAGGCCGTCAGCACCTGGCTGACGGCTGGATCCCGCCCTGTGGCCGCGCTGCTCGCCGGTGGACTGGGGACCTGGATCGGCGTGCGCCCCACTCTCACCGTCGGCACCGCCTTGCTGATTGTGCCGCTTGTCGTCCTGTCCCGCTCCCCGCTCCGCACACTGCGGAAGATGCCCGTCACAGCGCCCAACTACCTCCACCAAGGCGGTACTTCCTTGCACGTGTCCACTTCCTCCCAGCCGAAAAGCACCGCGGTGCTGCTCGTCAACAGCCGCGGCGAGTACCTCCTGCACCTGAGGGATGCACATAAACCGATTTGCGACCCCGGTACCTGGTCCCTGGTCGGTGGCGGGCCCGAGCCCGGCGAGACCCTGGACGAGGCGATCGCCCGTGAAATCCTCGAAGAAACGGGGCTCGTCCTCCCCCCTATACGAGCGCGCAGGCCCACGGCCCGAACGTCACCGAGGGGAACATCCAGGTCTACACAGCCCGCTGGGACGGCGCCGCCCACGACCTGCCCGTCAGCGAAGGGATCATGTTCGCCTGGTTCGACGTCGCCACCATGGAGCAGCTGTCGATGTGCCCATGGGCCCACAAAGTGATCAAGGCCCACCACGCCGAGCACCCCGCCCCGGAGGTACCCGGGCCGCGGGACGGCACGGGGCAGGGCGGCGCGGGAGCGGTGAAGAACGTGATCGGCGCGCACCTGTTCCTGGAGCGCGAAGGCCGCACTCTCCTGGGCCTGCGTCACCCGGGTGTGGCGTTCGCGGGTGGCGAGTGGCATGCCCTGGCCGGCCATGTGGAAAGGGAGAGCGTTCGCTCGTGCCTGGTCAGGGAGGCGTACGAGGAGGCCGGGATCGTTATCGAGCCCGCAGACCTCACACTTGCCCACACCGTGCACCTGCTCGACAACCACGAAGGCGCCGAGCCCAGGATTCAGCTCTTCTTCCAGGCGAGCCGGTGGTCCGGCGAACCGCAGGTCCGCGAGCCCGACAAGTGCACGGCCTGGCAGTGGTGGCCGCTCGACGCCCTGCCGGACCCAGTGGTCCCCTACACCCGTGCCGCGATCAAGGGCATCCTCGCCGGCACCGCGTACACCGAGCTCGGCTGGGAGCCCGCAGCACCGGTCACGGACGGCAGGTGAACCGCGGTGAGATCCGATTCCGACACGGACGACTCGGTGGTCGACACGCAGCCCGGCGACGCGGCAGGGGCCCGCCGGGCGCTGGTCGAACGCCTGCAAGCCGATGGTGTGTTGACCGACCAGCATCTGCGGGAGGCACTGTCGTGCCTGGATCACGGCGTGCTGCTGCTGCCGCGCGCGTACGTACGGCGTAGCGAGCCGGGTACCGATCCGGTGTGGGAGCTACTGGACGGGACACATCCCAAGGACCGGGCCGAGTGGCAGGAACTCGTGTACTCGGGCGAGTCGGTCCTGGTCCAGCGTGACGGTGAGCCGCTGGAGAGCCAGGTGCGCGGCGCCGTGAGCGGCGGCCGGATGACGGCAATGTCGACGTTCACCCCGTACACCGTGGAAGTCCTCCAGAGAATGCGGATCGCCGCTGGGCACAACTACCTGGACCTCGGAACCGGGCCGGGTGTCTCGCTCGCACTCGCCGCCGCGCTCACCGGGCCCCGGCGGGCGGTCGGTGTCGAACGGGACGGGCACATGGCCGCGTTCACGCGGGACAACCTCGACCGGCTCGGCGTCGGCGCAACGATGGTGGCCGGCGACGCACTCGACGGCCACTTGCCTCGGGCGCCGTACGACCGGATCCACTCCGGGATCGGCGTACCGTGCCTGCCGTCGGCGTGGGTGGACCAACTCGCGCCCGACGGGCGGCTGCTGACCACGCTGGCGACGCGGACGCCGAGCTGGCCCGGACACTGCCTGGTGACGCGCACGGCGACAGGGCGCATCGAGGCCGTCCTGGAAGGCGGACCGCGCACGGACACACCTGGCTCACCGCCCATCATCACCTTCACCGGATCGCGGACCGCCCCGGCCGACCCCGCACCACAACCTTCACCCCGCCTGCAGACGAGGCATACGGGTTCTGGCTATCGGCCGCTTACCTCGTCCCCGGTGTGGTCCGGCATTTCCAGTCGAGCATCACAGCACTTTCGTGGGATCAGAGCGCCGCGCCGAGGGGGATCCTCGCCACGTCGTCCCATGTGATCGTTTTAGCTTGAGCGTCCACGGTGACATCGACAAGATGCACCGCGTCGATGTGCTTGGGTCGTGACCCGGCCGCACCTCGTTGCGCAGCTTCCTCTGGACTCGGTCGGAGTCGCACTCGTCGGCCGCGTACCCGATGGTGAGATATGGGACCTTGCTGGGGTAGCCCGTCGCGTGGGGTCCGCGTGCGGCTTGAATGGCGGCCCGGACGGTGCGGTGGAGGTCGTTGAGGGGTTCATCGGGGTGGACGTCGGCAATGACTCCCGCAAGAGTCGCGGCACAGGCCGTGTCCCCCGCAGGTCATGTCGCTTTCGAGAGGTGATGGAGAGCGGTGCGTGTCGCGTTGGGCGAGGCGAGCCGATGTCGCATTCCGTCCTGACCCCGAACCCCTGATGTGTCGAGCATCACACAGGCTGGGTCGGGGCACTGGCCGTCCGGTCGGCTTCGAGGTCCGCCAGGAATGACGACAGGGCGGGCAATTCATCGGCGCACACCGGGTAGCCGAGACCTTCCCGCGGGCGCGGCTGGCCCTTCCGCGGCCCGATCAGATTCGAGGAGGACGGCGGTACCTCCAGCCGCCTCCACCCCCTCCAGCGGCCGAAGTTCCGCGCGCTCCTCGACTACGCGCGACACCGTACACATCTCCGAGATGTTCCGCCTCGTGCGCGGCACCGGACACATCCTCGACGTGCTCGACTGCTCGACGTCCTGCACCGCGAGCAGGTGGCGCTGCGCATCCACGACGCCGCGTTCTCCGCGATGGCTCTCACCACCCGCGCCGCGCCGAAGGTGTTGACGCGGTTCTCGTACTCGCGGCGGACCTGGCGTTGAACCCCCGCCCAAACCCGACACGACGTAGCACGGCGCCCCTCCCGCGCGTGCGGGAGGGGCGCTGCGGTCGTGCGGGGTGCCGGGGCCAGGACTAAGGGATGGAGATGCCCCAGTCGATCACGTTGGCTCCCTGGTCACACCACACTGTGGACGTCTGCCCGGGGCCTACTACCGGGCCGTAGTGCCAGTAATTGTAGTTGCTGCCGTCCACCTTGTGGCAGAGGATCCGGCCGTAGTAGTTGTAGGTGCCTCCTATGCACCAGATCGCCTTGCCGTTGTGTCCCAAGGACCCTGTCATGTTATTGCTGTAGCAGCCCGGTTCGAGAGGTGCCGGTGCGGCCGAAGCGGTCGCGGGCGCGGCCACCAGCCCGGCACCGGCGAGCGCCAGAGCCGCCGCCGAGACGGCCAGTCGTTTCCGAACGGACATGTCATCCTCCGTTTTCCCCTTGGCGCCTATGCCAATTGCATGCGCCATGGTCAAGTCAAAGAATGAGACCGGAGGGACACCCGCAGAAGAGCCAACTCGGCCAATCCACCGGCACACACCAGCCACCCCGCAGCTACAGCCAACGCCCAGCGACCACTGGTAGTCAGCGCGGGGGAGTCCCCGGACGGCGCCGCCACATGTTCACGACGGTGGCCTCGTCGACCCACCGCACCGCGCCCCATCGAGGTCCGCCAGGAACGACGACAGGGCGGGAAATTCATCCGCGGCCTGATCAGATACATGCCGCTGCCGTATACGTCTCTCGCCTTCTCGACCTTGGCTGCGAAGTCGATGGGGTCTGCCCAGGTGATGAAGGTGGGCTCAGGCATGGTGGTCCCCAGCACCGGAACGTCCGTCGCGTGTGGCAAGGGCGGATACCGGTGCCTCGGGCAGGTGGACCAGAACCATGACTGCGCGCCCACTCCGGGAGACCGCCTTGCGCACCAGGGCTTCGGCGGACTGGTGCGGGTCCTTGTTCTGGTATCGGACCCGCCCGTCGTCCGCGCTGGAGGTCTTGATCTGAGTCACCAGGACGTGGCCGCCCCGCTCGAAGACGAGGTCGAAGTCCTCGGTCTTCGCACCGTCCCTTCCTTCGGTGAGTGTCCAGCCGCGTCCCTCCATGTACAGCTCCACACGGCCTTCGCCCGCGCCCCCGGTACTCACGTCTGCGGCTCTTCCGGGTAGTTGAAGGTCTCCCAGCGGTTCGACTGGCTCCTACGCCTCGGTGTTGCCGAGCGGAATTTCTGCGAGGTGCTTCCACGTGATGGTCTTCGCCTGGCTGTCGGCGGTGACGTCGACCAGGTGGACGGCGTCGACGTGGAGTGGCGCGTGGCCGGGACGCACGCGACGCAGCAGACGCTGGGCCTCGTCGGAGTCGGCTTCCTGAACGGCGTACGAGATCGTCAGGTGCTGCACACCCCATGGGTAGAGGACCGCTTCCTCCCCGCGGACCTCCCGTACGGTGTTGCGCACGGCGTCGTGGAGATTGACGAGCGGGCCGTCGGGGTGCAGGTCGGCGATGACGCCGAAGCGCGAGGAGAGCACGCTGCCCACCATCAGGTCGAACGGCTCAACCTCGCGCAGCCGCTTGGAGAGTTCACGGACGAGCAGGTCTCGCTCGTCCTGCGGGATCTCGGCGGCGATCTGGTCGGTGATCTGGTCGACCGTGATGTGAAGCCAGGGGTCGTCGACGTGGCTGAGTGGGAGACCTTCGAGCGCCTGTTGCGCATCCCGCATGTAGGTCCGCAATTGGAATGTCCCGTTCCGTCGTGACGACCTGCGTGTTCTCGCGCTGTCTCATTCGGATGGCCCGGCATTCTGTCTCACGACCTTGTCCTTCTCGCTGCCCGGCCCACTGCGCGGAGGCTCTGGGTGTCTCCGGGGAGTCAGAGAGCTGTGCCGAGAGAGACCCGCGTCACTCTTTCCCAGGTGATCGTCTTGGCCTGCGGGTCCGCAGTGACGTCGACAAGGTGCACCGCATTGATGTGCAGCGGGGCATGGCTCGGCCGGACTCGTCGGAGGAACCGTTGCGCGGCGTCGGAGTCCGCCTTGGCGTAGGCGTAGGCTGTGGTCAGATGCTGAATGCCGAACTCGTACTGGCAGGCGTCATCGCCGAGCGTGGTGCGGGTGCCATCCAGGGCTGCGGTGTGCAGTGCCGCGAGCTGGTGATCGGGATGAGTGTCGGCGATGGCACCGCTGGCGTAGCTGAGTACGGATCCGATCATGATGGTGAACGGCGCGATGGTGGCCACGCGGTGGGTGACCTCGGCGACGAGTTTGTCTCGCTCGGCTTGATCAATCAGGTGGGCGGGTCTGCTGATTTGGTCGACGGTGATGTGCAGCCAGCGATGTTCGACTGGGGTGATGGGGAATCCGGCGTCCAGACGAGCCTGGTTCGAGTCCGTGACCAGCTGGGCGAGGGCATCGTGGCGCGGGTCGTCCCAGTCCACCTCGACGTACCAGTGAAGCAGGGTTCCGGAGTCCCAAGGTGCTGTGCCCTACTTGAAGTTGAAGGCTTGCATCGTTATGTCCCCGAGTGGATGTAGGCGGCCCAACGGCTGGGCAGTGCCGGGGTCTTGTCGCGCAGGTTGCGTACGGCGTGATGCAGGGCCTCGGCCGCCAGTCCAGGGTCCACCGGTTTTGTCCGGTTGGCGGTGAGGCTGGTGTAGAAGTCCCTCGCCACGGTGATGGCGGTCCGGTCGTTGATGGGCCACAGCGTTCCGATGACGCTGCGATAGCCGGCGAGTTGGAAAGCCGCGGTGAGATGCGTCGCCTCGTCCGCCTGGTCCTGATGGGTGTTGGTCGTGCTGCAGGCGGACAGGTAGGCCAGCCGGGCGTGTCGCAGATCGAGGCGCGTAATCGCGTGCAGCGTCAGCGGGTTGGCCGCGTGGTCGTGGAGCAGCAGTCGGCTCGCCGACGGATCGCGCAGGTCCGCATAGCCGTGGCAGGCGAGGTGGACGATGCCGTGCCGACGCAGTGCCTCGATCACGGTGTCGCGGCCCGTCACAGCGCCGGGAGCCGGAAGAACTGCCGTTCCGGGGATGAAGTCGCGCACGATGTCGGCCTCTTGAACGGCACCGTCGAGCGGAGGGCAATCCGGTGCGTCCGGAACGGCGATCACCAACGCGGACTGCGTTCCGGAGCCGTCTCGCCGCGCGTGGGCCAGCGCACGGATGGTAGGCGTGTAGGAGCTGATGACGCGGTCCATGACCGTCTCGGCAGGAGTGATCGACTCGTAGCGGCCTGCGGCATGGAGGGGCAGCATCGTGACCATGCCCACCGGGCACCACCACACTCTGCTCCAGGGCTGCCCTTCCGGTGGGGGACCAGTGTGGCCGAGGCAGTCGAGCACGGGTTCGGTGATGTTGGTCCATGTCCAGGCGAGCACGTCCAGCATGTGTTGCTGTGCGTCACGTCGTGCCCTCGCGGGCTGTTGCCGATCGGTTGTGACCCGCAGAGCCGTGCGAAACGCGTCCGCTTGCTGTACCACCGTGGCCCGGGTGACAGCGGCGGGAAGATCCACTACGCGGACCGGCTCACCGGGATCGTTGCGGACGATCAAGGCGTGAGCACGCGTCTCGTCGGCCGTTACGTAGATGACGGGACCCTGGTCCGCGTGCCGGCGCAGTTCGGCGATGGGGGTGGAGCGTTGGAATCCGGCCAGGCCGGGCCTCTGGCGGATCTCTTCGAGGAGTGCGTCCCATTGCTCGTTGAGCGCCGCGCGGCGGGCGGCGAGTTCGCGTGAGTGGCGTCCCGTGGCGTCGCGGTGCTCGCTGAAGGTCGGCAGTGTGATCTCGTGATCGGCGGCGTTGATCTCGTCGCGGAGCTCCTGGAACCGCGGCAGGAGATCGGGCGCTGCGAGCTGCAGTTCGGCCGCGTCGTCCCGCGTGTCCAGCGTCCCCGCGAAGACCACTCCGCGGGTCTGTTCCAGCAGTTCTACCGCGTAACCGGGTTGTGCCGCCGCGATGGCGGTCGCTGCGGCTGTCGCGGGAAGTCTGTTCGCGCTGCTGACCCGGTGCTCCCGGTCGGCGCGGTCCACGTCTCGCAGGCCGAGTTGCGGGAGCAACTCCGTCGCGAGCCGGATCATTGCCATCGCGCGCCGAACGCGCCCCAGCCGAAGATCCGCAAGGGCGGCTCGCTGTGCCGCCGTGATGCGCTGACTGATGGACGCCCCGCTCATTTTGGCGGTGGCTGAATTGGGTGGCACGGACTCGCGCAGCGCACTGAGGTCACCCGTTCTCTCGAACGACAGCTGCAACAAGTCGCTGAGGTTGGAAAGGCAATCAGCGCGATCGGGATGATTCGGCAAGGTGCAGGCAACTGCTTGTTTCGCGAACTCGATGGAGTCATTCAGAGCCCGGACAGGTTCTCCCTCTTTTTTCAAATAGAGCTCGCGCAACACCCTGCTGAGATGCGACAGGTATTTTCCCCGCTCGGGATGATTTGCGGGGGCAGTTCCGACCAGGTCCCGTGCGGCATCGAGAGCTTCTTCCAGCACCGCGGGCGCCTTTGAATGGCCGTACTCCTTCATCAACGCCCGGTAGAGCATATTGAGGCGGGGCAGGTAGTCCGGGTGGTTCACTGCGGTAGCAGTGACGGCCTTTCGGATTTCCCGCGTTGCATCAGCGGTTGTGTGTTCATCGTCCGTGCGGTCGGCCAGTTGCATCAATGAGCCGCCCAGAACGGCCTGGGTTGCGGCCCACTCGGGATCGTCAGGCCGAAGGCCACCGATCGCCTCTCGGGCGAAGAACACCGCTTCCCGCGCCATGGCCAGGTCTTTCGTCCGTTCGGACAGCATCCGAAGTCCGTCAGCCAGATTCCCTGTGAAGGACGAGGCGTCACGGCTGGTTCGCAGTGCGGTCGAGACCGCTTCGCGGCCGAACTCGGTGGCTTCGCGCAGGGCGTGGACGTCACCCGTCAGTTCGTACTGCCGCTTCAGGACAAGAGCGAGGAGGTTTCGTCGGGCAGGTCGATCCTCGCTCTCTCGTCGGGAGTCGCTCAGCGACTGCCGGACCAAGTTGGATGCCTCGCTCAGGATCTCGAGATCACCGTTGCGCCCGGAAAGCAGCCAGAGCATGGAGGCGAGCGTCGCCCGGTACGTGTCGAGGTCCGGGTCGGCGGGCTGCGCGCATTCCACAATGCGTCGAGCGGTGCTCACGGCATCGCGCAGCGTGGGCAGGTCGTCGGTGCGTTGGTACTCGAGGAGGAGGGCGGAGGCGAGCTCATAAAGGGGTGCGGATGAAAGGGGATCCGCAGAAGAGCTGCCGGTCGGTTCGGCAGTCCACGGGTATGACCACCTCAGCGCCTGCCCGAGATTCCGCGGGTCGAGGTCTGTCGTGCCCGTGAACAGATTCAACAGCAATTGGCCCAAATGTCGGTTGTGTTCCTCGAAGTCCGGATGAGAGGGCGGCGTGAGTGAGATGACCGTCCGGCATGCCGCGATCGCCTCACGCAGCACGGCGACATCTCCGGACTGTTCGAACAGGCGCTGCAGTGCCAGGGCGAGATCGACGTGCAATTCCGCCCGTTTCGGGTGGTTGTGCGGCATGCCTTCCAATTGCCAGCGAATCTGCATGACGGTCTGTCGGAGACGCTCGTTTTCGACCATAGAACCTGTGATCATGGCAGGATTGAGTCATGCAGGACTTTACGCCGATTCTGCGGCGAGTAAGCCAACTTTGCGAGAGTCTTGAGACCGATGCCGAGCTGCGGGAGGAGATCGAGCGTGCGGGGTTTCCGAGCGGCAGATGGGAGGATCTGGCCGCCGCGATCCGGACCGGTTCCGCGGACACGCTGACCGCGCTGCTCGATGCCATGGAAGATGCCGCTGCCGATGCGGGGCTGGACGGAATCACCCACCCGCATCGCGAATACATTCCGCTCGACGTGTCGGGATTCGGGACCGTAAGCGGCTGGCGATGTCCGCACCCCCATCGTTGTGGCCGCGTCTACCCCACTGCTGATGCGAGCTCGGTCCGGAGGTGTGCGGTCACCGGTGACGCGCTGACCTGGATCTCTGTGGACAGCGGGTGACCGCCTTCCTGCAGCAGCTCGGAGCGAAGATCGCGGACCGGTGGCTCGTGAACCTGCTCCTCCCCGGCCTGTTCTGGCTGTGCTGCGCAGCCGTGGCTGCCCAACTCGGCTGGGGGCACGCCGTCGAACCGCGTGCGGCCGAGCCCCTGGTGCGCCGACTCACCGAGCAGCGGTCCGCGGCACAAGCCGTGCTTCTTGTGGTGGGAGTCTTCGGTTTCGCCGCTGCGATCGGACTCGTCGCCATCGGTCTGGCAGCCGTGCTCCGGCGTGCCTGGGCGCTGCCCGGCACGTCCGCCGCACCCGCGAGGTGGCTCCGCGAGTGGCGCAGGCGCCGGTGGGACGCCGCGGACCGCATTGTCGTCCAGCGTCGGACGGACATCCTCAATACCGTAGACCCCTCCGCCGGTCTGGTGGGACCGGAGTACCGCGATGCGCTGGCACGGCGGGAGTCGATCGGTCTCGAACGGCCCGAAAGGCCGACCTGGATCGGCGATCGTTGGATGGCGACCGGTATCAGGATTCACCGGGCGTACGGACTCGACCTGTCGGTCGTCTGGCCACGGCTATGGACCCTTCTGCCCGACGTGCCGAGGGGCGATATCACGGCGGCACAGCTCGCCTATCAGGAATCGAGTGTGCTGGTGTCGTGGGGGGTTCTCTATGGCGCGGTGGGACTCTTCTGGTGGCCTGCGCTGATCGTCACCGTCATTCTCGCCGTGGCCGGCGTCCTCAAGGCGCGGGACGCCATCAGCAGCCTGGGCGAGCTCGTGGAATCGGCCTGCGACCTGTACAGCCACTCCCTCGCCGACCAGCTCCGTGTCCCATGTCCGGGCCAGGTGACCCAGGAGGCAGGGAGGGCGATCAACGCGCTTCTCCGGCGTAAGGACCTCCCGCCGGCGTAGGGCTCCGGTGCAGGGCGAGTACCGGCCCACATTCTCTCATTCGGCCCTCTGCATGGATACACGGGTCCAGTGGATTCTCGGAGCTCAACCCTGCCAGTCACCGATGCTGTCCCAGAACAGGACGATGACTCCGAGGACAGCGTGATAGTTGCTCAGCCTGTCGGCTTGCGCTGCTGTTTCCTGCATGAGCCGGGTTCCGCCTTCGCGATTGAGTTGGTGCCCGATTGACCTGAGCTCGACCGCGCGGCTGATCCAGTCTGGCGGAGCTTCGCCGCTGGAAATGACGGCGTCAAGATGGCGCCAATCTGTGAACCGTGATTTTTGCTCTTCGGTCAGTTCGCCATAATGTACTTGGTTGGCATCCACGAGCTCGGCGATCCGGTGGGCGATCTGCGCTCGTTGTTGTTCGCTTCCAGAGTATGCGGACTGCTCGCTTAGGCTGCTGGAGAGTGGACTGGACGGCCTTGGCTCTTCGTCAACCGGAACGACCTGCACGTTCGAGGAATCGACCAAGTTTTTCGCCCCACACGATGGACATCTGGTCAGGGTCCGATTCTGATACCGCACCCCGTCCGCCCATCGGTGCGCACACCGCCCACAGCCGATCCAGACCAGGAAATTGTCGACCGTGCCCTGCCTAGCCAGATTGACACTATGTGGGTTACCGGCAACTGAGCCGGCAGGAACCTGATATTCTGCGGATCCGGTGTCCATCTGCCATGGACGCAAGTGCTCGAGATAAAGCCCATCAATGTCTAAGCCCCATGCGCCGTCCGGCGTTTCCACCACGATGTAGTACAGCTTCCGATCGACGTATTCGTTGCGTAGGAAGGCTTTCGCCCGCTCCGCGTCGGAGCCGGCGAGGGTCAGGTAACTTGCCTGCCCGTTGTATTCCACTCCGCGCACCGTCAATCCGGCCTCAGCGACCCTACGTTTCCAGTGATCCAGAGCCGCCTTGTCGGGGAAAGCGATCCCCTTTCCATCCGGCGTCAGCCTCGGCGTCACCACCGGCGCAGTTGGTGCCGAGGCTTGATCGATCGCCGGGGTATCCTTCGCGTGCCGCTTGAACAATGCCATCACCGGATAATACCGCCATGTCCGCCAGTCAGCTGTTTCCAACCGCGTGGTGAGACAGGGTAGTTGATGTGACGGAACGACGAAGCTCCTGGTAGACGGGCTGCCGACCAAGAGCAACTTTCTCCGCCAGGAGCCCCAGACGATTGCAAATTTCGTTGATCGTGCGTTGGTGCAGGTCAGTTGAGTCCGAGGACGGCCAGTGGCCGCTCGTAGAGGTGGAGGGCTGTCGTGCGGAGTCCGGCGGCGATGTTGGTGTCGGCGGCGGGGAGCTGGTTGATGGGGAAGCTGCGCAGTGTGGCCATGTTCTCCGGGCTGTGCCCGCGCGCCCTCCCTGCATAGTCGCACCGCCGTGACCTGCACACTCACGGGATCACCGCGACTTTGCAATCGCCCTGGCGCCGGTGCTTTCAGCCCAGCCAGTCTCCGACGCCGTCCCAGCACCGCTCGATCTCCCGAGCCGCATTGCGGTAGTTCAGGCCCAGTTCCATCACCTGCTGGTGGACTTCCTGCATCGCGCGCATGCCTCCCTCCCGGTTGAGCTGATGGCCGGCCGCCCTGATCTCGACTGTGCCGCGGATCCATGCGTCAGCTTGGTCGACCGAGGAGATCAGCGAGTCCAGGTATCTCTCGTTCAGGAGGAGCCCTTGCTGCTCTTGAGACAGATACCGGAAATTTCTCAGGCTGGCTTCTGCGGCTGCTGCCAGACGTCGCGCAAGACGGGTGGATTCATCCTCTCTGACGTTGCTCCGGACAGATAGGCGGGTGTCATTTGCTTCCAGGGTCAGTTTCGTGACGATATTCAAGGGGCGCAGGTTCTGCCCGCACACCAGGCACCAGATGCTCGGCGGGATCTTGATGTAGAGCCTGCATTCCCGATTCGGGCACATCGTCGTGGTGGTGGTTCCGGGGCGGAAGGATTCCAGCGAGAGAATGACACTCTGCCCGCACTTCGGGCAGCCCAAAGTGAAGGGCCCCGCGAGTTGCGGCATCTGATGGCTACAGCCGGGGCAGGAGCCGGGGCGTGGGGAGAACTCACCGCCATTTGCCGCGAACCGCTCCTCCAGTTCTTCGTTGACATCCGGCACGAGCCATTGGCACAGATCACAGATCAGATCAGTGTCGAACTGGAAGGAGAGCTGCTCACACGACGAGCACCTCAGCACCAGTTCACCTTCGCGGCGAACCTGACCGACGATGTCCGGAACTCTGGAGGGGAACACTTCGTCGAAGCAGGACGGGCAGACAGGGCGAGTCGCCTTACAATCCCTGCCGTGGTGCGCGAACATGCAGGAGACCTCGTGACCGCATGAGCCGTCATGCGGAGCATGGGGACATCCGGGCCGCACATGTCCGGAATCCTGTGACGATGCGTCGCTGCTGTCCCGCGCAACTCCATCGACACCCATAATGGTGCCGTCATCGTAGATAACACAGAAGACTTCATTACTGTACAGGCGCTCATTAACCCTCCTCCCTTCCCAGAATGTCACTCTGCGCTTGAGTCCGATGTCCGAGAATCTGGCCATTTTCTTCGTGGCGGCATCCGGTAACCCGCTCTCCGGTACATCGACGGTGCCAAAGGTCCCGTCTATCGGGGTCCCGGTACGCGGCTCGAGAAGGTTGGCCCAGTTTCCTCCGCCTTTCGGCTGTACCTGGAGGAGGTACGTGTAGGTAGGCATCTCGTGTGCGTATCCAGCGCGTGTACCCCTCAAGACGAGACAGACAACGTACTCCACGCTGCCGCTCCCCCCGTGAATCTCCGCGACTACCATGCGATCCGACGCCTCCGCGGAAACTCGGCTGCCTTCCAACGTCGCGACGATGGCACGCGCCCGCGCTCTATTCATCTCGCCCGGGCAGCCCAGGACCAGCTCAACTTGGGTACCGGGAGTTAGTTGCATGTTGTTGGTGACGCACACCATGTTCGCCACCCCAGCGATGTCGAAGTCCGGTTTCGCCTCCTCATGACCGGTCAGGATAAGGATCTTCTCCAGCGTCATGCGCCCTCCTCAGGTCCAACTGCGCTGATTTCCCGTAGGGTTGACGTGCTCACGATTCCCCCTGGTTCCCTGTCGTATCGTTCATCATGCCGAGCGGCGCCAAGGCGCCATACCAAAAGCCATGGGGAGAGCCCTGCGCTATCTGTCCGATCTCCAGCTGCGCGAGCGGATCACCAGAGTGACGAACAAGGCCGTACGGCGGTACACGAAGTGGCTGCACTTCGGCGACGAAGTCCTCGCCCCCGCCAGCCTCGACGGCCTCCTGCACCACTGCGAAGTCGTCCAGGCCGATGTGCAGTTCGCTGCGGCCCTGACTGGACGGGGCGAGGTGGCCGTAGACCGTCTCGTCGGTCAGCGGCCAGAACACCCGGCCCGCATCGTCCTTGGTCTTGTCGAACGGGTTGCCCTCGGCCGGACTCCACCGTTCCGCCCGGTTCTGGAGCTCACGCAGGGCCTCGCGTAGACGCTCTCCCGTCCGGCGAACAGCACCCGAAACAAGGCGATCTGTCCCGGAGACGGCGTCGGCGTGCGGCGGCCCGTCAGCACCGACGGCGGGCTGGGTGGGGACGGAGTCGGCCACGGGCGGCAGCGCCGCTGGCACAGTGGGGGCGGTCTTGCCCAGTCGCGCACGTAGGTGCACGTTCTCGGCCTTGAACTGAGCGAGTTGCTCGCGGAGCTCCGCTTTCTCTTGCAGAGCTACCTCGAGACCGATACGCAGTTCGTCAGGGTCATTGCAGTCGGACCAGTCCTCCACGCCTCTCATGTTCCAGATTCCTCGCGGCCCGCGCAGGGATATCGCCCAGATTCACCGCCGCTCACGCCTGCGGGATATCACAGCTTCGCCGACGTGAGGGCCTTCGGCTTGTGGCGTGGTCCGTGGAGATCACCGAGCTGGTCGGCGTACGGCTGCGCGGCGGCCACGACCTTCTTGCCCAGGCCGGTGAGCTGCATCGCAAATTTGACTCCGCCGCGGACCAGAAGCTGGCCATCCAGGTCCCGCTCCAGCTTGCGGATCTGCAGGGTCACCGTGCCCGGATCGAGGTCCGCGTCGCGGGCGAACGCCGTCAGGGTGGGATAGCGGACGGCTTCCAGGAAACGGCGCAGACGCCGCTGTCCGCCTTTGGTTCCTGCCGCCGGCCGCAGCAAAGCAGGGAGGCCGGCCAGCCGCGCTGCCGCAGCGGCGGTTGTCCGGGGCCTTCGCCGGTGATTCGCCCGCACGGGAGACCGTGTCGCTTGAGCCGTAGCGGCGGGCAGTCCGAGTTCCCTGGCCAGAGGCAAGGCCGCAGCAAGGACCTTGTGTCCGAGGCCGGTGGGCTCCATCGGCCGGTTCTTCGTGGACCGCACCAGTAGCGGGCCGCCGATCTCCTCCTCCAGACGCAGCAGATGCATGGTGACGCTGTGCGTGGGCAGACCGCGTGCCGCGCACGCCTCGGACAAGGAGCGGTATCCGGCGACCTGGAGAAACGTACGGAGCCGGCGCAACTGGTAGTTGTTGCTGAGCGCCGGGCTCAAGAGCGCAGGGATCGTCTCGACGTCGAGGTCAGGACGGCTGAGGTGCCGGTTGTTCTGCCGGGGGATGTTGTGATGCTTGGCCCAGCGCGACACGGTTGCCGCCGCCTGGTCGAGCCGGAGGGCGATGCTGTCCTGCGTGGCGCGCACACTCTGGTTCAGGTCGGCGACGGTCTGCTGGGCGGCGGCGAGAGCGACTTCGCGTTCCTCCCGGTTGGCTGCGACGCGCCGCGGACAGCCCGCAGTTCATCCCGGTGCTGAAGAAGATCCGTGTCCGACTGCCCGTCGGCCGCCCGCGCACCCAGCCCGCCGCCGTGGCTGGCGACAAGGCGTACTCCTCTCGCGCCAACCGCGCCTACCTGCGCAGACGCGGAATCAAGTCCGTCATCCCGGAGAAGAAGGACCAGACCGCCCACCGGAAGAACCGAGGCAGCAAGGGCGGTCGGCCCGTCGCTCACGACACAGAGCTCTACAAGGACCGCAACACCGTCGAACGCCTGATCAATAGGCTGAAAGCTTGGCGCGGCATCGCCACTCGATACGACAAGGCCCCCGCAAGTTACGACGCCGGTCTCCATCTACGAGCCTCGATGATCTGGATCAACGGCCTCCTGCCTCTGCCGAAGACAAAGTGATCACGACCTCACAGAGGCCCTATGGCGCTTCTTTCGCGAAGCGGGCGGCTTCGTGGCCCGGGTTTGCTGTCCGACGGTGGCGGGTCTTCTCCGGCTCGCTGCCGCAGTCACGGTCCGGACGCTACCGAAGGGTGGATTCAAGCAGCAGTTCGCTCAGGTCCGACGGCATGGTGATCATGCAGTCGTGTCCGGTCGGCAGTTCCCGTATCCGTGCCGGGGAGCCGTTGGGCTGTGTCGCGGGGACGGGCCGCCGCACGATGCCTTTCGGCTCTGCGCCGACACAGTGGATGTGCGTGCGCGGAACCGAGTCCAAGGCCGGGTTGTCCAGCCGGACCGGTTGCCGCAGGCAGCGCACGGGCTGGTCGGAGAGCGTCGCACGCAGCCATGCGATGTCCGCCGGGTCGGTGACCCCGAACAGACCGAGGGGCGGAGGCATCTCGGGCAGCGGCGGGATGCGCCAGCCGTTGTCGGACTTGGCGGCCAAGTCGATCAGGTTCTGGGTCATGGGCTGTACGTCGACGGCGGTCTCGCCGTGCTCCGGGACCATCGCGTCCAGGTACACGAGATGCGCGATTCGTTCCGGTACCTCGTTGGCCACGGACGAGACGACCAGCCCCGCGTAGCTGTGACCCACGAGCACCACCTCGGTCATGTCCTCCTCGTGGATCAGCTTCACGACGTCCTCGACGTGCGTGTCGAGCCCCACCTCGGGGCCGAGGAGGTGTGCCTTGTCGCCGTAGCCGGTCAGCGAGGGCGCGAACACGCGGTGTCCGGCCGACTCCAGCAGCGGGACCACCCGCTCCCAGCACCGGCCGCTGTGCCAGGCACCGTGTACCAGCAGAAAAGTTGGCATGAGGGGAATCTTCTTACTCTTCGGGGCGTGGAGGCACGGGAACATTAAGGTTCCTGTCTGTGCCTCGGTACTCTTCGGGAACCGAAATCATCGTGCTGCACCTGCCGCACCCCGATCAATAGGGCACATTTAGGTGCCCCGGTTCTCTGGAGGTAACCCATTAGCGGCACAGCGGGCGGCGAGTCGCGGCCGGTACGGCCGGAGGACCCGTGCCAGGCCCGTGAAGTGCTCGGCATCGTCGGCGACAAGTGGTCGCTGCTGATCGTGCGTAACCTCAGCCAGGGGCCACGCCGCTTCACCGAACTCAAGCGGGCCGTCGACGGGATCAGCCAGCGCATGCTCACCGTCACCCTGCGCGGCCTGGAACGCGATGGGATCC
Organism: Streptomyces sp. NPDC048473; assembly: GCF_043200155.1. Lineage (NCBI taxonomy): Bacteria > Bacillati > Actinomycetota > Actinomycetes > Kitasatosporales > Streptomycetaceae > Streptomyces > Streptomyces sp. NPDC048473. The sequence goes on from NZ_JBICXE010000074.1 coordinate 18,092, forward strand.
TCACACGGACCGTCCGCAACGTCATGCCACCGCACGTCAGTTACGAACTCACTCCGATGGGCAGGACCCTCCGCGAAGCCACCGCACCCCTGTTGGAGTGGAGCATCACGCACCTGACGCACATCGACGCCGCCCGCGCCGTGTACGACGCTCGCCCCGACACTCCGCCCACCTGACCCCCGCCCCGGCTGTACTCACCAATCGACAGGTACGGCTCGATGAGCTTCCCCTGGTCATTGGTGAACTGTCGCCATGTCACACTCTGCGTTCTACCGCGACCAGCCTCACCAAGGCAGCGAAATACGCATACTGATCACGACCGCACACAGGCCCTAGTAGGGCTCGCTGACGATGCATCGACGCTCCACCAGGCCGCAGTCAGAGCCGATCGAGCGGCAGGCCGGCTGATGGACAGCCTTGAGGGTCTCCCAGACAATGCCCGGCTCCTTCAAGCAGCAGCAGACAAAGCCGCACGAGCCGCGGACAGTATGGGGAACGGCTACTAGACCAGAGATACTCCCCTGGAATCCTGCCAGGTTTCTCTTCGGCCGAAGCATCGGTGTTGGGCTCGGAGATTCGGTGCTCGGTGAGTGCGGCGGAGATCGCCATGTGCAGCACACCGGCGGGCTTCGTGCTCGGCCGGGTCCGTCGGCTCTGAGGCTGGTGCGTGGGTTCTTCGGCGCCGATAGCGGCCAGCGCGGACGCGGACCAGCTGGCTGCCTCTTCTCGCGGCGGGCCTTGCGCGGGGCCGGGACCGCTGCGGCCCCGTCGCGCGGCTGGCAGCAGGCGAGGAGCCGGCGCTGAACTGCGGGCGCCGCAGTGACGCGCAGGGCGTAGCCCTGGCCGCGCCGAACGGTCACCCGCTGGTCAAGCGCGGCCCGCTCGGCGGAGGCTGAAGGAGAGGCGCTCGCGGAACTGCCCCGCTTTCGGACGGCCTTTTACGGGTGTCCGTCTGCGCGGGCTGACGCGCTCTTCGAGCCCACTGACGCGCTGTAGTAGATCAAGTTCGTCAATCCAGCCCTGGTGCAGTTAAGGGGCAAGGTCAGGCACGCGGACACGGCCGACGCCCTGCTGGTCGGGTTCACGGGGCCTCGGCGTCGGCCGCACCACCTGGCCCTCGCGGTGGGGGACGAGGGCGGGCCGGTCCGGTTGTCGGCCCGGCTTGAGCCCGTTCTCGCTGCACGTATCGGCTCTGCCCTGACCAGTTCGACCGTGGTGGGAGACCGCCGGGCACAGGGGGAGACGTACACGCGGGTGGAGACCGACATGGTCGTTGAGGTGTTGGCCGGAAGCGGCCGGCACGGCACCCTCACCGTGACTCGCATGCGGCGCTGACCCGGCTCCGGCCGGGCTTGGGACAGTCCGGGACCGGCCGGCCCTGTCCGGGCCTGTCGATGTCCCGGCCACAAAGCGTCCCAGGGTCCCCCCGCCCCGGCGCGTCCCGCCCATGGGACTGCTCCTGACCAGGCCGGACAGATCCGGACTGTCCCGGCCACCCTCATGCGTTGCCCGGCGAAGCGCTGCCACGCAACGCTTCTCTTACCGCACCGCGCCGACCCGGCGATGCCCCTGCGCATGCGTCACCCCGGGTCCGCAGGTGTCGGCTCGCCGTCTCCGGCGGTGCGAACAGACACAGTTGCCCACCGCGGCTTTCCGGCCGCACCAGACCATGAGGTGAAGATTCGTGAACACCGCGCCACACACAACCTCCATCAGCCAGAGAGGGCCCGGTGCCTGGCCCATGGTTTTACGGATGGCCCTGGTGGCCTTCGTAGCGGCGGTCGGGTTCGTTCTGGCCGGCCCGGCAGCCGATGTTTCGGCGGCCTCGCCCCCGCCTGACCCGGCAGCCGGCTCTCCCGCGAACGAGCCCGGCCGGTGGGACAAGCTGTCGTGGAGCATGTACGGCTGGGCCCACCACTCGCTGGACCCCAATGACCCGTACTTCCAGGTGAAGCTGCCCGTGCAGCACTTCATCAAGTGGCAGTTCAAGCGGGCAGCGGGCGGCGGCACGACCTTCTCGCCAAGGACTGACGGGCCGGACATCGCAGAGGCCCTCGTCAACTATTACCGTGAGTCGCGCCAGACCGTGAAGGGCCTCACGAAGCAGGTCGCCGAGGCCGAGAAGAAGGTCCGGAAGGGGGAGAAGCGGGTCGCCGCGGCCAAGACCCCGGCCGAGCTCGAGCAGGCGAAGCAGCAGCTGCGGAAGTCGGTCAGGCAGTACAAGTACGTGTCGGGCAAGCTCCGCGACGTGAAGAAGGCGCAGCCGGAGAGCACCGGTACGCAGGTCAAG
>NZ_JBICXE010000075.1:0-18903 GCF_043200155.1 Streptomyces sp. NPDC048473
GCTACCTCGCCGGGCTCCACCTCCGCGCCTCGATGATCTGGATCAAAGACCTCACCCAGGCAACCTCTTGATCACAACCCGATACGCGCCCTAGCGGGTGGAAGAAGTTGGTTGGCGGATCTTGAGGGTGATAGTTGGCGGGCCGGTATCTGGCTCGGTCACGACGTGTGACTGATGGTGGCGGCCATCTGCCTGGCGAGGCCTTCGAGGGCCGTGAAGCGCCCGGAAGATGGGACGGGGTGTTCTCGCCGTTCCCAACGCCGGAGTAGCGTCAAGCGCGCCATATCGAGAGTCAGCGTTCGATCGTGGGGCCTCATTGGTGGCTGGAATACTGGCGCGAGGGAGAACTCGCTTCCAGTGAGGCGACTCCAAACGAAGGCGGATGCGGACTCTTTTGTGCGCTCTGTCCGCTTCCAGCCTCTGCTCTGCCTGGACGGTGGTGTCGGCAGAGCTCGTTCCATGTCCTGTCGTCGATGGACCAACGGGAGAACTGCGCGCGGCGGGCCTGGTGGTCGATTCTCTCCTGGCCGATGACGTGCTGGGCCAGGCGTCTCAGCGTGGCAAGTCTCGGTTTTTGAGGTCGTGGTAGGGGACCAGTGGTTTGCTCCGCAGGGGTTCCAGGCTGGTCCAGGATGTGGGGATGCCGAGGAATACTGCCGCTTCCAGGAAGTTCATGTTGCGTATCGCTTGGACCAGGGAGGGCTCGTCCTCGACGGCGAAGTCACCGGCCTCGACCAGCACGGACAGCTCAGCTTCACCGCCTCCTGCAACGTCGGCGCAACCGGCCGCCGCGATGCCCGCGCACTTCCTCATGATCGACGCCCTCCCAGACCGACGGCTGCCGCGAGTTCCGGGACGTCCTGCTCACGGATCCCCGCGAGGTCATGCCCTACGGCCCCGTATGCCGGTAGGACTCGAAAATGTTGCGGGCGCTAAGGAGGTTGGAGTGGTCCGGGCCGAGTAGGTGCTCGAGGTCGGCGAGGGCGGCTTCTTGCAGGGTGATGGCTTCGTCGGTGCGCCCGGCCTGGTGGTACACGGAGGAGAGGATGTGGCGGACATTCAGGGTGTCGGGGTGGTGGGGGCCGAGGACCTGTGCACTGTCTACGACGAGGGTTTCCAGCAGGGTGATGGCGTCGACGGTGCGCCCAACTTCCCAGTAGGCGAGCGCTAGATTGTGACGGGTGATGAGGGTGTCCGGGTGTAGCGGACCGCGGGCGCGTTCCCGCTCCGTTAGGAGTACTTCCAGCAGGGTGAGGGCTTCGTCGGTGCGCCCGGCCTCCCCATAGGCGAAGGCGAGGTTGTTGCGGGCGACGAGTGTGTGGGGGTGGCGAGGGCCGAGAAGCTGCTCACTATCGGCGAGGACGGCTTCTTGCAAGGTGATGGCCTCATCGGTGCGCCCGGCCTCCCCGTAGGAGGAGGCGAGGTTGGTACGGATGATGAGAGTTGCCGGGTGGTGGTGCCCGAGGATTTGTTCGCGATCTGCGAGGACGGCTTCTTGCAAGGTGATGGCCTCATCGGTACGGCCAGCCTCCCCATAGGCCAAGGCTAGGTTGCTGCGGGTGACGAGAGTGTCGGGGTGGTGGTGCCCGAGGACTTGTTCGCTGTCTGCGAGAACGGCCTCTGCCAGGGCGAGGGCCTCATGGGTTCGACCCGCCTCCCCATAGGACCCTGCGAGGCTGTGACGAGTGGCTAGGGTGTCGGGGTGGTGGTGCCCGAGGATTTGTTCGCGATCTGCGAGGACGGCTTCTTGCAAGGTGATGGCCTCATCGGTACGGCCAGCCTGTCCCAAGGCGGAGGCGAGGTTATTACGCGCGCTGAGTGTGTCGGGGTGTCGGGTGCCGAAGAGTCGTTCGCGGTCTGCGAGAACGGCCTCTGCCAGGGTGATGGCTTCGTCGGTGCGGCCGGCCTGCCAGAAGGCGGAGGCGAGATTGCCGCGAGTGGTCAGTGTGTCGGTGTGTTGGGTGCCGAGGAGTCGTTCGCGGTCTGCGAGAACGGCCTCTATCAGAGGTATGGCTTGGGCAAGACGCCCCGCCTGCGCGTACGAGATGGCCAGATAATGGCGGGCGCTGAGGGTGTTGGCGTGTTCGGGACTGAGAATCCGTCGACTGATGGCAGCGAGTTCCTGCCAAGACACGATGCCAGCTGAGGTCAGGCCGGCGTCAAGCAAGCTTTCCGAGGCTCGGAAGAGAGCAGGGTGCCCTTCCGGGTGCCAGAGGTGGTCGCCGGTGTGCCGGTGAAGGAGATCAGTGTTGCTGCGTAGAGCGGCGGCCAGGCCGGGGTCGGGCTGGTCGGGATCGGGCCAGATGTGCATGAGAGCGTCGGCAGCGGCCTGCGCGAGCGCATGGAGGGTATTGGCCGGGGTGGTTTCGCGTACGGCGCGGGCGGTGAGTGCGTGGATGCGTACGGCGCGGCATTCCTGACGACGGTCGCTGCTGATCAGCGCGTACCGGTGCAAGACCCGCAGTGCCGCCTCGGCGTGCTCGGCGGTGACGGGCTCCCCCGGCCTAACGTCGGCCGGGGGAGAGGCCCGGTGGTCAGTGAGGTGCGCCAGTACGGCAGGGGTGGTCCACAGCGTGTGGGGGTGCCCGACGGGGTCGAGGTGTGCCGCAAGAAGGAGTGCGGGTCTGGCGAGGCCGACGGGCTCGGTGTGTTGTGCGGCGTCGAGCGAAAGGAGCAGAGTGGTGGCGATCTGCCGCCCGTACCCCTCGGCGTCGGCCGTCTCCGGGAGCACGTGCTCCATGCTGCGGGTGTTGTCGTCAAAGCGGGTCAGGTACTGGGTGCAGGTGAGGTCTTGGTTGAGCATGTAGGCGGCGGCGTGTCCGAGCGCCAGCGGCAAATAACCGAGAACGGCGGCCAGGTCGTCGACGGAGTCGTCGAGGAGATGTCCGGCGTCATCGTCGGTTATCCGGGTGCGGAGGTAGACGGCGGCTTCCTGAGGTGTGTAGACGTCGACCCGAACCCGTCGGCGTCCGTTGCCGGTGAGGCTCGCGTCGTGGAGCCGGGTGGTGGCCAGCACCCATCCGGTGCCGGTGCGGCTGGCCGGCCACCAGGGGGCCATTCCGGTGGGGTCGGTGATGTCGTCGAGGACGACCAGCCACCGCCGGTCGGTAGTAGCCAGCCAGGACAGCAACGACCGCGCATCCTGCTCCGGATCCTTGCCCGTCGCGCCCGGGCAGGCGATGAGAATGGCTGCCTGAGCGTAAAGGGCGACGACCTGCTGGACTTCCGCTGCGGGCACCCAAAGGACGAGGTCGGTGCCGTCATGGAGGGCTTCGGCGGCGTACGCTGCAGCCAACTGCGACTTGCCGACCCCGCCGCCGCCGGACAGCACCTGCGTCAGCACCGTAGTCGCCCCCTGCGCGTGCGCGGCGTTCACTTGGTCCCGTAGTGCGGCGCGCGGTTGGAATGCGCTGGCGAGGCTGGGGATGGCACCGATTTCGAGCGGCCACGTGACCTCACGCGGGGTGTGGTGGTGGATGTGGGTCTGCCGGTTGTCAACGACCTGGCTTCCCTGCCCCATCGCGTTGTGGGATACGTCCCTTCCGGCACCGACACCACCGTCCCCGACGGTCACCTCCCGGGGACCGTCGGCGTCCTGCCGATGTGCTGGAACAGCCTCTTCGGCGGCCACCTCGTCGTTGCGGCGGCCTGGCCACAGGGGGGTCATCGGCGTTCGCTGTCGTCGCCGAGCGCGTTGTCACGCACTTCGCCGCCTGCGGCGATGCCGTCCCTTCCGGCACGCACGTCCGCGTCCTGACCACCCGCAGGAGCCGGCGCGGCCGGTGTCGAAGGTGCGACGACTCTCGACCGGTTCCCGATGGCGTTGCCGGTGATGTTCCCGCCGGCGGCGATCCCTCCCCGCCCCGTCCGCACCCGACGCCCACCACCGCTGCTCGTTCCGGGGCTGCGGACGAGGGTGATCACTGAGAGGACAAAGGCGGCGAGCCCGACGATGGCGCCCGTGACGCTCGCGCTCCGGTCGGCCATATCCGGCTTCACCACCAGCGCCACGATCAGCCCCACCGACACCACACCCGCCACCACGGCGACCACCCACACGCCGATACGCGCCGCTCCCAAAACTGCCACTTTTCCGCCCCCGTTTTCGTGTCCGATGCCCCGTCAGGCACGGCGTCTCGACGATAGCGCGACCGGCTCCGCTTGGAGGTTAAACGGTCAGCCGGCTCAGCCCGAGCATGCCTGCGACCGAGAATCTTCTGGCGGGTGCTGCTCCCTTTGGTGCACGTCGTTTGCTGGCGGAGGGATCTGGTTGGCGGATCTTGAGGGCGATAGTTAGCAGGCCGATATCCGCCTTTAGTCACGGTGTGTCACTAAGGGTGGCGACCACTTGTTTGGCGAGGTCTTCGAGGGCCCTGCAGAGCTCGGCGGAGGGGACGGGTTGTTCTTGCGATTCCCAGCGTCGGAGTAGCGTCAAGTGCGGCAAATCTTGGGACCGTGTTCGATCGTGGGGCCGCATTGGTGGCTGGAAGTCTGGTGCGAGGGCGAACTCGCTTCCAGTGACGCGACTCCAGACGAAGGCGGATGCGCACTCTCGGGTGCGTTCTGTCGGCTTCGGGCCTCTGCCTTGACGGTGGTGCCGGCAGAGCTCGTTCCATGTCCCGTCGTCGATGGACCAGCGGGAGAACTGCATGCGGCGGGCCCGGTAGTCGATGTCCGCCTGGCCGAGCACGTGCTCGGCCAGGCGCTTCAGCGTGGCCGGTAGGTCTCGGTCTTTGAGGTCTTGGTAGGGGGTCAGTGGCCTGATCAGAACTCGGCCCTGGGTGGTCCAGGACGCGGGGATCCCGAGGAACGCTGCCGCTTCCAGGAAGTTCATGTCGCTGATCGCTTGGACCAGGTGGCCCGGGAGAACGCGCCGGAGTCGCCGGCGACTGGTGAGGGCCTGCTCGGAGTCCTCCAGGGTGGCAGCAAGCAACCAGGAACTGGGAAGGGATTGGGGGATGTGCTCAGGAGCGATCCCGATATCCGTGAGGGTGTGGGTAGGGGTGAAGACCTTCTCGGTGGTGTTCGCCTTGGAGGCCCGCAGTGTCGGGGCCCCTTGCCGGATCCATTCGGCGGAGAACCGGTGCCGGTAGACTTGGTCGATCCGGCGCCGGAACGAGGGAGAAGCCTCGTGAGCGAGCATGGGCCAGGTCCTGCCCCAGCGGAGATCCTCGCGGGTGGGGAGGCGCCGCAGCAGTTGGGGCAGAGCGCTGCGCGGTTCAGAAGAATCCTGCGCGAGCAGGTGGTAGGTCGCGAAGAGGAGACCGGCGGTCGCGATGCTGTCGCCCGGCGGTGTGCTCCAAGCGGGCGCGGAGGGAGAGCCGGTGGTTTCGGCCTCCGCTCGGGGGCCGTGACCATTCTGTTGCGGAGGTGCGAGATGTGCTTCCAGGATTGCCCGGGTTTCGGCGGGGGCGAGATCGGCTGCGACGGGCCAGCCCGCCTGGATCAGGGAGATGGCGACCTGAAGATCGGCGAACCGCTGGGAGGCGAGCTCTGCGGGCTCGTCACTGTCCAGGAGGTCCAGCAGGGTGATCTGCAGGTCCGCTAGTTCCGGGGTGAGGGCCGCAGCAGCTGGTTCGGCGCCGTCAAGCCGGTGACCGCAGGCTTCACGCCTGCCGGAACCGTCCGGCGAGTTGCGGCACTGCGCGGGGTGAAGCCTCGGCATGTTGGCGGCGGGCACCAACGCCAGGGGGCTCCCTGATCTGCCGCTCAGCGCGGGCAGCCGGCAGCGCGGGCACTCGGTACGGAGAAAGGTTCGTGATCCAGGCAAGCGAAGACGACAGCCAGCCGCCACTGTCGCTTCCAGGGCCCGCCATAGCGGTTCTGAACTGGCGTTCCATCGCCTGCGAGACAGGCCGGGCAATAGCGTGAATGGTTCATCAGTATCCAAGGCTGGGCCAGCTTGCGGGGGCGAGGAATGCTTCCCGGGCGGGCCAGGGCCTGCGCAAGGGCTGGGTAGCGGTCGGCGTAGGAGCTGAGCGTCAGCGCGTCGGCGTCGGCGGGGGTCATGCGGACCGCTTCGGCGAAGGCGTGCAGGCGATCTGACGGCATCATCAGCAGATTTGCCGCCGAGACCCTGGCATGGGGATCTTCTGGGGTGATCAGCTTGACTCGCCGCGCCAACTGCTGCGGGGCCAGATCCAGTCGATGAGCCAGGCGGAGAAGGAAGCCGGGCAGGCTTTCGTCGGGCAGGGGCTCGAGGCTCCTGGGCAGCGGGGCTCGGGCCGCCATGGGTCAGCCCGTCCTGTCTTCGGCAGTGTGTGGTCCGTGATCGTCGAACACGGTGTTGCGAGGCCGGCGTTTCGCGCTGGAGGACCGGCGGCCGGCGGGCGGCCTGGCCGGGGGAATGGGTTCGTCAGGGGCGTCGGTCATGTCTTCCCGGCGCAGGACGATCTCGTCGAGCAGTTCCTCGTCGAGGACCTCTCTGCCGCCGTCCATCGCTTCCTGGGCGCCGTCCTCAATGAGCCGCCCGAGCAGTCCGACGACGCCGCCGGTGCGGCGTATCAGGTACTCCGGCATGGTGCCGTCGGTGAGCATTCCCCGTTTCGCGTTCAGCAGCCGCAGGTGCTGCTCGATCCCGTCCAGGTGGTTGACGAAGGCTTGGATCTGCTTCGGTGTGGTGTAGCGGAAGCGGTCGAGTTCGATGAGCTCGAAGCGGTGCTCTGTCTGGGTGATCTCCAGGCCGTGGATGCGGGTCGACTCCAGCGGTGGCATCTCCCACTGTCCGGACCGCTTGTTCCACTTGGACTCACGCAGCAGCCCGATTCCGGGGATGTTGACGGCGGTCAGGATCAAGGTGACGTCCAGACTCATGAAGGCCCGGATCAGGTCGAGGACGTCTTGGTCGTCGGCCCGGTGCATTCGCAGCCGGCTGACATCGTCCAGGATCACGGCCTTGACGCCGTGGTCGTGGAGGGAGTCGGCGACTTGCCGTACCAATTCCGGGAGAGTGGCCGACTTGCGCATCTCGGCGCGGAAGAAGCCCAGGATCGAGGCGCAGAGGCTCTTCGGTGTCGCCGTCACCGGAGTCGAGACGTAGACAACCGGCGCGTGGATGTCACGGGTGCCTGGCAGAGTTCCGGGTTTGAGGTAGCTGTGCATCTGCAGCCAGTGGTCCTCGAAGACGGCCGCGGTTGAGCAGACGGATGCCGTCTTGCCGTAGTTGCCCCAGCCGCTGACCATGACTCCGGCGCGTGTCGGGTCGTCCTGTTTCATCGTGTTGCCGCGTAACCGGCGCCGGATCAGCTTGCCTACCTTGTCGTGCATGGGTGTGTCCTGAAGCGGGAGATTCGCGTTCGTCAGATGCCGAAAGAGGTCGTAGTCCGCGCGGCGGCTTTCCGGGATCGTCCTCCACTGCTGCAGCGAGATCGCCGGAGCGGGAAGGAGCAGGCCGCGGCGGGACCGGTAGTTCTGCCAGCCGACGTAGGTGTCGCGCGGCGGGTGGCCGCCCAGGATCAACTCGGCGATCTTGGATCGTGGGGGCAGGCCATCCAGCGGATCACCGTGTGAGGGGGCTCGGGTCACGCGTCGTCCTCCCGGACAGTCGTCTCAGCGTCTGCGTCGTCGCGGGGCGGAGGCAGGAACATGTGCCGCCGGTTCAGGGCCTCGTGCAGCGTCGGTGGAGCGACGGGCCGCGTTCCGGCGAGTGCTTCCTCGCGGCGTCGGCGGCGGTCGGTGTCGACCGCCCGGTCGATCATGCGGGCGTGTTCTGCCCATGCCGCAGGCATCTGAGCCGGAGCCGGCTCGTCCGAAGGACCCGGCTCGGCGGGGCGGTCGGCCGCCGCGGTTCGTGCGCGGGCGATCTCGCGGGACTGGGCAGTGCGCCGCTTCTTCCCGGCCTTCTTGTCGGCCTGGCTTGGCCACTGGTCGACGGGGGTGACCGAGCCGAGGATCTCCAGCAGGTGTTCCAGGAGCTCACTCTCGGAGTGGATCCTGATGTTGTTCGCCTTCACGTGTGCCAGGAGAGCGTCGGCGGTCTTGTCGGAGAAGGCGGGAATCTCGCCCTCGGGTAGCAGCCCTCGCCAGCGCAGGACGTGCCACGTGTCGTGGTCGGCCGGGTCCTGGAAGAACACCTGCCGGCGGTCCCTGCGGACCACCCACTGGCCCGCGTGCTTGCCGCCTCGGGAAGAGGGCTCGCCGAAGCGTGGCTCATCGAGGACCGGGTGGTGATACCAGAGCCCGAGGATCTTCACTCCGCGCCGCGGATGGACCTTCACGTGGTGCTTGCGCAGGACCTTGTAGTAGAAGCTCGGTTCGGGAAAATCCAGGTCGAAGCCGCCCTGTTCCATCGCCGCGGCGAACAGGGTGTTGGGGCTGTGGTCCTCGCCCGGCGCCCAGCTCGGGGCGTACTCGCCGAGTTTGCGGTTCTGCCAGATCTGTTTACCGACCGCAGGAGCTCGATACCGGCTCTGAACTGCGACGATTCATAGACTACATGTCCGTGACGATGTATCACTACCTTCTGATGTCGCCCGATGGGGTGGTTCTCGACTTCGTCGTCTGAGATGGCTCAAGGGCTTGGCGACAGGTCAACGGCTCCGGCTGAGCGGAGCGCGCGTCCGAGGTCGCCGACGAGAATCCGCGGGTGGCGGCGCCACCACCACATATCGTCGGGATCGAACTGACTGATCCGATGAAACTGGGACAGTGCCTGGCCGTCGTCGAAGGCGGTCGCGGCCCGGAAGCGGTCGTCGAGTTCCTGGATCTGCTGGTTCCAGGTCACGAGCATGTGCCCGGGCAGGAGAACCCACGCCTCGTGGAGCCAGTTCCGGCTGTAGAGGTCGTTGGTGTACTCGTCGATGAAGTCCTCGTAGCCGTTCTCAACGGTTCCGACGAGCGAGGCCCACTGGTCGACCATCTCGGTGACGGTGAACGCCTTGCGCCAGCCGCGCCCGTGCAGTACCTCGCCTGCCACTTGGTCGTCCTGGGGCTCCATGCTGGGGATGTTCGCATGGCCTCGGCTGGTGCGGCTACTGGCTTTCCCCGGCTCCGAGACCGAGGGGGCTGTTCAGGTATCGCGCCCGATTCGACGCGTCCAGACCGGGAACGGCGGCGGCACGGCCTCCGCCCGGTCCTGGCCATCGGACTCGAATGATGCGAGTTCGGTCCACGGCACTGAGCCGGGATCACTGTCGTCGAGGAAGCTGGTAATGATCGGTGCGAGCGTCTCGGCCAGCACGTAGTTACCACCGAACGGGAGCGATTCCGGGGGCTGGGAGGAGGTCGAACAGCGCAGTTGTCCGGCTTGCTCGTCGTGCCACACGTAGAACGTGGCCGTCCCGTGCAGACCGAGGGCCCGGATGCGGTCACGCAACGCCCTCGCGGTGCTCTCGAAGGCGGCAGCCACCTCCTCCACGGACAGCGTCGCCCGCTCCTCGGCGTCGGCGCCGAGCTGCCAGGTGTTGGTCTGCGACTCGGTCGCCTGGTTGCCCGGGTCCAGGACCAGGTGCTCGTCCGCGACCTCTGCGATGAACGTCAACAGCATCGGCCAAGTGTGCACTACGGCTGGTGGCCGCCCCACCGGGGGTGCGACGGCCACCGGCCAAGTCGGATCATCCCGGCGGGGTGGTGATCTGGGCTTCGAGGTCGGCGACGCGGCGGTCCTGGAAGCGGAGGTTGGAGCGGGCGGCCTTGAGTCGCTCGTCGAGCGTGCGGTTGTCGGTCGTGAGCTGGCGGACCCGTTGCTTGAGTGTGGTGTTCGCGGTGGTGATCCGCTGGATGGCTTCTTCTGTCCACTCGGCTTGCAAATCCCGGATCTGGCCCAGGAGTTCGCCAGCGTGGGCCCGCTGGGCGATGATCTCGCCGTGGGCTGCTTTGAGGGCGTCTTCGGCGTTCAGGGCACGCTCGCGCCAGGTCGCCTCGCGCTCGTCGTCCTGGTCGGCGAGCGTCTGGGTCCGGCGTTCTCCGGCCTCGGTCATCGCGGTGGCGATGATGGCTCGGGCCTCGGCGTTGTCATAGAGGAAGGTGCGCGAGACGTCCGCGCGGCGGGCGACGGCGGCAACGCTGACCTGGGCTTTCTCGCGCCGGAGTCGGTTGATGGCTTCACGGATCCGTTGGAGGGCGGTCTCCGTCTTGTGCCGACGGGCGGCCAGGGCGGCGGCGGTGCGGGGTTCTGGAACGGCAGCGGTCTTCATGCGATGTCCTGCTCGGGGTCGTTGTCGGTTGTGCACGTATCGCTGTACTCGCTCTGCTCGGCGGCGCCCGCGTCGGCGAGGTCGGCGGCGCGGAAGGCGGTGGACCACACGCGGTGGAAGTAGTCCTGGGGTTTGCGCAGGTCCAGGGCGAGTGCGTCGTCGAGGAGGCCGAGGCCGGCCAGGGCCTTCTCCAGGCCGTCGATGGCGCGGGCGGTGGGCTCGAAGTAGCGGTGGAGGTAGTCGGCGGTGGCGTCGTCCGAGGCGCCCTCGGCCAGCAGCCGCCACTGTTCGCGTTTGCGCCGCCAGTAGAGGAGGTCGGCGCCGGAGAGAACGAACTTGTCGCAGTTGTGGCAGTCGAGATTCCAGGGACAGGCGCCGCCGTCGACGACTGGCTGGAAGGTGCAGAAGCCGCCCTCGGCGGGGGTGCTGCGGCGGGCCAGATCGATGGCGAGGGACTGGGCCTGCTCGCGGGTGAGCGGGGTGGTCGGCCCGGTGAGGACTTCACCGGGGCTGGGGCTGCCGGGGCCGGCGACCCAGACGTGCTGAAGGACGTCCTCCAGATCGGACTGGGTCAGGTGGATGTAGTGCTCGGCCATTCGCTCGGAGACGTGGCCGAGGTAGCGGCGGACGTGGGTCAGGCTTGCCCCGGCCCGCAGCAGGCTGGTAGCCAGACTGTGGCGGGCCTGGTGGGGAACCCAGCGGCCGATGTCGAGATCGTCGATCCAGAACTTGAAGCCCTTGTGGAACCACTTGTAGCTCAGCGGCCGATGGCCGTCGCGGTTGCGGATGTTGGTGGGGAACAGCGCCATCTGGGCGCGTTCGTCGGCGGTGGGCGGCCGGTTGTTCCGGGCCTCGAACAGGGCCAGGGTCTTGCGCTGACGGGCTTGAAGGAGTTGGTGGACTCGCTCCGGGATGCGCAGGGCCTGGTCGTAGTTGCCGACTTTCGTCTGGTCGTGCCAGAGCATGGGGAGTCCGCCGTAGCGACCGAGGCAGTCCAGGCGGAGCTGGAGGACTTCTCCGCAGCGGCGTCCGGTGACGATGATCGTCTCCCAAGCGTTCCGCAGGCCGCGGTCGAACGGGTCGTAGCTCTCGGAGAGCCCGCGCAGGTTGGCCTCGTCGGCGAGCTCGCGGGCGACGCCGTCGGCGAAGGGCGATCGCGAGCGGCGGACTGTGCGTCCTGGGGCGGGCATGGCGGCGATGAACGCTCGGTCCAGACCGAGGCGTTCGGCCTCTCCCGATTCCAATGCCCCGCGCAGGAGGCGCCGGGTGCGGTGAAAGACGCGTTGGCGGGTGTTGTCGGTCACGATTGACTGCTTGCCTGGGCGCCCTCTGGCCGCGAGCGAGACGAGGCCGTCCCGCTCGCGTTGCCGCTGGTCGGCCACGAACTGGTGCATGTGGTCGGCCGTCAAGGCTCGCGGGTCGTGGCCGCCGGATGGCGCGTGGAGTTCGAGGAAGGTACTCAGCTCCAGACCGGCTCGGCGCATGTCGTCGAAGGTGCTTCCGCTGCGCGGGCAGCCGGGAGAACGCAGGATGGCGACAAGGTGGTCCCAGATGAGGTTGCGGAGCCATCGCTGGGAGACGTTCGTGAGGTCCATGTGGACCGAGCGGCCGGTGAGTTTGCGCCCGTAGTGCTCGGTGAGGATGTATCCGAGCTCGCGCGACTCGGCCGGTGTCACGTAGAGGGGCTGCAGCCAGCCGGCCACGGCCCGGACGATGTGGACCGCCTCGCGGCTGACCGCCTTCTGCAGCAGTCGTTCCTCCTCGGGGCCCGCGTCCGTCAGCGACCGCAGACCGTGCTCGCGGGCGAAGTTCGCCAAGCCCTGCCAGGTGACCAGTTCCCAGCGGCCGTGTGCCTTCTGGGTGTAGGTGAACATGCCCCACTTGATCTCGGCCCGCAGCAGCGGATGCAGCCCCCGGAGATTGACCTGCGCGGGCCGGAGCACAGCCCCGGCGCTCGCGCACCAGCGCCGGAAGGCGAGCTCGTCCTCGTAGCTGACCGGTGTGATCAGTCCCCGGCGCCCGAAGCGGGTGCCCCACTGCGACGGCAGCGTCGCTCCTCCCGGCCTGCCTTGCCTGCGGTAGCAGCGCTCGTGACGGAAACACAGCGCGAGCGGGGAGTCTGCGAGTTCCGGGCAGACCTGGACCTGGCAATCGCCGAAGCCAGGATGCGATTGCTGATCGACGAGCCAGGCGTCGAAGTCGAGGTCACCGCCGCGGCGGCCGCGCTGGTTGTACCAACGAAACTCGTGGTATCGGCAGAGCGCCATTGTGTGGTGACGAGCGGGCCGCCCGGGGCAGATCTGACAGGACCGTTGTTCGATCCACTCCCCGGGGCCGACGGGCGGTGCGGTGCGGAGGAACTCGGCTCGTTCTCCGCCCAGGTCGCGGTGTTCGCGCCAGAGCATCTCGTGAGAAGAGCACAGGTCGCCATGTCCCATAGTGGACCGCTCGCAGTCGGCGCTGAGGCAGTTCCACCGGTAGACGGCATGGTTCGGCGGGATCTTGACGACATCGGGGCGGAACAGCGGGTCGAACGACGGAGTGCTGATCAGCGCGGTAAGGACTTCCAGCCGGTCCCGGCCTGTGCGGGGATCCTGCTGCGGCAGCAGGGCTGTCGTCATGGTCACTTCGGCTCACCCCAGACCGTGCGCAGAGCGGCGTCGAAGGTGGGGTCGTGGACGTCGACGTGTCCGTAGACCTCGTCGACCGTGGCCGCCGAGGCCCAGCCGCCGGCGTCTCGGGCGATTAGCAGGTTGCCGTCGGCGGCATCGAGAACCGCGGAGGTGAAGGTATGACGGAAAGCGTGGGGTTTCACAAGTCCCAGGCCAGCGCGTTTCCCGGCCCGGCCGAGCATCCGGCGGGCGCCGACCGGCGCCCAGGGCTGCCCGGTGCCGGCGCCGTGGAGCTGGACCAGGAGCATGCCGTGTCCGGCCCCCCGCGGGTACTCGGTCGTCATGTACTCGAAGTAGGCGTGCACCATCGCCGGGCTGACCCGCTTGATCAACCCGCCTGTCACCGTGCCGTGTTCGACCTGCCAGGAGTGCTTGGTCTTGGCCTCGGCCCGGTTCGGGTTTCCCGAACGATGGCAGACGTGCAGGTGAGGACTGCGGCACTCGTTGCAGGCCGCGTTCTCGCGCAGATGCAAATCAACCAGGTGCAGCCCGCAGAGCTCACCGACCCGAAGACCGCCGTCAGCGAGCCAGGTCACCACCAGCCGGTCCCGGGCCGAGTTCACCCTCTCCAGCAGCCTGTCCCTCGCCCCGTCCGGGAGCATCTTCGGGTGCCGGCGATGTGGGCCCTTCGGCGCGAGCGGGTTCGCGGGCATCGCGGATTTCACGTGTCCGAGGAACGAGCGACGCCGGTCCACCCGCGACGGGAGCCGGGTGCCATCCAGCTTCTCACCGAGGTCGACGTTGACGCCGAGAGAGGCTTGGTGCAGGTAGAAGCCCTTCAGGCAGGACGCCGCGATCGACAGCGCGGACCGACCGTAGGGGCACTTTCCGACCCGCCAAGGCTCACCGAGCGGCATCCGGACCTCGGCACCGACGATGCCCATATACCGTTCGAGGTCGCGTACTTGGACTGCGTCGAAGGCCAGGCATTCACGCTCCAGCCACCGCAGATGATCCACCAGGTAGTACGCGTACGTCTTCTGGGTGCCGCTGCCGTCATGGACGCGCAGGAACCGGTCTGCCTCCGTATGGATGGTGCCCTCGGGCCAGACGATCGTCCACGATCGCCGTCCGTCCGTCCTTCCGTTCGATCCGCTGGACCCTCAAGTCCCCGACCACGATGTGCCGTACCACTCGTCCTCCGTACCGACTCCGGAACATGGCAGACGTTCCGGTCCCGGTCGGTAAACGAGCCCATGACGTCCATGTCACAGGCCCAGACGGACATCACGGGCAGCACAACTCACGGTCGGTAAAGATCTGGACGATCCAGGTCGCGATGGCGTGTTCGGCCTGTGCGAGTGTCAGGCTCGCGTCGCGCTCGGGGTCGGCCCCGCGGTCCGCGACGTCGCCGCCGGTGAAGCCCAGCAGGTGCTCGAAGAGCATGGTCTGGATAGTGAGGAACTGGCGCTCGACCGCGAACTTGTCGGTCTGCCGCAGCACCCGGGCAGGCAGGATCCGGCAGCCGATCTCGCGTTCGGCCTCCACCAGGTCGTGGTTCTTGTAGGGCCCGCCGTGGTCGGTGGTGACCGTCTCCGGGGCGAAGAACGGCAGAGCCGCGACCCGGTGCCCGCTGAACTCGGCGATCACGTCGGCCGGGACTCCGGCGTACGGCCATTCCATGTCCTCGCCCCAGCCCTCCCGCATCGGAAGCGGCAGCATCACGTCCCGCAGCAGCATCGCGATGTCGACCGAGGTGTCGGACTGCAGCGTGAGCCGGAAGGCTGGCAGCCCGTGCGTGTAGAGATCGAGCGCGAGGGTCAAGGTCGCGGTGACCGCGTCGCCGAACACGGTCTCGCGCAGCTTCACCGGCATCGGAGTCGAGTCCAACACCAGGACCTGGCCCGGCCGGTGGACCACCATCCGGCCCGAGACGCCGGCCTCCGCGGCGGCCTGAGCCGTCCGCCCGTAGCGCGGCCGGGCTCCACCGGGCCCGAACCACTCCTTCCAGACGTCCGCGAACGTCCAACGGGAAGGGATCTTCTCGGCCGGAAACGCCGGAAACCGCTCGCGCATGTACTGGTGCATCAACCGGTGCCTGGCGGCCAGGCTCAGGCGGGCGCGTTCCCCGCACTCGGCCTTGACCGCGAAGATCGCCTCACGGACCTCCTCGGTGACGCTGCGATGGCCACTGCGGCGCCGGGTCCAGCGCCCGTCCGCGCAGGCCAGCAGGAGACTGTCTCCCGCGAGTCCCGACAGACGCTCCAGAGTCCGGTAGCTGAGGTGCTGCAGACCGAGCCGGACCGCCTCCGGACGGGGCATTGCTTTCATCTCCGCCGCCTTCGCGTGGCGGCGTTGGGTCAGCGTCGTGCGGTGCGGGTCGTAGCCCGGCCGGGGCTCACCCGGCAAGGCCCGAGCCGGGTGCCCCTCCCTGAACCCCGTCTCTGCCTCGAGCACATGCGCAGCCCGCAGCCGGGCCCGCTCCACCTGGTCCTCGGTCAGGTCGGCCAGTGTCCTGGGCTGCCGGGAGACCGGCGCCGGGCGCCCCGGCACTTCGGCCGCCGGCAGGAGCCGCAGGCCGGCGTGGTTGATGAGCCAGCGGAACGAGCGGGTTTCGGCGTGGCCACCGCCATCAACGAGCACGAGTCGGCCGAGCTGGCCGTGGACATCCTCAACCGTCCACTCGACGCCGTTGAGCGCGACCCGCTTGCCCGGCGCGACCTGCAGGAACCCCCTCGCCGCCATCACACCCCCCAGATCAGCGAGCTGTCGCGCAAGGGACTGCCCAGATCAACGCCGAGTTCGCGCTGCCAGAGCAGCCGGACGATGTTGGCTCGGCCAACGGAAGGCACGCTGGTCGCGTCCGCCAACGCGGAGAACGTCATCACACGCCCCTCCCGGCCGCCGATGAGCGTCAGCAGCTGATCTCGCATGCCCAGCAGATCCCTCACCGGCCGACGACGCGACGACAGGTGGTCAAGGACGCTCCAGACATGCGGGCGCCAGCCCGCGACCACCGAGTACCGCCAGCCGCAAGCGGCCGCCATCTCCCTGGCCGCCGCGAACTTCAGCGCGTCCTCGTCCTTGATCAGTTCCATCGGGCGGACGTCCATCAGCCACATCCCGCCACCGATCACGGCCAAGTAGTCCGGGATGTGCCAGGACGACCCGCCCCCGTGCTGGAAGTCCAGCCGGAACGGCTGCGACAGCACCTCCGATGCCCCCACGAAGTCCAGCGCGACCAGCAGCCGCATCTCCTCCAGCGACTCGAAGCCGTGCCCTCTGCCCGTGGACGCCATCACCTCCAGGCCGGGACGATGCCGCTGCTTCGCCCGCCAGGTGAACCCCCGCACCGGCCGGGACGACAGCACCGGAACGTGAGCCATGTCGCGGACCGGCCAGCAGACCTCGCCGGCACCCACCCGCCACGTCGAACTCCACCGAGATATCCAGCCATCCGCGAGGTCGAGTTGATCCCGAAATGCGCCATCCTCGCCGTACGCCGCGACAAGCTCGTCGAGGCGACTCGAGTCCGACCGGATCCTTGCCCTGGCTATCTCGCTCACTCACCCACAGCATCACCACCCGCCTGGCGACAGGGCCCGATCTTCGGAACTGACCACAACGCAGCGTTACGGAAGCAAGATCCGCCAGCTACTGCGCTCGTCCGCCAAGTAAAAATCTCGGTCGCAATGCATCCCGCACCTTTCAGCAGCTGCATGGAACCGGGATTCGAAACTCGGCCGAAAGACACGTGTTCGATAACTCGGTGGGGTCGTTGAAACCGACGATGCCGCCACAACCGTCAGGAAGGAGCGACGTTGACACGCACCGGCCCACGCCGCGATACCCCGCAGGACGCAAAGACCACGCCAGCGAAGGACACAATCTCGAACGCGGAGCGCGAGCTCTACGGGGGACGGCTGCGCTACGACCAGTCCTACGTACGCCACGAGGGCCCGCTGACCAGGCTCTCGTTCCGGCACATGGCAGCCGCGCTGCCGCGCATGGTCACCCTGGTGCTCCGTACTGGCTGGCAGACGGATCGGCGGGCGATGGCGGGGGTCGTGGCCGCGCAGCTCGGGCAAGGAGTGACCGCGGCGTGGGGACTGGTTGCGGTCAACAGCGTGCTCACGAATCTGTTCGCGGAGGGTCCGACGGCGGACAAGCTGCGCGAAGCCCTGCCGTCCCTGACAGTGCTGGCAGCGACCTCGGTGATCGCGGCGTTGCTGATGGCGTGGTCGACGGCGATGTCCGGACGGCTGGAGCCACAGGTGGAGCGGGCGGTCTCGGCGCGCTATTACACGGCCGTCACCCGGGTCGAACTGGAGGCGACCGAGCGTCCCGAGGTGCAACGTGTGCTGGAGGCCGGCCGGTTCGGCACGGACTCGGCCCGCAGCATGCTGATGCTGTCGGTAGGCGTCGGCAACGTCCTCATCTCGATGGTGGCGGCCGCCGTCGTACTGGCGTCGCTGCACTGGATGCTGCTGCCGATGCTGCTGGTGATCGCCCTGCCCAAGGGGTGGGGCGCAGTCAGCTCCGCACGCCGCGAGTACGTCTCGAAGCTGCACTGGATCGACCACCGGCGGGCCATCGCCTCACTCCTGGGATTTCTGACCCGCCCGCACGCGCAAGGCGAGATTCGCGTGCACGCCGCCGGGGAAAAGCTGCTGTCCAGCTACGAGGAGATGTCCCACCAGACCGAGGTGGAGCAGCGGCGCCTGGCCCGTGCGCAGGCCTCCACGGACCTGGTGGCCGGCGGGTTTGCGGGCATCGCGTCGCTGGCCTGCTACGGAGTTCTGTGGTGGCTGCTGGCCGACGGCTCACTGCCGCTCGCCGTCGGCGGCACCGCGGTCCTCGCCATCCGCGCGTCGACGGCTCGGCTGACCTCGCTGGTCCAGCAGGTCAACCGGCTCTACGAGGAGCTGCTGTTCCTTACCGACACCGAAGACGCCATCGCCCTGGCCGCCGAGAACGCCATCCCCACCATCGGCACTCCGCTGCCGGCCCGCGTCCATCAGGTCCGCATGGACAACGTGTCGTACACCTACCCCGGGGCCGACTCCCCCGCGTTGCAGAACGTCAGCTTGAGGGTGCGACGCGGCGAGGTGACCGCGCTGGTCGGCGCGAACGGGTCCGGCAAGACCACCCTGACCTAGGTGCTGTCCGGACTGCTGCTGCCCACCGACGGCAATGTGTGGTGGCAGGACGCCGACGGCAGCGACCAGGTCGAGCTCCGCGACGCCAACCGGGGCGACATCTTCGCCATGGTGGGGCTGCTCGCGCAGGACTTTCCTCGCTGGGAGATGACCGCGGCCGCGAATGTGGCGATCGGGGCCGGTGACCGTGTCCGCGACATGGACCGTGTGAAGTCTGCCGCGCTATCGGCCGGCGTCCTCAAGCTGATCGAGGGCTTGCGCCACGGCTGGGACTCCATCGTCTACAAGGGCTACGAGCGCGGTGTCCAGCTCTCGGGCGGGCAATGGCAGAAACTCGGCACGGCGCGAAGCCTGTACCGAGGGGCCCCTTTCCTCCTGGTCGACGAGCCGACCTCAGCGCTCGATATCTATAGCGCTTGCAGTCCGGCAGGGATGTGAGTCCTGGGTCCCGACCGGCTGCCTAGTGACCAGTATCCGAGAGCTGTAGGGACGTTAGGTATGTTCGTGATCATGATGGGTGGGTATCGCGCCGACAGGGCGCTACGGCCAGGGGATGGATCCATAGCCTGGGTCGTTGTGGATGACGGCTTCTCGCTCCACAAGGAGTCGTGCGCATTCTTGGCAGGGCTGCGGGCACGCGGCCGGTCGTCGAACACCGAGCGGGTGTACGCCGGCCGCGTGGCGCTCTACCTGTCCTGGTGCAATGCGAATGGGGTGGACTGGGCTCGGCCGGGGCTGCTTGATCTGGCTCGGTTCCTGCGGTGGCTGGTGGCGGAGCCGCTGCCGGCGCGGTCGCGGGACGGCGGCGGGGCACCGCGGTTTCGCAGCGAGGCGACGGCGAACGCCGTGATGACCGGGGTGTGCGAGTTCCTTCGGTTCGGTAGCCGGCAAGGCTGGGTGCCAGCCCAGGGGCATTGCGTGATTGGGATTGGTCCGGTTCGCCGGTCTCGTGAGTGACGTGGCGTCATGTCCGTTGTGCGGTAAGGGGCCTGGGAGAGC
>NZ_JBICXE010000076.1:0-18698 GCF_043200155.1 Streptomyces sp. NPDC048473
CCGAACTGGCCCTCGTCCGCGATACCGCCCGCTGATCACCCACCAGCCGAGCTGCCAGGCCAGCACGCCCGAAGCTCAATTTCCCCCGAGACCGTTAGAACTCCTAACGAAATGATCTTCAAGGTGGTTGGATCACTCCGGGACTGATGATCCGGGGGGTGCTGGGTGGCTCGGCCGAAGCCGTGGGAAGTCGACGACGAGCTCTGGGCGGTGATTGAGCCGCTGCTGCCCAAGGTCGAACGTCGGATGCGGCACGCCGGCCGCAAGCGGCATCCAGACCGTTTGGTGTTCCAGGGCATCCTGTTCGTCCTGCACACCGGGATCGCCTGGGAACACCTGCCGCAAGAACTCGGCTTCGGCTCGGGCATGACCTGCTGGCGCCGCCTGGCCGAATGGACCGAAGCCCATGTCTGGCCCCGGCTGCACGAGGTCCTCCTCGCCAAGCTCCGAAACGCGAACGCCTTGGACTTCTCCCGAGCTGCCGTCGACGGCTCCCACATCCGCGCGCTAAAGGGGGCCCCAAGACCGGACGAAGCCCCGTCGACCGGGGCAGGACGGGCAGCAAACACCACCTGATCACCGACGCCACCGGTATCCCGCTCGCCGCCACCCTGACCGGGGGCAATCGCAACGACGTCACTCAGCTCATCCCGCTCCTCCAAGCCGTGCCGCCCGTGCGTGGCAAGCGCGGTCGGCCCAGGCGCCGCCCGGACGTGGTGCTGGGTGACCGCGGCTACGACCACGACAAGTACCGCCGGCTGGTTTGGGACCTCGGCGTGAAGCCCGCTGATCGCCCGGCGCGGCACCGAGCACGGTTCCGGACTCGGCACTCAACGCTGGGTCGTGGAGCGTACGTTCGCCCACCTGCACTGGTTCCGTCGCCTGCGGATCCGCTGGGAGATCCGCGACGACATCCATGAAGCCTTCCTCACCCCCGCATGCGCGCTCATCTGCTGGAGGCGCTTGAAGCCCTCGCAATAGGAGTTCTTGGAACTTCAACAAAGTGACAGGCTCGTCACCCGGCTGACCCGAGCAAGCCCGAGAATCAGGCTTCGGCGATGGTCCGGCCCGGCATCGGCTCCGCGAGCGCAGCCCGCCAGGCCGGCACGCCGAAGGGGTCGGCGAAGTACTGCGTCTCGTGCACCACGTGCTGGTCAGCGAATTCCATGATGCTCACCGAGTACGAAGGCACACCGTCGTAGGTGATGAGGCATTCGCTCACCCACAGATTCGCATGGGCGGTGATCCGCTGGACGGTGAAGTGTCGGTCGGCCGGGTGCCCGCCGCGTTGCGCCGAGATCGCCGCTCGGCCTCGGAACCGCTCGCCTGACTGCGGGTAGTCCAGGATCGCGTCCGTGGCGTAGATGGCGTGCTCGGCTTCGGTGTCCCCGCGTTCCGAAGCCCGCCAATGCTCCTCGACCGCGACCCTGGTCCGGGAGTCAGCATCCATGGCACCGCCCTTCCGTAGCGGTGACAGCCTAGGCGCTCCGGGCCACAGCCGCCCCGGGGCAAGCCGGGGCTGGGCAGCCAGGTCCTCCCTTTGGCCGGATCGGAGGGTGGCAGCCGTCCACCCTGGCAACGGCGTCGAGTGACCGCCACCCGGCTCACCCCATCCTCGAGCCATTCTGTTAGGAGTTCTTAGGGCGCCTCAGCTTCGATGGTCGACAGGAGGTTGAGCTCGCGGCGGTGGGCAGCCCCGCGTGAGTCCGCAGGTCGGGGGCTCGTGGTCGGTCAGGCTTCATGCCTTTGGACGAGATCGCATCCGGTGAGGTCGTTAGTGACCAGCGGCGGCAGGTGGCATTCAGCCTCCCGGCCCGGCTGTAGAAGTTCGAAGCTCCATACATGGGTGACCCGTGCGGTGAGGTGTCCAGGGGCTCGCGGTCTGTTGCACCGAGTAGCTGGTCAGCAAGGCAGAGGGGTACCAGTTGGACATGCACCCTTACTCTGGGTGACCGCTCGTGTGGGGGTCAGTGCCGCTGGAGGTGTCTGGCGGCGCCTCGCCCAGGGCGCTGTTGAGCGTTTTCAGTGCGGCGATCACCGCGTCGACCTCTGTGTCGGCGAGTGCGGGAAGCATCTGTCGCAGAGTCGGTTCCGCATCCCGGTTCCTGGCTTCCCGGGCCTGGGCGCGGGCATGGTCAGCGATCTTGGCGACAGTGCGCCGCCGGTCGGCGGGGTCTGCTCCCAGCTCGACCAGGCCCCGCTTGTGCAGCGACGCCACCACGGTGGATGCCCGGCTCTGGGCGAAGCCGGTGCGCCGGGCAATGGCCCCCACCGGCTGCGGACCGGCGGTGTAGAGGTGCTCCAGCACCAGCAGCTCGGTCGGCCCCAGGTCGGAGGCGTCCTTCATTGCCGAGATCGCGGCAGCGGTGAGTCGCCTGCCGAGATGGTGCAGCTCAGCGAGGTCTAGGGAACTGGTCGGCGATGCCACGTACATCCTCCTCAGGAACATCTCTCATGATACATCCGCCATAATGCATCATGAGAGATGCATTATGGGGATGCATTTGCCCCGAGAGGCGCGGCATCCCCGAGACGCCCCCAGGAGGAGACATGACCCGCCCGATAGCCCGAGTGCTGCTGTTCCCGCGCGCCATGGCCGCACTGCTGGTCGGCATCTACACCGCCGCCATGCACGCTCCGACCCCGCACCACCTGAAGATCGCGGTCGCCGGACCACCTGCGCAGACGAGGCCACTAGATGGTCAATTCCAAGGGGTTGGCGGTCGTAGGCGGCCTGCGTTCAGCGGGTGTGACCTTTCCGGCCGGTCTTCTGCGTGGGCGTGCACCAACGTGACGTCCGTTTCCTGCCAGTAACCGCCCGTGCCTCGATTCAGCATGGGCACATGACCAGATACACCGTGCTCCCCGTTGGCGCAGCCGTCCTGAAGGAACTGCGGGTTCTCGACGACGCGGGCCGTCCCTGCGCCCCGTACATCGCGACCGGCGACGACGTGGGCTCTCCGCTGCGCTGCTGCCTGCGCCCCATCACGCTCGGCGAGCGCATCGCCCTTGCTTCGTACGCCCCGTTGCGTCGCTGGGCCGCCACGAGGGGTGCAGATCCGGGCGCGTACGACGAACAGGGTCCCGTCTTCATCCATGCCGACGACTGCGGCGGGTTCACCCCCGGCGAGAACTACCCCTTCGCTCGGCCGGGAGCCCTGCGTACCGTGCGCCGCTATGACGCCCGGGGCCATATCGCAGGCGGCCGCCTTCTGGAGATTCCGGCCGACGCCACGGCTGGCTTCGATGCAGCCTTCGACGATGCGTTCAACGATCCGGACGTGGTGCTCGTACACGTCAGGGCACTGGAATACGGATGCTTCCACTTCGAGGTGCGACGGCCCTCCGCCAAGGAGCGGTAGCAGCCGTACCACCTGAATGATCGACTTCAAGGGATCGGCTGCGGGCATAAGGCGAGGGAGTCCAACGTCGGTGTGTGAAGACAGAGTTGGACTCCCTCGCCACCGCACTGTACGTGAAGACCGACGACCTGCTGAAGGCATCACCGCATATCGCCCCGTGGCGGCCCGCAGTAGGCATCGTGCCGCAGCTGACCGACGCCGAGCTGGTCACTCTCGCCATGATGCAGGCCATGCTCGGCTTCACCTCCGAGGCCAAGTGGCTTCGCCACGCCCGCTCCCACCTGCGGTATCTCTTCCCCTACCTGCCCAAGCAGCCCGGCTACAACAAGCGGCTGCGCAAGGCCGCCGAACTGCTGCGGCGGGTGACCCGGGTGCTGGCCACCGACACCTCCGTATGGAGCGACGACGTGTGGATCGTGGATTCCACCCCGGTGGAGTGCGGACGCTCCCGCGAGACCGTCAAGCGCTCCGACCTGGCCGGATGGGCCGAGTACGGGTACTGCGCCAGCCACAGCCGTTTCTTCTGGGGCCTGCGCCTGCACCTGGTGTGCACCCTGCAGGGCCTGCCCATCGCCTTCGCACTGACCGGGGCCAAGGCCGACGAACGCGAGACCCTGCTGTACCTGCTCGCCGCCGAACCGGAACTGGTGGTCGCCCGGCCCGGACAGACGCTGATCGGCGACAAGAACTACTTCGGCCGCGACTTCGAGCACCAGTTGGCCGAGCAGGACATCCGGCTACTGCGGCCGGCCCGCAAGGGCGAGCCGGAACGGCCCGGCGCCCCGCTGTTCAAGCCGTTGCGGCAGGTCATCGAGTCGGTCAACGAGACCTTCAAGGGCCAGCTCAACCTCGAACAGCACCGAGGCCGCACACCGGGCGGCGTGATCGCCCGCGTCATGCAGCGCATCCTCGCGCTGACCGCCGCGATCTGGCACAACGACCACACCGGCCAGCCCGTCCTGCGCTCACTGACCACCTACGACCACTAGCAACAGACCCCTTGGAATTGATCATCTAGCCGCTTCCCTGCGCGGGGCTCTGGGCGACGCGTACGACGTCGGTACCGTCACCTCCACCGAACAGGCCCGGCAGCTGGTAGCGCACCGGGCCGTGGCCGCCGCTTACGTCCCCACGCCGACTCCCGATGACCGCAACGCCGGTACGGCGGGCATCGCCTTCGCTCAACCGCAGCAGCCAGACGGCCCCGTGCTCTACATCGCCTCCGCCGCCAGTGCCGCCCAAGTCAACCTGGCCGCCCTGCCGTTTCAGAACGCCGCCGCCCAACAGCACCAGTTCCTCCAGGTCCGCGACCTGGTCCCGCTCAGCGCCCACGACACCAGCGACACCAGCACCATGTACGCCGCGATCGGCCTGACCCTCGCGGGCTACCTGTCGGCCGTCATGCTCTCGACCGTGTTCGGCACCGCCCTCACGCTCAGGCGCACGGTGGCCACGCTCGCCGCCTTCGGTGCCGTCGCCGCAGTCGCCGTCTGGCTCATCACCGGCCCCCTCCTAGGCGCCGTGCACGGCTTCGCCCCCGCCATCCTCGTCACCGGCTGGCTCACCGTGATGGCCGTTGGCATGGCCACCTTGTTCCTGTCCCGCTTTTGCGGGCGCATGACCGCGTTGCCCGCCGTCGGGATCTTCATGTTCCTCGGCATGCCCGCCTCCGGGGCCGCCCTACCCATCGAGACCATGCCCGCACCCATCCGGGCCCTGCATGACCTGCTGCCGATGACCTCAACATCCGGCAGCCTGCGCCAGATCATGTACTTCGCCGGCGACGGCATCGGCCGCTACTGGCTCGCCCTCACCCTGTGGGCCGTCACCTGCCTCGCCCTGACGCTCACGTACGACGCCATCAAGGCCCGCCACACCGCCCACCGCAACAACACAGACACCCTGCCCCGGCAGACCACCGAGCTCATCCCCTCCCGCTGATCGCACCCCCAGCACACATCCACCACCACACCCCAGAACGAGGCCGAACCCGTGACCGATGCACCACCGCCGTTCAGCGACCACAACACCGACCCGGCCGGGCCTCCAGGTGACCCACTGACCCTGCTCGCCACTGAAACCGAGCTGACCGGTCTCGACTTCACCGGCCTGGACCTGCGCCCAGCCCTTCGCCGCCATCCGCACCCCCGGACATTCACGCGCTGCACCTTCACCGAAGCCAACCTGCGCGGCGCCCAACTCGCCGAGGCCGTCTTCACCGACTGCACCGCCGCGACAGCCGACTTCACCGGCGCCCTACTCGATCAGGCCCACTGGAAGGGCGGCAGCGCCGCCGGCGCCAACTTCACCGACGCCGACTGCGGCGACCTCATCTGCGACAGCGTCGACCTGGCCAACACCAAATGGGGCGGCGCCCTGCTCACCGACGCCACCTTCACCGGCTGCCGCATGATCGGCGCCCGCCTCACCGGCCACCGCGGACTGGGCCTCAATCTCGCCCGCTGCAACCTGGCCGTCGCCAACCTCAACGGCCTGAGCCTGCGCGGCACCCACCTCGTCGGCATCCGCTTCACCGAAGCCGACCTCGGCGGCACCGACTTCCGCGACTCCACCCTCGAAGACTGCCGACTCGCCGACGCCAACCTACGGGCCGCCACCTTCACCGACGCCGACCTACGCGGCGCCGACCTCGGCGAACTCACCCTCGCCACCGCCGCCCAGTTCCGCGGCGCGGTCATCTCTCCCGACCAAGCCGCCCAAATCTGCGCCGCCCTCAGCCTGAACGTCATCGGCTGAACCCCGATAGCAAGACAGGCGCTGGTCTCCCCAGTGATCACAGAGCGTCGCAACTCCATGATCGCCAAGACCAGTGCTGTTTTGCAGTCGGGTTACCACCACCGTGCCTATCTGCGCGGCCTCTAAGCTTGTTTTTTATCTACCAAGATCTTCCGGGTTTGCCGATGGCCTTGAGAGTCTCGGGGCGTTTGACGGTCTTGCCCCTGGCCTGGGGCTATAGGTGGTCCACTACTGTCGCCAGCAGGGGCCGGGACGGCCCCGATGTCACGGCTGCGGTCCCGCTCGCTCTGCCGTTCCTCAGCCCAGTGACAGGTCGCCCTGATCGTCCTTGATCTTCACCTTGACCCAGGCATGGCCGCTGCTGTTGCCGTCGCCGACGCCGTCGACGTTGCACTCGAACTCCCGGCCCGCCTTGACGGGAATGGAAGCGGGGCAGCTGACATCGTCGATGGTCGGGGGCTTGGCGAAGTCGGCGGATTTGACGTTGTTGAGCACCGCCCGCGCCAGCGCGTCCTGATCCAGGACGCGCTGCGGCTGCACGGCGGGACTCCCGGCCAGCAGCATGATGGTGAAAGTGAGCGCACAACAGGCGATCACGGCCAGGGAGAGCGCGATGACGGTACGGGCGAAGCTGCGTTGATCAGTCACGCGGACAGTCCTATCCGGCTGTCCGTGCTCATACAACCCCCTGTGGTGACGTGAAGTTGCCTCTCGGTCCCTGCGGAGTGCTCCCGCACCACTGCCTGCGCGGCCGGAGAGGAGCTTGTGCACCCCTGCAGGACGAGGAGTGGGGCGGGCGCCGCTTCTTGTTCGTTATCTTCCGGCATCGAATGGTGTCTCGAACTGGGTCGCTCACCTGAGGGTTCGCCGGACGTGGGGGGCGGCCTTCGTCTGATCATGTGCTCCGACCAAGGTGCACGTGACCACGACGAAGGCCGTGAGGGTGAGTCTGCTGCCTGATGCTGTCCGGAGGGAAGCGTTCGAGGAAGCGTCACGTTTCCGGGGCGAGTTCCACGAGTGTCTGACCGCTCGGCGCGACGAGTTGTTCGAGCTGGTGGACGCGGTGCTGTGTGCGGACGGTGCGGTGAAGTCCCCGGTGGACTTGACGCTGTTGCCGGAGCATCGTCGTGGGCACGGAGCGATGTACGGCGGCTTGAACCACGGCGAGATCGACGTCGGCCGGCTGCGGATGGTGCTGGCCGGGCTGTCGCTGCCGCGGTTCGACGGCGGGCGCCTGGTCCTGGCGGTCGATGTGTCGCCGTGGCTTCGTTCGGACGCGCCGTGTTCGGCGGAGCGGCTGTTCTGCCACGTCTACGGCCGGGCGAAGACAGCGTCGCAGTTCATTCCGGGCTGGCCGTACTCTTTCGTGGCCGTGCTGGAGCCGGGTGCCACGTCCTGGACCGCGATCCTGGACGTGGTCCGGCTCGGCCCGGTCGATGACGCAACCGCGGTCACCGCCGCCCAGTTGAGGGGTGTCGTCGAGCGGCGTATCGCAGCGGGTCGGTGGCAGAGTGGGGACCCGCATATCGTGATCGTCAGCGACGCCGGCTATGACGTCACCCGCCTGGCCTGGGTCCTGCGCGACCTGCCCGTCAAGATGGTCGGCCGCGTCCGCTCCGACCGTGTGATGCGTCTGCCGAAGCCACCGAGGACGCCTGGGGTCAACGGCCGGCCGCCCAAGCACGGTCCGGAATTCCGCTTCACCAAGCCGGAGACCTGGCCCGAGCCCGCGATCACCACGGTCACGGACACCACCAACTACGGCAAGGCCGAAACCCAGGCGTGGGACCGGGTCCACCCCCGGCTCACCCACCGCTCCTCCTGGTTGGACCACGACGGTGAACTACCCTTGGTCGAGGGGACATTGCTGCGGCTGAAGGTGGAGCACCTGTCGAAGGGTCGGGATGCCCCGCCGGTGTGGCTGTGGTCCTCCAAGACCGGCGCCACCCTGGACGACGTGGACCGCTTCTGGCAGGCATTTCTCCGCCGCTTCGATCTGGAGCACACCTTCCGCTTCGCGAAACAAACCCTCGGCTGGACCACCCCGAAGCTCCGCACGCCCGAGGCCGCGGACCGCTGGACCTGGATCCTGATCGTCGCTCACACCCAGCTCCGACTCGCCCGGCCGCTGGCCGCGGACCTCCGCCGGCCCTGGGAGAAACCCACCACCTCCGACCGGCTCACCCCGGCTCGGGTCCGCAGAGGGTTCAGGAACATCCGCGCTCACCTCGCCTGTCCGGCCCGTGTTCCCAAACCCCGAGGCGCCGGCCCCGGACGGCCACCCGGCGCCAAGAACAAACACCGGGCACCCCGCTACGACGTCGGCAAGACCGTCAAACGCCCCGAGACTCTCAAGGCCATCGGCAAACCCGGAAGATCTTGGTAGATAAAAAAACAAGCTAAGTCCTGTTTCGGAAGTCGTTACCCGTCGAACATACGAGTGCGGATCAATTGAGTACGCGTACCCACTCCTTGCCGGGTAACCGCGCCCATCCACCGCGCTCCCCCGCTGACATACCGTCCCCGTATGCCCGAGGAGACCGAACCAACCAACACCACCCCCGCCCCGACCGAGTCCAGGTCCCCCTCTTCCGTCCTCGGGGCCCTCGGATGCGGCTGCGCCGCGCTCGTCGTCGTCGCACTCGTTCCGCTCGTCCAGCTCGCATGGGGCTCATGGGGGTCGACGGACTTTCCCCGCGTCGCGCCCGAGGACATGGCGAGCCGCGCCTTCCAACGTTCCCAGGAGGCGTACGACGTCGTGGGGTTCAAGCGCACCGTAGAACCAGGAGTCGAGGACATCGGCGTCAGCACGGAGAACACGTTCAGCTCCGGCTTCTGCTACGACGGGGGCCTGCTGGGGCTGGAGGACAAGACCGTCGACGGCGCCTACCGGATGAGCCACAGCTGGGCGCTGGACCACGTGCCCGCGAGCCGGGCCGTCTCCGGCCTCCGCCGACTGCACCAGCACCTCAAGGACAACGGCTGGGAGGTCACGTCCTACCGTGAGGGCGCGAAAGGCAGGGACTGGGACCTGTTCGTCCAGCGGGACGACGGGGCCGAGCGGATGTCCTTCACCTGGTTCCCGGACCGGGAGTACTTCACCGGCGGCGCCACCGTGCCCTGCGCCTACGACCCCGAGTGGGAGAACGGCGACGTCAGCCCCTCCGGGGACCACCAGACGCCACCCGCCCTCGGGCCCGCACAGCGGGACTAGGGTGCGTTCCAGAAGTGGATCTTGATGTGTCAAGATCCACTTCGTGGGGAGGCATGATCTGATGAATGCACAGTGCGCGAAGCAGAGTCAGCGATACGACGAGGCAATCGCCTTCCCGTTCTCGTCCGACGAGATGCGCACGGCAGCGGCATGGGCGGGCGCCTCTACTGGCCCGGCGACCGCACCCAGGGAGCGAAGCGTTGGCCAGGCGCCGCGTCCTCGCGCCAGTACCTCAGGACGGTCTCCTGGACGATCTCGAGTCGCTCGGCGGCAATGAGGCACGAGACAGGCTCCCGC
Source organism: Streptomyces sp. NPDC048473 (assembly GCF_043200155.1). Classification (NCBI taxonomy): domain Bacteria; kingdom Bacillati; phylum Actinomycetota; class Actinomycetes; order Kitasatosporales; family Streptomycetaceae; genus Streptomyces; species Streptomyces sp. NPDC048473. The sequence continues at coordinate 9,631 of NZ_JBICXE010000076.1, forward strand.
CCGTCGGCGTCGGCCTCGAAGGCGACCACGACGGGCAGTTCTCCGCCGAGCTGACGAGTGACCTGCAGAAGCTCGTCAGGCGACGGGGTACGGAAAGTCGGATCGTGGAAGCTCGACGGGCAGCTGACGAAGACCGGGTCGTCAAAGACCAGCTCCAGGCCATGGTGGTAGGTCAGATCATGACCAGCAGCAAGCCGGAGCTGCCCGGCGTTCCAGGCGACCACGTCCCAGTCCCACCAGGACCCTTCGGGGAGCTGAATCTCAGCATGCCGTCGTTCGACGTCCACCCTCAGCCCCTCATCAGTTCGAACAGATCGCCAGGCTACACAGCAGCTTGGGGCCCCCGGCTTGACGGGTTAAGCGCCTGAGATGTCTGGCTAGCCCCGTTCACCGGGCTGAGCCCGCGTGCCTTCGGCAAATTGGTGACCGCACTGTGCCGCGAGGGCGCCGACGCGCCGCGCCGGGGGCGGCCGGAGTCGGGCCCGCCACCCGCCGTAGTCGGGCCAGGCGGTCCCCAAGGTACTCCGTAGCCATGGGGCAACCGTACGCACACCAGCGTCGTCGCGTTGCGTCGACCGACGGTCCAGCAGAGGGTAACCGGGGACGGGCATACGAAAGGGCCCTCTCCCGGTGATCCAGGAGAGGGCCCGATGGGGGTAACGCCCCCGGGGTCATCAGTAGTTGCCGTTCGAAAGGATGCCGCCTTCCGCACCGTAGACGGTCACGAGACCAGTGCCCGAGTCCGTGTGCCCCCACTTGGCGAACAGCAGTGCCAACAGCTTTCCGTCACCCCCGTGGGCGCCGTCCCAGCGACGGCGGGCAGTCGATCAGGGTGTAGTCCTGCTCCCGCGGTGCTGCGGACGGGAGTCAGTGCGCAATGCTGTCGATCAGCTCGCGTGCACCTTGGCGCAGCAGGCTGACGGCGACGGAGGTGCCGAGAGTGGCGGGGTCGAGGGGGCCGGCCCATTCGTGGGCGTTGAGGACGGTCTTGCCGTCGGGCGTGAAGACCTTGGCCCGTAGCGAGAGTTCGCTGTTGCCTTCGACCTGTGCGTATCCGGCGATGGGGCTGTTGCAGTGGCCTTGCAGTACGTGGAGGAACATCCGTTCGGCGGTGGTCTCACGGTACGTGGCGGGGTGGCCGAGTGGGCTGACGGCGTCGATCAGGGCGGTGTCGCCTTCGCGGCACTGCAGGGCCAGGATTCCGGCTCCGATCGGCGGGCACATCACCTCGGGTGACAGGATCTCGGTGATCACGTCGGTGCGGTCGATGCGTTCGAGTCCGGAGACGGCCAGGAGCAGGGCGTCAGCCTCGCCTGCGGCGAGTTTCTCAAGGCGGCGGTTGGCGTTACCGCGCATCGGTACGCATTCCAGGTGCGGGTGGGATGCGGCCAGCTGAGCGATGCGGCGTACGGAGGAGGTGCCGATCCGGGTGCCGGCCGGGAGCTGGTCGAGCTGCAGGCCGTCCGGGTGGATGAGTGCGTCGCGGATGTCGTCGCGTTCGAGGAAGGCGGCGAAGGTGGTCCCGGCGGGCAGGGGCCGGTCGGCGGGGACGTCCTTGACGCAGTGCACTGCGAGGTCGGCCTCCCCCGCGAGTAGTGCCTGGTCGACTTCTTTGGTGAACGCGCCCTTGCCCTCGACCTGGGAGAGGTCGCCCATCCATTTGTCACCTGTCGTCTTGACCGGGACGACTTCGGTGGCGGTGGTGGGGTGGAGCGCGGCCAGCTCGGCACGGACGCGCTCCACCTGGGCGAGGGCCATGGGTGAGTCGCGGGACACGATGCGGATCAGCTCAGGGGCGGACATGCCGCTCACGATAGACCGTCAGATACGGGCTCCGATGAGCACCCCGGACGCCCATGTCGCGGGAGTGGCAAGTAAGTTGGCTTGTTCGGGCAGGTGTGCGAGGAAGGTGTCGACGCGGGGCCGGTGGTCGCTGGGCCATGTGGGTTGTGGCAACAGGTCGTCGACAACGTAGAGGCCGCCGGGTTCCAGCAGGTCGAGAAGGTCGTCCAGGCGGTGGAACTTCCCTGGCCGGCAGTCGACGTACGCCAGGGCGAGCGGCGGTCCGGTGTAGGTGTCGAGCCAGTTGTCGGCATCGGCTGCCTCGAAGCTGATGCGGAGGTCGACGCCGAGGTGCTTGGCTGCGACCGCCTGCCGGGCACTGTCCATCTCGACGCTGATCAGGCGGGCGTCGGAACTCATGCCATGGAGCAGCCAGGCAGCCCCCGCGCCGACCCCGGTGCCGAGCTCGGCCATGTGGCCGTCCGGTTTCGAGGCGGCGAGGGTGGCGAGGAGGGATCCGGTGCGGTCTTCGCATGACATGGCGAACCCGAGCGTGGCTGCGTCGGCGAGGATGCCGTCGAGGGCGGCCGGGCGGAAGCAGGGGCGGTCATCCACGCGGGTCCTCCAGGTGTGCGGCCACCTGTTCGGCGGCGAACGTCAGGATGCTGTCAGCTCCGGCCCGCTTGAGCATTGCGGTGTACTCACACATGCCTTCTGTTCCCAGGGCGCACAGGGCCGGCCATTCACCAGAGGTCGAGTAGGCGACCAGCGGCACCTGCTGGCTGTCGCGGAGCCGCGTGAGGACGTCCACGGCACTCATCACGGGCTGAAGCGTCAGGGAGTCAGCGCCCTCGGCGATCCACCGGTGGGCCTGGACGAGGGTGTCCTTGTCCGCGCGTCCCGGTTCGAGCTGGAGACCGCGGCGGTTGCCGGAGGCGGGGTCCGTCTTCATCAGTGTCTTGAATGGCCCGTACAGGGTCGTGTGGATGGCGAGGCTGGGGTTCACGCCTACGTCCCGCAGCCCGGCTTCGTCCAGCGCGGTACGTACCGTTCTCACCGATCCATCAAGCATCGCGGTGGGCGAGACGACGTCCGCGCCGGCCTCGGCGTGCTGCACGGCCATCTGCTCCATCAGGTGAAACGTCGCGGTGAGGTCGATGCCTTCGGCCGGGGTGCGCAGCACGCATTGCCCGTGGTCGGTCCACGAACAGCCACACACCTCGGTGGTGACCGCCATGCCCGGATCGGTGTCCTTCACTACGGCGATGGCCCGAACCATCCGGTTGTCGGGAGCAATTGCGGCGGAGCCCCTGGCGTCGCGGTCGTGGCCGTAGACGAACAACTTCACGCCCCGAATACCGAGTCGGGCCCACCGTTCGACGGTCTGAGGGACTTCTTCCAGTGCTACGGCGCCAGGCAGGGAACGGGGGCCTTTCTCCTGGCTGCTGGGGAGGACCAGAAGTGGGGCGCTAAGGTCCGCAGGCGTGAGTGTGGGGCGGGCATAGAGGTCGCGGACGGCTTGGCGTGCACGGGAAGGATTGACGCCTTCGGGGGCGGGTGCCGATGAACGCGGTCTGGTGGGCGCAGTCATGCGGCGAGTAGATACCGACAGAGTGTCGGCAAGATAGGGCGCACCGGGGGCACACTCCGGTGCGTGCGTACGCTCCCCTCGCATGCGCTGGACGAGTCGGGGCGTTACGGCGGTTACTCGCGGCGTGCGAGAGACAGTTGGACCCGGCCCTCCGAGGAGGATCGGGTGCGGGAATCGTCGCCAGGCGCGCCCGCATCGTCTTCCCTGCGATCCGAGATCAGCCGTCTTCTCGAGAGATCGCCCTCGCCGTCGAGACCGATCAGCAGCGTGATCCAAATCGCCGCCATCAACCTCACGACCCGACGCCTCACCCAACAGAACACCCAGAACTGGCGCGACACCTGACCCCAAATGAAACGGACAACCGAGAATCAAACGCTCACTTAGAGACGGACGGTCATATTCACGGTCACATCGTCACCTGCCGAGAGGCCCTGTGGCTTGCGTACAGCGTTCCTGAGCGGTAGCAGATAGCCGCCGCTCTTAGGGAAGAGCGACGTTGTGAAGGCGATCTCGCCGATGCGGGCCTCGACGGGGACCACGCCCCAGCCGTACGTGGCCAACACAGCCACCTCGCGGATGTCGGCAGCCTGTTCCTCGGGCACGGTGGCGAAGTAGAACGGTGAAGGCCCACGCCATTCGATCACGCGGCCGGTGAACACGACTTTCATGAGGTCAATCCGTTCATCGAGAGGGCCAGATCCCGGGCAGCGTACATGTGGTGCCACCTGGGGCTATAGATGACGGCTGCTCTGGCAACGCTCAACCCGCCGGGTGAAGTGCTCAGTCACACCTCCGGCTTGGCCACCCCGAGAGAGCTGGGGATCTGCTGCAGGCCGATCACGCAGGCGATACCGAGAGTGAAGCCCTCCACCACTGGTGCGGGAACGTACTGCATGTACCGACCGGCCCGCAGCAGGGCGAGCGCGATCAGGAGAACCCCGGCCATCAGCCCAACCGTCAGTACGCCCCCGGGCCCGTACTGCGCGACGATCGGCACCAACACCACCGTCATCGCACCGGTGGGGCCCGAGACCTGAAGGTTCGAACCACCGAACAGTGCGGCCAGCGCACCCGCGACCACGGCGGTCGCCAGCCCGGCCTCGGCGCCGAGCCCGCAGGCCACCCCCCGAATCCCAGCGCGATCGGCAATGCCACGATCGCTACCGTGAGCCAGGCAAGCACATCCCGACGCGGGTTGCGCGCCATGACCGCGTAGTCGGCACGGGCAGGCAGCAGAGAACGAACCCGGCTCCAGGCCAGGGCGGGAAACGTACTCATCGCGAGGAGACCTCAGCTTCCCTCAGCTCCGCCAAGAGCTTGTTCTGGCCGGTCAGCATCTGGGGCAGAATCCGCCGCGCGGCCCGCAGCGGATCAGCCACATCTCCGCCCGCCAGCTCATACACGACGGTCGAACCCCCGCGGGTCGCGGTCACGATCCCCCGAGCGACACAGGACCGCCAGCTGCTGAGAGAGCGCCGACGGTTCCACCTCGATCGAGGTGAGCAGATCCCGTACCGGCATCGGCCCACCCTGCAGCGACTCCAGCACCCGAATCCGCACCGGATGCCCCAGCATCCTGAAGAAGTCGGCCTTGGCCTGATACAGCGGAGCCAACACGATGTGGGTCTCTCTCATCGCCCTGCGAGCGCGGGCACGACTAGGCCGTGCCTCTCAACTTCGGCGGTGCGAGAGGCTTCCGGCGAAGCTCGTAGAATCGCGGTGTGGCATTCATGAGTACCCCGCACTGCTGCTTCCTGTGATCGGAAGGCATTGAGGGCGACGCCGGACGGCATCGCCCTCCTTGGTGTGCCTGCTGCGTGAATCATGTTCCCGGCGCTGCCCGTACCCAGGTGGCCGGACGCCGGGCCCGTTCCTTCCTGGGGCGGCGACTTTCGAGCGCGCGTGCAGGCACGGTCCTTTCCTTCACCGTTGCCAGGAGTGCCTTGTGCCTGTGTCGCTTCTCCCCGCCCTCGAACCGTTCCTCGACCTGTTGCGCTGCCCGACATGCCGCACCCGTCTCCACCCCGACGGCGGCGCACTGCGCTGCCCCGCGGGCCACACCTTCGATATCGCCCGTCACGGTTACGTCAGCCTCTTGACGGGCAGCCGCGCCACCAGCGGCGACGACGCGGCCATGGCCCGGGCCCGGGATCGGTTCCTGTCCACCGGCAGGTACGGGCCCATCCTCCAGGCAGTGGCCCACCTGGCTGCCGGCGCCGCGCCCGAGCAGGGCACGGTCGTCGACGTCGGGTGCGGCACGGGCTACTACTTGGCCGGGGTACTCGACCAGTTGCCCGGCGCCCGTGGTCTGGGGCTGGACACCTCAGTGCGCGCGCTGCGCTCGGCAGCCCGAGCGCATAAACGAGCCGCTGCGGCGACCTGGGACGTTTTCCGTCCTTTCCCGCTGGCCGACGGGGTGGCCGACGTCGTGTTGGACGTGTTCGCTCCGCGCAACCCGGCCGAGTTTCACCGAGTGCTGCGCCCGACCGGCCGGCTGGTCGTGGTACGTCCTACCGGGCGGCACCTGGACGAGCTGCGCGGCCAGGTGTCTGCAATGGTCACGATCGACCCGTTTAAGGAACAGCGCCTGCACCAGGCGCTGGACCCCTGCTTCGAGGCCGCCGCTACCGAGCAGATCGAGTACCTTACGTCCCTGACCGGGCTGGAGGCCCTCGACCTGGTGGGGATGACGCCGAGCGCACGCCACTTGAGCTGTGCAGACCTGGAGGATGCCGGCCTCCTGCCCGATCAGGTCACCGTCTCCGTACTGGCCACCGCCTACCGGCCTCGGTGACCGCGAGCGGGCGCACGCACCTGCTGGCTGACGAGCAGTGGGCACGCCTGGCGCCCTACCTTCCCCGCAACACCGGGAAGGTAGGGCGTCCCTTCGCCGACCACCGCCGCATCATCGAGGGGATCGCCTACCGGTACCGCACCGGGATCCCGTGGCGAGACCTGCCCCGCGACGCGTTCGGGCCCTGGCAGGCAGTATGGAAACGCCCTCGCAGGTGGGCTGCTGACGGCACATGGGACACGGTTCTGGCACATCTGACCCCACAGCCGGACTCGATCGGGCAGATCGACTGGACGGTCTCGGTCGACTCGACGATCAACCGGGCTCCCCAGCACGCCACGAACACGACCCGACCGGAGAAGGACGCCGGCGCCGCCACCTGCCACAGCGAGAGCGAAGCCACTGCGACCGGACATGAGCCCGTGGGACACGGAATAGGCCGATCCCGCGGGGGCCTCACAACCAAGATCCACCATGCGGTGAATGGCAACGGCCGCCCGCTGGCCGTCGTGGTCACCCCGGGCCAGGTCCACGACGGACAGATCCTGCCCCTCGTGCTGGGCGATATCCGCGTCCCACGACTCGGCCGCGGCAGACCACGAACCACACCGGACGCCCTGCTCGGAGACAAGGCGTACTCCTCGAAGCAGATCCGCGCAGACCTCATGGCCCGTGGCATCCGCGCTGTGATCCCCGAACGCACCGACCAGCAGGCAAACCGCAAAAGAAAAGGTCGCGGCGGCGGCCGACCCCGCACACTGGACGCCGAGAGCTACAAACGCAGGAACGTAGTGGAACGGTCCTTCAACCTGCTCAAGCAGTGGCGGGGCCTGGCCACTCGTTATGACAAACTCGCCGTCGTCTACCGCTCCGCAGCCGTGCTTGCGGCGGTAATCACCTGGCTACGGAGTTGAGAGTCACGGCCCAGTGCTGTGCCCGCGACTACCAGGCAGGCAGAGCAGCCACACCATGTAAGTAATTGCAGATCTTCGCAATTTATATATTGCGTAATGTTTCGGAGAGGGCTCCTCGTGTTCGGCTACGAGGACACCGGCCCGTTCGCCCGGCTTCAGGCCCAGGCCAACCTGCCGTGAGCGGCGGTCGGCGGAGGGCCGACCCGGTGCCGGTCCGGACGAGGCCGCGGCAAAAGTGGCGGCGCCGACCGCCGGAATCCGTGCCGATCAGGGGCGACAGGGCCTCGCGTGCGCGGCGCTGCGGTTCAGCGATGACACGGTGCCGGCACTGTCCGGTGGCGGCGGCACGAGCATGGTCGAGCGCTTCGCCATCACTCTCGATCGCCGGGATCCTTGGACGGGCTGGGAACGCATCGACTTCTGCGGCGTCGAGGAAGGCCGTCCGCTGAAGGACAGGGCCGATTTCTTCCCAGCAGTCCGTGATTTCAACGCCGCACATCCCCGCGTACGGTGCCGCCGTTCCGGCGTGGCCGGCGGTGCCTCGCTGCGCATTTCAGCATGGCGCGGCAGATGTGCGGGTTGATCGGGCGCGGGTCAGGTGAGGGCATCCGGAACCGGGGTGTCCTGGTCGAGGTGCCTGGACAAGAACACCGCGGCCCGATTCCGGCGGGCCGGGGTTCTACGTCACGTCACGCGCGCAACTCCGTCACTCGTCTTCGAAGCCGTATCCGAGCACTCGGAAGCTCCCTCCCACTCCGTCATTGACGAACACGCCTCCGTCGACCGGCTGCGGGAACACACCTTCGGTGGCGCCGTAGGGGCCGACGACGGCGATGGGGCCACCGTTGTCGCAGGTCGCCCCGCGGAATACCTCGACGGTCCGCCGGCTGTCGTTGAAGATGTTGAAGCTCGTGGAGCCGAGGCCGCTGGCCGCGGTGATGCAGCCGCCGGGGTAGGCGGAGTACGTCCGCTCGTTGAAGTGGATCCTGCCCTCGTCGTACCCCCTGCCCTCATCGTGGCCCCTGCCCTCGTTACCCCTGCCCTCGTTACCCCTGCCTTCGCCGTTGCCCCCGCCCTCGTTACCCCTGCCCTCGTTACCCCTGTTCTCGCCGTTGCCCCCGCCCTCGTTGCCCCTGCCCTCGTTACCCCTGCCCTCGCCGTTGCCCCCGCCCTCGTCGCCTCTGCCCTGGTCGCCCTTCCCGGCCTCGCTCCCGCCCTTGGGGGCCGAAGCCGGGGCGGCGGCCTGCCGGACGACCGGGGCCGCGTGGGCCGGCTCGGTAGTGGCTGCCGATGTGAGGGTGCTGCCGGTGGCGGCCAGGGCCATGGCGGCCGCGATGGCGGCGGTCACGACAGTGGATCGTGGAACCATGTCACTTCTCCTGTTCAGAGAGGTCGACCGAGCAGCCGACCCGTAACTGAACGTACTTACACCCCCCACGCCTGTCATATCGGGCATATCGATAGGCTGAGCCGAGGCACCGATCGGGATGGCAGCCACCCGTATGCCATTCAGGTGGAACCTGACGATCTGTCGATGACCTTTGCGCGCAGGCAAATTGATGCGCCGTTCGCCCGTCTGGGCTACTTCCCGATACCCGCTCACCCCGGAATCGGCGTGTCGTTCCTTGACACAGCGTGGGCAAGAACAACCGGATCGCGAGGTCGCCCTTGTCGATGGGAACGCCCAGGTCGGCCACCACATGCAGGGAGACAGTCGCGTCACCGGCCTGCCCGGCGGTGAGGACGAAGGCCAGGAGCCGGGGGCTTCGGCCGCAAGGTGGATCTTTCGCGTCAGCCCGGTGCGGGATGGCGTACTGAGCAGAAGGACCGGCTCAGGCAGTGGTGCTGCTGCCGATGCCGGTCCTGGTTCGTGAGGTGGGGGCTGTGTCTGTGGCTCAGTAGGCGGAGTTGACGTTGTCGATCGATCCGTAGCGGTGGGCGGCGTAGTTGGCGGCCGCGGTGATGTTGGCGACGGGGTTGGTGA
>NZ_JBICXE010000077.1:0-14888 GCF_043200155.1 Streptomyces sp. NPDC048473
ATTGCCGAAAATGGGGGCAGAACCTCCATGACCTGCTGCGCTGGCAGGTCATGGAGGTTCTGGTCGGTGCCGTCGTCCCGCCACAGGCCGAAGTACTAGTACACCGCGCCGCTGGGCGGTAGGTTGCCTGGCAGGTAGGCCCACTGACAGCCCGTCCGGGACTGGCACAGGATCGCGCCGACGACCTCCCGCATCCCGCACCTGCCCCCGTGGCCGAGGGCCGCCCGGCCTTCCACGCAGCCAGCACGGGCTCGATCAACGCCCACCGCTCGTCGGCCAAGTCGCTCGGGTACGGCAAACGGCTTGCGCTCAGCCACCCCAGCACGGCCAAGCCCACCGACCAGCTGAATCGCTCCGGACTCACACGATCAGGCGACCACAGAACGGAAATCAAGCCTCATAACGCCCTCTCACAGCGAGCCGTTACGGTGGAAGGCCCGGTGGATCACGGCGCGGACGACGATGTTGTCCATGGGGGCGGCGATCGCGCTGATGCCCCGCACGTTGCCCACCGACTGGACCACGCCCCTCCGGCTTCGGCCTCAGCTGATCCCGTGCGCGCGACACCGGGCAGATTCGTTTGGCTTGGCTTGCGCGAGCGTACCGCCGCAGGCACTGGCTCTGACCTCCCTTTTACCTCCTCCTGGCAGACTGGCCGCAACTGGCGAAGGAGTCCTGCATGTCGATGGTCGGCAACCTGCGTAAAGTTGCCCGTCTGGTGAGGCGGGGGCGCCCGGTGGACCTCAGCCACCCGGCCCGCTCGCCGCTCGGCTCCACCGTCGTCAACTGCGTCATCTACCGCGACGGCGTCCGACAGGAGGCCGCCTTCAGCGTCGAGGAATCCATCGCCCGTGTCCGCAAACGCGGCCACGGCTTCGTCTGGCTCGGCCTGCACGAGCCGGACGAGACCGAGTTCGCGCGGGTCGCCGAGCTGTTCGGCCTGCACCCGCTCGCCGTCGAGGACGCCGTCCACGCCCACCAGCGGCCCAAGGTCGAGCAGTACGGCGACGTCCTGTTCGCCGTCTTCAAGTCGGTCTCCTACGTTGAGCACGAGGAACTGACCGTCACCAGCGAGGTGGTGGACACCGGCGCGATCATGGTCTTCGCCGGGCCCGACTTCGTGGTGACCGTACGGCACGGACGTCACGGCTCCCTGGGCCCCCTGCGCGAAGACCTCGAAGCCGACCCGCGGCAGCTGGCCAAGGGGCCGGCCGCTGTGCTCCACGCCATCGCCGACCACGTCGTCGACGACTACCTGACCGTCACCGACGCCGTCCAGGACGACATCGACCAGGTCGAGGCGGACGTCTTCTCACCGCAGGGCTCCCAGAGCGCCGACGCCGGGCGCATCTACCAGCTCAAGCGCGAGCTCCTGGAACTCAAGCGGGCCGTGATCCCGCTCGGCCGCCCCCTCCAGGTGCTGGCCACTCAGCAGATGCGCTCCGTCGACCCCGAGATACAGGCGTACTTCCGTGACGTCGCCGACCACCTGGCGCGCGTCATCGAGCAGATCACCGGCTTCGACGCGCTGCTCGACTCCATCCTCCAGGCCCACCTCGCCCAGGTCACCGTCGGCCAGAACGAGGACATGCGGAAGATCACCGCCTGGGCCGCGATCATCGCCGTGCCGACGATGGTGTGTGGCGTCTACGGCATGAACTTCGACCACATGGCCGAACTGCACTGGCGCTTCGGCTACCCGCTCGCTCTCGCCGTCATCGCGACCGCTTGCGTCGTCATCCACCGGGGCTTCAAGCGCAACGGCTGGCTGTGACCGCCGATGCTGCGCCCGCGCCTCGCGGGCCGCGTGCATCCCGCACGTCACCGCCACACCCACAGATCATGTGACAGAGGGTGTTCCTGGTGAGCCCGGTCGTCAGCGCCGCCCTCGGCCGGGGTGGGGCTGACCCGGCCGCTGCCCTGGTCATCGCCCGTCGATACGGCTCCGCCCCCAGCATGCCTCGGCTGAGGAGACTTCACCCACGCGAGGATGACGTCAGGAGAGCGGAGTTCGGAGCCGAAACTCCCCGGATTCTCCCCACGGCTCATCCCAGGTTCTGGTGGAGGAGTGGGCTGGTGCCCGCACCGTTGCTCGTGAAGACCGGATGTCGGGCCCGATAACCTGGGCAAATGCTCACCGAAGTCACAGCGACCCGCTACGTCACGCCCTTGCGGGAGGGCGGATCGCTGCCCGGAATCGTCGAGGCCGACGACCTCGCGTGTGAGAGGTGGCGAGCCCCGTCGGATTGTGCCGGCGGGGGCTCTGGGTGTGGCGGCGGGCCCGGCTGTGGGGAGCTCGATGCGGTCTTGTCGGGCTCAGGGTCGTCCACGTCGCTCCTGCTGTGGGGCAGGCGGTGACGACGACGCTGCGGTGCCTTCAGCGAGGGTGCCTTCTGCGGATGGGGAGGACGCTCAGGGCCATGACGGTGCCGTCGTCGTGGAAGGAAATCAGCCCGTTCCATCTGCCGGTTCCGTGGGTGTTGTGCGGGGTCGAGCAGCCCTGGAAGGCGGCCTGACGGTATTCCTCCACACGGCCCTTCTTGATGAGTTCGTACAGGTGCTCGGCCATGCCGGAGAATGCCTCGATGCGTACGGACCCCATACGGAAGACATGGTCCGTGCCGACGAATTTCGTGCCGCCGACCTCGATGTCTGCGTCGTCAACGCTTGACGTGGCGGCGAAGGGGGGGCACGTCGTAGTGCTGTCGTCCCTGGCGTGTGGTGAGGTATTTGGCGGTTTGTGGTCCTCCGCCGGCCAAAGCGGTCAGGTTCGCAGCCCCGGTACGGGCCAGGAGCTGGCCGAACCAGCCGAGGCCGCTCTCGGCTACTCGGAAGCCGTCGACAGTCCGTGCCTGTTTCCCGTCGCGGGCGGGAATGTGAATGGCGTTGGGGTAGGGGATTCCGGGCTTGTCCCTGATCTCGGTGTTGGCGTTTCCCGGAGTGCTCGGTGTGCGGAGGGGGAGAAGGGCTTCGCCAGGCGCCTGCAGCGCATTGACCACGATTCCGCCCTGTCCCATGAGTTCAGTGGACAGCATCAGGCAGGGTGTCGTGTTCCACGTGCCGATGTGCATGCCCTCGGTCAGCTCAGCGCCCTTTACCAGTTGCTGGACGGTGGTGCTGCGGGTTCGCCCTCCCCGTTTGCTCGGCTTCTGGTGGTTTCCTCGGCAGGCAACGAGCGTGATTTTCGACGGCTCGCCGGGCTTCCACGCTTCGAGCAGATCGGGCAGGGACGGGCGGGGCCGATCGCCACCAGAGGTCTACACCGCGTATTGACAAGCGGTATAGACCACTTCATCGTGGTGATGCTCTCTCCACCCCGGCCGTCCAGCGGCAGTGCATCGGGGTGCTACCGCACGCGCCCGCCCCTCGGGTGACCGTCACCCGAGGCTCGTCGTCATGCCTCCGGAGAAGCCTCATGAAACCCTGGTCCTGTCTGCGAACGCTGCTGGCCGGTGCACTCCTGGCCGCCCCGCTCGCGTTCACTCCGAGTACCGTCGCCGGCGCCGCCGAACCAGCCGCCCGGCCCGCTGCCGCTCCCAACTCCGCGCCCCCGGGCGTCGTACCCGCACTCCAGAACTGGCAGGGCGGCATCGGACATGTCACCCTGGACCGCCACAGCCGGATCGTCGTCCCCGCCCACGCCCCCGCCGGGCTGCGCAGGCTGGCCACCCAAGTAGCCGAAGAGACAGCCGAGTTGACGCCGGTGCACCCCCGGGTCGCCACCGGCCCAGCGCATCGCGGTGACATCGCCCTCCGACTGGACGGCGACGCGGACCTCGGTGCCGTGAAACCCGAGCTGCGCCCGGAGGCGTACCGGATCACGATCGGCCGGGGCAAGGTCGACATCGTCGCCGCCGGGCAAAAGGGCGCCTACTACGGCACCCGCACCCTGCTGCAGAGCCTGCTCGGCTCTCCCGACCGCGTGAGCCTGCCGGTGGGCACCGCGGTGGACTTCCCCGACTACGCGGTGCGGGGCTTCATGCTGGATGTGGGCCGCCGCTTCTTCACACCCGAGTACATCAAGTCGTACCTGCACCTGATGGGCTGGCTGAAGATGAACACCCTTCAGCTGCATCTCAACGACAACGAGTTCACCCCGCCGGACGGAGACTGGTCCAAGATGCAGTCGGCGTTCCGGCTGGCCAGTGACAACCCGGCGTTCAAGGGCCTGGCGGCCACTGACGGTTCGTACACCCGGGCCGACTGGGACTCCTTCGAGGACACCGCGGCGGCCAACGCGGTCACCCTCGTGCCGGAGTTCGACGCGCCCGCACATGCCCGGGCCTTCATCAAATTCAAGCCCGAAATCGGCCTGAACGGCGGCAAATCCGACCACCTGGACCTCAGCAAGCCGGCCACGACCGCGTTCATGAAGTCGGTCTTCGACGAGTTCACCCCGTGGTTCCGCGGCCCTTCGGTCCACATCGGCGCGGACGAGTACCCGAAGCAGTACGCGGAGGACTACCGCACCTATGTGAACACCATCGCCTCGCACGTGCGCGGCCTCGGCAAGAACGTGAACGCCTGGGGCAGTCTCACGCGTATGTCCGGCGGCGGAACCGGCTACGACAAACAGATCACCGTCAACAGCTGGAACAACGGCTGGTACGGGCCCAAGGCCGCTATCGCCGACGGGTACAAGGTGATCAACTCCAACGACGACTTGCTCTACGTCGTGCCATTCGCGAACTACTACCACGGCAAGGGCCTTGACGGCCGCTGGATCTTCGCCAGCTGGGCGCCGAACATCTTCGGCGGCGACCAGAACCTGCCCGTCCAGGACCCGGCATTGCTCGGCGCGATGCCCGCCGTCTGGAACGATCTGGTCCACACGGACTACACCGAACTCCAGGTGCACGGGCTGATCGAGAAGAGCTTCGGCGCACTCGCCCAGAAGATGTGGTCGCCCACCGCCGCGGGCACCGACTACCGCGACTTCCTGAACCGGCTCGCCACGATCGGCCAGGGCCCCGGCACCGCCTACCTGCCCGACACCTTCCCCAAGCTGGACGGAGCCGACCTCGCCTACGGACGTGACGCCACCGCCTCCTCCTCGGAGACCGGCTCACTGACCGCCGCGAGCGCGGTGGACGCCGACCCGGCGACACGCTGGGCGAGCAAGTACACCGACGACCAGTGGATCCGCATCGACCTCGGCGCACCCCGCACGTTCGCCTCGGTCCGCCTGGCCTGGGAGTCCGCGTACGCGAAGGACTACGACATCCAGGTCTCCGACGACGGCAGTACATGGCGCACCGTCGCCGAACGCCGCGGAGTGTCGGCGCCTGCCACGGACACCGTCACGTTCCCGCCCACCACCGCACGGTACGCACGCATGCACGGCATCACGCGCGGCACCAAGTTCGGATACTCGCTGTACTCCTTCGAGGTACTCGCGCCGAACGCCGGGAGCTGAGCTCCGGGCCCTGGCCCGCGGAGAAACACGGTTGCGTCCTGGGAAGTGGTGTACGGGTTGGACCCCAGCCCCTTGTCCCGCCAGCGGCGGAAGAAGGCGTACGCGCGTCGCCAGTCGGGGAAGCCGACGGGAAGTGCGCGCCACTTGAAGCTGTTGTCGACGAGGTGCCGGACCGCATCCAGCTCTGGCGGTGGCAGTAACCCTCGGGCTGCCCGCCGCGGCCCTCCAGCCAGGCGGCACCGGCAGCAGCGGACGGATCACGGCCACTCGGCATCCGTCATGTCCGAGTCGTAGTGGCGTTCCCGCTCCGGGTGGTCGGCCGCGTTTCCGTACAGGTGCGCAAAGCAGGCACACGACGACACGCAGGAGTTGGACGAAACCGGAGCGAGCACGAAAGACTGCGACAACAGGGCCTCCTGGAACTCGTGGTGGGTCGCACCCCCGATCTACCAGGAGGCCCTGCCTTCATGCCGATGCCACCGGAAGATCACCCGACGGAGAACCCTGTTCGACCAGCCAAGCCCCGTGATCGGTAGGAGGTCGGCTTCTGAGGTCAAGGCTCCGAGGATGCGGTTGATGCTTTCGGCATTGTCCGGGCTGACGCCATGGGTGGAGGCAGGCGGCGCGGCAGGATGCAGCTGGAGTGCCTGACAACGAGTCCGGGCCCGCGTCGAGCGCACCTTCGCCCGCATGAAGACCTGGGAGATCCCGCGCGACTGCCGACTGAGGAGCGAGCCACCACGCCATGCGCGGGGTCGCCCGCCTTCCTCCGGCCGTTGCCGAAGGCGGGGCAGCACGCGGGATGGCAGCGCACCACCGTTGGTGTGTAGTGCGCTGCCACATCCTCGTCAGAAGCTGCGTTGAGTTGGCGTCCCTTCGTCTCCGGCGGACAGCTCAGGCGATGGTGAGCGCGAAGATGTGGAGGCAACCGGCCGGCGGGGTCCCCGAGTCCGGAAGCTGCACTGCGGTGACGTCCTTGTCCGCGCCCAAGTCGATGTCGGCGCGCCAGACGGTGACTTTCTGATCGACTGGTCCTGTCGGGCTGTTGTGGCGGGGAATGCTGATCGCGGCACGCTTGCCCGTACTGGGTTGGGAACTGACCCAGTCGTCGACGGTCAGGGTGTGGGTGGACACGGCACCGTCCTTGTAGTGCACGGTGAATGTCCCGCCCTGCGATCCGTAGGTGGCCGCGCAGAGAAGGGACAGAGTCGCGCCTCTGCCTGCGACGAGGACTGTCTGCCCGGTGGCCGCGACATTGTCGGGCTCGCCGGCCGGGACGTCGGGCCAGGCGAAGGACGTGCCCTCATGGCGGACTTCGGCCCCCGGTGTGACGCCGGTGTCCGCGAGTGCCTGTGCGGAGTAGCTCTTCTTACTGATGGAGAAGGTGGAGCGCCCCGGGTCCTTGTCGTCGGTGATGCCCACACTGTTGAAGGCCGCAGGGAGCGACTTGTACGGGGTGCTCACCCGTACAGGCCGGGGCTGGGCCTCGGTCTCAGCATCAACGACGGCCCGCACAGTGCCGGGCTGCGCGTCGGCCGCCGGACGGCCGAGCAGCCGGGCCCGCACGGTGGCCGAGCCGTTGCCGGTCACGGTGAAAGGCAGCCGCTCAGGTGTGATCGTGCAGCCGTCCGGTGGGGTGAGCAGGAGCGTTCCCGAGGCCCGTCTGTCACCTGTGGCACGGATTGTCACGGGGAACGAGACGTCCACCGAGCCGCTTTCCGAGGTGAGAGCGACGGGAATTTCGTCGATCCTGACGGGTGAGAAGATCACCCGCCACCCGAGCTTGGGCTCGCGCCAGTAGGTCAGCAGCCCCTTGTTGTGGAAGCCGGGCACGGGCTTCGGGTTGCCGCCGCCTCCGGCGGGTGAGACGGCGAACTCGCTGGAGGTCCAGTACATGAGGCCGACCAGGCCCTTTCGGTCTTTCAGCAGCCGGTTGTACTCGTCGATCATCAGGCCCTGGTAGTACTCGGTGCCCTTGCCGTATCCAGGCCGGCTGGTGACGGCCTCGGCTCCGTACTCGGTCAGGATGATCGGCTTGGTCCCGGCCTTCTTCTCGATGGCCGGGAAGCTGTACTGGCCTCCCTCAGGGTCGACCAGGGTCTGGAAGGTGCCGAGGTACCAGCCGTTGTAGACGTTGACGCTCACGAAGTCGTCGAAGGCGAAGCCCTCGTCCTGGGCGCCCCAGCCGGTGACATGCGTGAACAGGCGTGTGTCGTCGAGCTTCTTGCCGAACTCGGTGATCTGTCGGACGTAGTCGGCGCCCTTGACGGTCTCCGTTCCGTTCTCGTTGCCCACCGACCAGGCGATGACCGATGGGTGTGAGCGGTCCCGGTCGATGAGCTTGGTCAGTCGCTCCTTGCCAAAGGCGATGACCTCGGGGCTGGTGAGTACGTCCGCGTTGAAGCGCTGGGTGACGTTGATCTCCTCGATCACAAGGAACCCGAGCTCGTCGGCAACGTCCAGCTCAGCGGGGGTCGTCGGGTAGTGCCCGGGCCGGTAGAGACGGAAGCCGCGCCGGTGCATCCGCTCCAGTTCCCGCCGGGCGAGGCCGGCGGGCTGGGTGCGGCCGAGGCCGGGATAGTCGCTGTGCCGGTTGAAGCCTTTGAGACCGGTGAGGGACTTGCCGTTGAGCAGGATTTGATCGCGGTCGACCTCCACATCCCGAAACCCTGTCCGTGTGGCCAATGCGGGCCCGCCGTCCGACGGCACCAGCCGCAGCTTGTAGAGGCGGGGGTTCTCCAGATCCCACAGGAGTGGGTGCCCGCCGCCAGGAAGGCTTGTGCTCACTGGCAGTGAGACCACGGTCGGTTCCCCGGACGGCAGTGTGAACTCGACTTTTTGCGGTTGAAGTTGACGCCCTGATGGATCTGTGGCGTACAGTACGGCGGCGATCCGCCCAGCCTTGTTGGTCGTATTGACTCCGGTGGCGCGCAGAGTCAGGGAGCCATCTGCGGCCCCCGTTGCCGTGAAGCCGGTCAGCGAAAGCGAACCGGTTCGGCGCAGGTGAACTGCGGCGAAGATGCCGCTGTAGTTCCAGTACAACGTGGGGTTGAGCGGGAATTCCACGGCCTTGCGGTTGTCGACGACGACGGCGAGCGTGTTGCGGCCCGGCTGTACCAGGTCGGTGACGTCGAAGACGTCCGGGACGTAGCCGCCGCGCGCGGTACCGGCCGGTTCCCCATTCACGAACAGACGCAGGGCGAAGTAGCACGACTCGAAAGTGAGCAGGAACCGTTCGGAGGGGCCTGGCTCCGGGAGGGTGACAGTACGCCGGTACAGCGCCTGGATTCCCTCGGCCGAATTCCACCGTGACCGGATGGCACCCAGCGATCCCGGCACGATCACCCTGGTCATCCCACTGTCGTCGAACCCGGGGCGGCAGGCCGGCGGACGTTCGCCGTCGAGTGATCCCGTAGGCAGCTCAGATGCCGAAGCCGCGATCCACTCTCCACCGAGGTCGGTGTGTCCCTGCTCCGCCTGCCGTCCTGACAGGACCGTCACTCGCACTCGGGTCCGCAAGATTCCTGACGGTGTGTCGGCCTCGGCCTCGAGGTGGTGACTGCCGGGCGGAAACCATGAGGCATCGGTGGCGGTGCGCCACAGAGGTTTCGTCTCGGTGCCCTTCGCATACAGATCTGTCAGTTCCGCGAAGGCGATACCGCCCAGCGTGAACCGTACAGCGGTCGTTCCGGCCGGCGCGGCGACCTCCACGTCCGTCAGGCCGCGCAGGACGGTTGACGTCGGACTTAAGAGCTTGAGTTCGTTCGCGCCACCGTGTTCCGCGGCGCGCGCGGGCAGTGCGGTCGTCATGGGCGCGGCGGCGACGGCCGCAACGACGGCGGCCGCACCGAGCACTGCACGACGGGAAGGCCCATGGGGACGAATGGAATGCGGCTGATCGCTCATACGGGACACCTGAGTTCCTGTCGTTGGGAACTTGCGGAGGAATGTGGCGGCTGCGTCGACGGCGTAGTCAGTCACGAGGAAGGCGAGGAGTCGGCCCGTGGGTCTTGAAGTGCCCTGGCCCGCCCTGTGTCGCGTCTGTCCCATTTTCGGAACGGTCAAAGCGGTCCTGCTCGATTTTCAGACGGCCGACGGACCGTCTGTAGGGCGGAGCAGGAGCGCTCGCACGCACTAACCGGTGGTCAGGCAGAAGCCGGGCTCTCGGATTCTCGGCTACGCGGCCCAGGGCCCTTGGCATGCAAAAATCTCTGACAGGTCCTGCCTGCCGAGGAGGGGTTCGGAGAGCGTCATCGGTTCGATCGCCAGAGCCTTCCTCTACACGAGACTTATGGAACCTCAGTTACACACCACCGAATTGGCCGTTCTCTCCGGGAAGTGTGGCGCTGCCCTCCGTCGGGCAACATGGACTTCTGCCGCGGCAGTTTGGACTTTCCCGTGAGGTGACGGTGGGTACAGCCGTGTCGCAGCAATTGCACGGGGCGTCAACGCCGCCCGCGTGCCGACCTGTTCCGACAGGAGTCGCTGCGTTTATGGGGCGCCGACTGCAGCGGCGCGATGGCAGCTCTTTACGACGTCCGGCAGCACCGGACTCCCCAAGGCTGTCGCCGTTCCGCACCGGGCCATCGCCAACAATATCGCCTGGAAGATCCGCGACTTCGGCTTCACCGACCAGGACCGCTTCTACTTCAAGACACCACCGGTCTTCGACGCCTCCCTCTGGGAATACCTGACGCCCCTCGTCCTGGGCGCCGAGATCGCCATAGCCCCCGACTGGGCCCACCGCGACCCGCGCCACCTGTTGGGTGAGATGCGCGAACGCCGGGTGACCGTCGCCCAGTTCGTGCCGACGCTCCTCAAGAGCGTGCTCGCCGAGGAGGAGGCCGGCCCGCCCGGCTCCCTACGCCGGGTCTTTGTCGGCGGCGAGAGCCTGGATCCCGCCGTGGTCGAGTCGGTGCGGTCGGCGTGGGGGTGCGAGGTGGTCAACCTCAACGGCCCCACCGAGGCCGCCATAGAGACGACGGCCTACCACTGCCGCCCCTCGGACACCTGCCCGCGCACACCGATCGGCCGCCCCGTGCCCGGAGCTCGCGTCTTCATGCTGGGCACGGGCGGACAGCCGCTGCCCCCGGGCTTCGTGGGCGAACTGTGCGTCGGCGGCACCCCGCTCGCCCTCGGCTACGTCAGCCGCCCGGAGCTGATCGCGGAGCGCTTCGTGGTTCTGCCGCTCGCCGACGGCGAGGACCTGAGGGTGTACCGCACGGGCGACCTGGCCCGCTGGACGGCGGACGGGGAGCTGGAGTACTTCGGCCGCGACGACTCCCAGGTCAAACTGCGCGGTATCCGCGTCGAGTCGGACGAGATCCGCGGCCTGGCCCTCGGGCACCCGGACGTCGACGACGCCGCCGTGGTCGTACGACGCGACCGGGACGACGCCGTGGTCGCCCATGTGACGGGAAGCGCCGACCTGGACGGCGCCGCCGTCAGGGCCTGTCTCGCCGAACGCCTGCCGTCCGCCCTCGTCCCCGCCCAGGTGGTCCGGCTCGACGCGCTGCCGGTGACGGCGAGCGGGAAGCTCGACACCCGCGCCCTGCCGACCCCGCCGGCCGGCGACACGGTCGCCGGAGCCGAGGCACCCCGCTCCGCGCTGGAGTCACGCTTGGCCGCACTGTGGGCCGAGGTCCTCGCGACCACCGCGGACCGTGTGCCCCGCGACGCCGGACTGTTCGAACTCGGCGGCAGCTCACTGTCGTTGATCCGCCTTCACCGGCGCATCAGAGAGGAGATCTCGTCCTCCCTCGCGGTGACCGATCTGTTCAAGTATCCGACGGTCGCCGCGGTGGCCAGGGCCGTCGCGTCCGTTCCAGCCGAGGAGACGTCATGACCGATTCCCACCCCGAGCACGCCGTAGCGATCGTCGGTCTCGCCGGGCGGTTCCCTGGCGGTGGGGACGTCGCCTCCTACTGGCAGCGGCTGCGGAGCGGAGAGTCGGCAGTCCGGCACATGGACGCAGCAGTCGCCGCACCGGCCGGGACGTGTCATATGCCGGTGGCCGGAGTCCTCGACGACGTCGACCTCTTCGACGCGGAGTACTTCGGCATCGCGCCCGTCGAGGCCGCCGCCATGGACCCGCAGCACCGCCTGTTCCTCGAAGCGGCCGTGCACGCCTTGGAAGACGCGGGCTGGGCCGACTCGCCCGACGCCCGGGTAGGCGTCTTCTGCGGCAGCGGGGAGAACCGCTACGCCGCCCTCGCCGACCGGGACGACTCGGTCGCCCGGACCTACCTCGAGCAGTGGGGAACCCCCCCTCGCTTCCTCTGCGGGTCTCCTACCACCTCGGCCTGCGCGGCCACAGCGTCCACGTCAGCAGCCTGTGCTCGACCTCGCTGACGGCAGTGCACCTGGCCCGGCGCAGCCTGCTCGCCGGTGACTGCGACCTCGCCCTCGCCGGCGCCGTCGCCGTCCAACTGCCCGGCGAGCAGGGCTACGTCTGGCGCGACGGCGCGGTGACCTCGCCGACCGGCGTGTGCCGCCCCTTCGACGCGGCGGCGGACGGCACCGTGCCCGGCAGCGGAGTCGGGATCGTCGTCCTGCGCCGGCTCGACGACGCACTGCGCGACGGGGACACCGTGCACGCGGTGATCCGCGGTTCGGCCCTGAACAACGACGGCGCCGACCGGTTGAGCTTCGCCGCGCCGTCGGTGAACGGCCGGCGCAACGTCATCCTCGCCGCCGCCGACGACGCCGGGATCGACCTGGGCTCCGTCGGCTTCGTCGAGGCCCACGGCACGGGCACGGCGCTCGGCGACCCCGTGGAACTGGTCGCGCTGCGCGAGGCCCGCGCCGCGCACAAGGCCCGAGGGCCTCTGGCCGTGGAACAGGCGCCTGCGGCGGGCGGGCAGCCGGTTCGAGCCGGGCGAAAGGCTACTTGACCAGGAAACCTGTTCGAGCCACGTCGTGCGATGCCCTTGCGGGAGGCAGCTGTGTGCTGGGAACCTGCCCCTGTTGATCCTGTATCACTGATCGTGGCAGCCTTGGCGGCGGGCGCACTGGCAGGTGCGAAGGACGCAATGACGAGCACGGTGGCCGACGCGTACGCGGGGCTCAAGACGCTGGTGCTGAGTCGCCTGAGCGGGGAACCGGCAGGCGAGAGAGCCTTGCAAGGACTTGAAGAGAATCCGGAGGCCGGGCGGGCGACCCTCAGGGCGGAACTGCAACGTGTCGGCGCAGGGGACGACGAACAACTGGTTGTGGCCGCACGGGAGTTGTCGGCGATGCTTGACGCGCGCAACCGAAAGGCGGATCGGTACACCGTGGACGCCAGAGGCGCTCAGGGCGTCCTGATCGGCGATCACGGCACGCAGAACAACGACTTCAATGTGCCGCCATCCCCGCCGCCGGATGACGCCGGGGCCTAGTCAGCCGGGCGCGACGAGGTCTGCTGTCCGAGGGTCGGGACGCCATTCGGCACGGGAACGTCGTAGCTGCCAGGTCTCGGACCAAGTGCCTGTGACTTGGCGTACGGAAGGGCCCTCGTCGGTGTCTACCCGTACGTTGAGTTCCCCCCAGGGGACGAAGAGGCAGAATCCGTTTCCAGCGGCGATGTCCGACGCGCTGAAGCGCACCGGCCCGCCGCGCGGGCCAATGTAAGTGCCCAGATGCAGGTAGGGGAGTTCCAGCCAACGGCCTGCGCCAAGCCAGCTGCCACTGCTCAGCATGGACCGTATACCGAATCCGGGTGTCCCATCGCGTTTGCGAACCGTGAATTCGTTGAAGTGACGCCCTGTTCGTTCGATATGGCGCGGTATGGGCTGGTACTCGGGGACGAGACCGTCGGGGACCAGCGTCCACTCCTCCCGCCGGTCGCCGGCGACAAGGAGCCGTGCGGGAACTCGGGAGGGCGGCGATGGGATGTCGAAGCGCAGTTGCAGGAATGGTTCGTCTCGTTCGCTGTTGCCCATGATGCCTGCCGCGTGCGCGATGAGTCCTCCTGGATCGACGCCATCGGATGTGGTGCTGGACGTAGTGATGAACGCCTCGCCGAAGTGCCGGTAGGAGCCTGCTGGTTCGACTCCCTCCGCGTACCAGACGAAGGCGACGCCCTCCAGGTGGGGGCAGTGAACGAAGTTGGCGAACTTGACGCATCGGATACCCACGAACGATCCGTCGGCAAGTGAATGGGCTCGGTAGCAGCTGACGTGCGGGCCTGAATCGAACATGCTCTCTTCCTCGGATCACGGCACAGGGTCCTGGACACCATGGGACAGAAGGCGGAACAGGTACACGCCGGACTCGCCGACAGCGCAGAGGAGCGGCCGGCTGGGATGCCAGGCCAATCGAAGCAGCGGTGTGACAATGCGTGCCCCGCACCAGGGCTTGTCGTCACCGGTACGCCACATCCGAATCCGGCGATCGACGATGTCGACGGTGATGAGCGTTCCATCGGGCGCAAAGACGCAGTCGGCGACGCCACTGGTGTGCCGGCCCAGGGTCCGGATCAGTCGGCCGGAGGCAACATCCCAGATCTTCGCAGTCCTGTCGTGGCTCGTGGAAGCGATAAGACTGCCGTCAGGTGAGAAGGCACAGCTGCTGACCAGGTCGGTATGGCCGGTCAGCACTGCTCGTGGCGCGCCCGTGGCGGTCTCCCAGAGGCGGACCGTGTGATCGTGGCCGGCCGATGCGATGAGGCTGCCGTCGGGCGAGAACACACAAGTTGAGACTGCGCCGGTGTGGCCGACCAGCGTGCGCAGTGGCTGCCCCGTGACGGTCTCCCAGAGGCGGACCGTGTCATCACGGGCGGCTGAGGCGATGATGTTGCCGTCGGGCGAGAAGGCGCAGTCGGCGACCGGTTCGCCATGACCGGTCAGGATGGTGCGTGCCGTGCCGGTCAGCGTGTCCCAGAGGCGGACCGTGTGATCGTGACCGGCCGTCGCGAGAAGGGCACCGTCCGGGGAGAACGCGCATCCGCCGACGGTGTCGCTGTGCCCCTCGAACACCTGCCGTAGGGCTCCGCTGGCCACGTCCCAGACTCGGACTGCTCTCTCGTAGCCCGCGGTGGCCAGGGTCAAACCGTCGGGAGAGAACGCGCAGGCGTATTCCCACCTCGGTGAAGGCTGCGACCGGTCGGACTCGGCTGTGGTCTGCCAGAGCCGCAACCTCCAGTCGTGGCTGGCGGTGGCGAGGAGTGTTCCGTCCGGGGAGAAGGCGCAGGAGGTGACGGTTTCGCAGTGGTCTGAGAGGACGGTGAGTTGTTCGCCGGTCGTCACGTCCCACAGGCGGGCTGTCAGGTCTTGCCCTGCGGTTGCTATGAGGGCGCCGTCCGGCGAGAAGGTGCATGCCAGTACGCCTGCCTCGTGTCCGGCGAGGACCTTGGTCGAAGAGCCGGTGGCGGTGTCCCACAAGCGCACGGTGTGGTCGTGGCTGGCGGTGGCGAGGAGTGTTCCGTCCGGGGAGAAGGCGCAGGAGGTGACGGTTTCGCAGTGGTCTGAGAGGACGGTGAGTTGTTCGCCGG
>NZ_JBICXE010000077.1:14984-18694 GCF_043200155.1 Streptomyces sp. NPDC048473
CCGGTCGTCACGTCCCACAGGCGGGCTGTCAGGTCATGCCCCGCGGTTGCTATGAGGGCGCCGTCCGGCGAGAAGACGCACGTCGAAACGGCGCCTGCGTGGCCGGTGAGGATCTGGACCTGTTCACCTGTCAGCACATTCCAAACGCGAATCGTCTCGTCGTGGCCGGCGGTGGCGACGAGTGCGCCGTCCGGTGAGAAGGAGCAATGGCTCACTCCGCTGGCGTGACCGGTCAGGACTCGAAGGATGCTCGGACTCGGCTGATCCGGGAGCGGCCAGGACGGGACGAGTTGGGGCAGGGGCAGATGGGAACGGTAGGAGGCCGCGAGTGTTTTCAGTTCCGGAACGCCCGCGAGATAGCCGTACAGCGTGCCATCCAGAGTCGTCGGCGGGTCGCCCGGGGTCAAGAGATGGGTGATGGTCCCGAGTGAACGCCGCAGGGACTCTGCGACCGCTGTGGGTACTTCGGCGAGATCGACTTCAACGGGCACCGATGAGCCGAGGTTCGTGGCCTTCGCTGCCACCCATCGGAGATCGCACACCAGGGCGTCGCGTTCCGTGCCCCGGCCGGAGTACGTCAAATGGCGCGGCAGATGGCGCCACAGGTACTCGGCGTTCGCGGGAATGGTCCACCACGGTGTTTCCGTTTCCGAGGAGGCCGCAAGCAGCGTCGCCGCTGTCCTGACCATCGCCTCATGGCGGATCGAGAGCTGTTCGTCTCCTAGCCGGTGCCGCAGAAAAGAGCCCAGGATGTCGTGCAGCCCTACTGCTGGGGCGCCGACCTGCCAGCTCGGCAGGACGAGCCTCAGACGTACGAGCCGGGCGCGGAGTCTCTCGGCCTCGGATAAGGACATACCCCCAGTGGTGTCCCAGAGGCGGGACAGCAGCTCGGCGGGAAGTTGGGTGTCCTCGGGAAGAACCGCCAGATCGAGGTAGCGTTCCCGTTCACCTGGCGAGAGCAGCGCCAAGCTGGCCTCCACCGTGGCTTCGACAGCGTGGCTTCGGCCGTCCTGGTCGTACAGATCCACGTCAAACACCGCAGGACCGTCGGTCTCCAAGCGCCTGAGTACCCACTCCACCGCCTGTCGCACATCCGCGCCCGCGGCGAGCTGATCGGTGAGCGTGGCGTTCACAAGGCTCAGCAGCAGTGGCCAGTGACCGGTGACCGCAATGAGACGAGCCAGTAGGTCACGGGGCACGTCGGCCACACCGTCGGTGAGTGTGGCGATCGCTTGTCCGGTCGTCATCGCATCCACGAGGATCGCGACCCCCTGCCGAGGGGCGATGCCTGCATTGCGCGTGGTGATCAGCCGACGGCAGGACCGGCCGCCGATCATGAACGGTGCCAGCTGCTCGGGGCGCCAGATGTCATCGATCACCAGGAGGACCGGGTCCCGGGCGTCCAGGAGTTCCCCGAGCCGCCCTCCCGCAGCCCGAGGGTCGACGGTCTTGACTCCATCCCCGGACAGCACCTCGCAGAGCCCACCGATCATTTCGGCCAGTTGCGGGCCCTGACTGCGCTCGCCGACGGTGACCCACAGCAGCCCCCCGGCGAAGCAGCTGGCCACTTCGGGGGCGTGGCACACCAGCGCTGCCAGCGTGGTCTTGCCGAAGCCGCCGGCACCTTCGATCGCAGTGGTCAACGTTGTCGGCCCGCTACCGTCCCGCGTAACGCTGTCCAGCAACGCACCATAGAGATCCGGCCGCTCGGTGACGGGGCCGGTCAGTGCAGGTGCCATCCACGGCCGGAGGATCTCAGGGCGCGGGGCGAAGTAGTTGACCTGAACGCCGCCGTCGCCTACCTGTACGCCTTGTGCTGCCCGCGCGTCAACGGAAGAAGAGGAAGGTGTCGACTTGTCAACGGACATAGCCTGCCTGCCTGTCTGGATGCCACGACTGCATGGACTGACTGGTACGGGTGTCCGGTGCGAAGCGGGGTGCCGGGGGCTTTCCCTGAACCGAGGACACCATTTCTGCTATGCGGCAACGATAAGCGCAACCGATCGTCATGCGAAGGTGACCGAGCTGATCTGCCCGGCGGTTGGTCAAATGGCCGCTGAGTTCCACGGACCGCACCGCCTCCTGGGGTTTCGCGCATCACGTCGCTGATCCCGGGGCGCCAATGCGGGCCTCGAGGTCGGCGACGCGCCGGTCCTGGAAGCGGAGGTTGGAGCGGGCGGCCTTGAGTCGCTCGTCGAGGGTGCGGTTGTCGGCCGTCAGTTGGCGGACCCGTTGCTTGAGCGTGGTGTTCCCGGTGGGGATCCACTGGATGGCTTCCTCGGTCCACTCGGCTTCCAAGTCGCTCATCTGGCCGAGGAGTTCGCCGATGCGGGTGCGCTGGGCGAGGATCTCGGCCTGGGCCGTCTTGAGGGCGTCCTCGGCGGTGGCGTCGTCGGGGGCGCGCTCGGCCAGGAGCCGCCATTCTCCGAACCAGGGAGTGTTTCGAAGTACCGTCGGCTTTTTGGCCGGTGGGCTATTCTGTGCGGCCATGACTACCGGGACGGCGTTGCGCCACACACGGATTGGTGACCCGGTGCTCTTCTGAGCGCTGTACGGGCCGGTGCGGGCCCGCTGTTCGATCGAGGATCTTGCGCTGCTGCGCGGGCTCCACCTCCTGTCGTGTTGATCACAGGCTCGACACATCGACCACGACAGGAAAATTCATGACCACCAAGACGTTGCAGATACCCACCGCGGACGGCCAGGCCGACGCTTTCGCCGCCTTCCCCGACCGTGGCGAGCACCCAGGGGTGCTGATGTACGCGGACGGCTTCGGCATCCGGCCCGTGCTGCGGGAGATGGCCTGCGAACTGGCCGGGCACGGGTACTACGTGCTCGTCCCCAACCTCTTCTACCGGCACGGCCCGGCACCGGTGATCGAACTTCCCGAGCACATCGGAGAAGAGGTCCGGCCCGCGCTCTTCGCGCAGCTGATGCCCTTGATCGAGGCGCACACCGCCGAACGTGTCCTGAGCGACGCCGACGCCTACCTCAGGTTCCTCACCACCCAGCCCGAGGTCGGCGCCGGACCGGTCGCGGTGACCGGCTACTGCATAGGCGGCCTCCTGGCGATGCGCACCGCCGCGGCCCACCCCGGCCAGGTGGCCGCCGTTGCCGGATTCCACGGCCCCGTGGGCGCCGACGGGCCCGACAGCCTGCACCGCCTCACCGCCGAGGTCCACCTCGGCCACGCCGAAACCGACATGACGCCCGAGGCTCTCGGCGAGCTCAACCAGGTCCTGGATGCCGCGGGTGTCGGCTACACCTCCGAGATCTACCCCGGCACCATCCACGGCTTCACCATGTCCGACACCGATGCCTTCAACCCCGCCGCACTACAGCGCCATTGGGACCGCCTGCTCCCCCTCCTCGGCCGCACCCTGAAACAGACGGCTCTGTAAGACGCAACCTGCTGTTCGTCCCCCTCGTGGGAGTGGCCGATGCCGCAGAATGGCTAACAGGACGTCTGCGGGAGCCACGCCATGGGATTAGCCCGGCTGGCGGATACTGTCCGCCAGCCGGGCTTTTGGCCGTTCGTAGTTGCAGCATTCTCCGAACTAACTTGATCTTTAACCTCGGAGGTCGAACGACTCGTCGTACTTGATCACTCGGACCGGTAACTGCCGTACGTGCAGGCGGCCTTCGGCTGAGCATGTGCTCCGACCAAGGAACACACATACCCAGCACGAAGGCCGTGGGAATGAGTCTGT
>NZ_JBICXE010000078.1:0-18630 GCF_043200155.1 Streptomyces sp. NPDC048473
CCATGACAACAGTCCTATCTGGCAGGGGGGAAGGAATCTGCCAGACACCAACCTCCCACCAAACGCGCCATAATTAAGCAGCGACGGCCTACTAGCCCCAGGCGGACACACCGAGCCCACCGACGATTCCCTGGCAGCGGTGGCACTGCGGGAGCTGCACGAGGAGACCGGGATCCCGCCCCGAGCCGTCACCGCGTGGCCCGGCTACGAGACCGTGCCGCTGGACATCGACATCCACGACATCGACGCCCACCCGGGCAAGGGCGAACCCGGCCACCAGCACTTCGACCTCCGCCTCCTCTTCCGGCTGCACACCTCGACCGAGGTGCCGGTCGTGCTTCAGGAGGACGAAGTCGGGGGCATCGAGTGGCGACCCGTGGACCGGGTGACCTCACCGACCCTGCGCGAGAAGCTGCTCAAGCTCCCGCTCCAGGGCGAACCGGAGACGGCCAACGCCTCGGCCCTGATCCACAACGACCGCGGCGAGTACCTGCTCCACCTGCGTGACTACTTCCCCGGCCAGATCTGGGAGCCGGGCATGTGGTCCCTTCTGGGCGGCGGCCGAGAGCCCCAGGACGCCACCCTGGAACACACCCTCCGGCGCGAACTTGCCGAGGAAGCTGGCCTCGACCTCACCGACCTGATCCCGTTCGGCACCGAGTACGCCACCGACGACGCCGGCGCGACCGTGCCCATCGCCATCTACGCAGGCCGCTGGAACGGTGATCCGCGCGAACTCCATCTGACCGAAGGGGTAATGCTCGCCTGGTTCGCCCCCTCGGACCTCCACCGCCTGCGCATCGCGGACACCACCAGCGACCTCGTTCGGCGCCACGCCGCCCGCAATCCAGCGACGCAGAGCGGGCCCGAACCCGAGGAGGAGGAGCGTCTGGCTTCGCCACACGGCACGGTCCCCAACATCATCGGCGTCCACCTCTATCTGGAGCGGCCCGACGGGACGGTGCTGCTCGGACTGCGCCACCCCAACTCCGCGTTCGCGCCGTCCACCTGGCACGTCTTGGCTGGCCACTGCGAGCAGGAGAACGCTATCGCCTGCCTGATCAGGGAGGCCCAGGAGGAGGCCGGCCTGCAGATCGAGCGCCAGGATGTCGAACTCGTCCACGTCGTCCACCACATCGGCAAGCCCAGGAACCCACCCCGCATGGGCCTGTTCTTCCGCGCCCGTACCTGGCGCGGGGAACCGAAGCTGCGCGAGCCGGACAAGTGCCTGCAGTGGAGATTCTGGGACCCGACTGCCCTTCCCGATGACCTCGTCCCCTATACCCGACTGGCTATCGCGAAGATCCAGAGCGGTGAGCTTTACAGCGAGACGGGCTGGCCCGCATGACTGGCACCCCGACCAGCGCACCCAGTCGCGTGCCCGCTGCTACAGCGGCCGGGCGCCCGGACACCCGACTCGTGGTGCTTCGCGGGAACTCGGCGTCGGGCAAGTCGAGCGTGGCCCAGGGGCTGCGAGATCACTACGGCCGCGGTGTCGCGATCGTGGGCCAGGACGTGATCCGCCGGAACGTGCTGCGCGAGCACGACACCACGGGCGGCGCCAACATTGCCCTGCTCGGCAGGATCGCCCGCCAGGCCCTGGACGCCGGCTTCCACGTCGTGCTCGAAGGGATCCTGCACGCCGACCGCTACGGCCACATGATCACGTCGCTGGTACGGGACCACCGCGGAGTCTCGGCCTGCTACTACCTGGACGTGCCGCTGGAGTCGACGTTGGCACGGCATGCATCGAAGGCGGACGCCGCGTATCTGGAGCAAGTCACCGACAGCCACCTCACCTCGTGGTACCGCGAGCTGGATCTGCTGCCCGGCGGGCTGGAAGCCGTGATCCCGGTCGACAGCACGCTGCCGGAAACCGTCGCCCGGATCGTGCGCGACACCGATTTGATCCCTGCCGCCGCCCCGGCACCGCAGTGCAAGCCTTCACAGGGAGACTCCATGAACCCTCTGGTGCTGATGTCCGATCCGCAGGTCGCCTCGATCCCGGTGCGCGAGTGCGGAGAGCCGCTCGTCGACGTGCGCGACCATGACTTCCGCGTCGACCCTCGCAAGCAAGACCCGCTGGGCGCATTCGCCCACGTCCGTGAAGGCATCCTCGCCCGGCTGAAGCATGCCCGTTCGCTCCTGCCCGCCAGCACCGACCTGCTGTTCATCGAGGGCTACCGGCCACTGGCGCTCCAACAGCGCTACTTCACCGAGTACCGCGACGAGCTGGCCGCCGCCCATCCCGACTGGGCACCTGAGCAGCTGCACCAGGCCGCCAGCCGGTACGTGTCTCCGCCGGAGATCGCGCCGCACTCCGCAGGCGCGGCCGTGGACGTGACCCTCGTCGACCAGGACGGCCACGAACTCGACCTCGGCACCCGCGTCAACGCCTCCCCCGAGGAGAGCAACGGAGCCTGCTTCACGCACGCCCTGAACCTCAGCGACCAGGCGCGCCACCACCGCATGCTGCTGCTCAACGCCATGGAGAGCGCGGGCTTTACGAACTATGGAACCGAGTTCTGGCACTTCTCGGCAGCGGACCGGTACGACGCGCTGATGCGCCAGGAGCCGCACGCGCGCTACGGACCGATCGAACTGCCCTAGCACGCCGGCGGACTCCACTTCCCCGCCACCCACTCCGATCCGCAGACACAGGAGTGCGGCGGCCACCGTTCCACGACCGGTCCGCACGACCGCGACGGACGGACAGCACCGAACGGAGGCACGTATGTCCGACGACACCCAGCAGACGATCCGGGCCGTCCCGAGCCCGTCGGCCGGCGACGTACCGCCCGAGCACCACATGCACCTGCTCGGGCGGTACTACCGCCACGTGGAAGCCGGTCGTAAGACGATCGAAGTGAGAGTGGCCGCTCCGAACAAGCGCGACATCGGGGTCGGCGACACGGTCGTCTTCCATGACCGGGACACCGGGCGGGAACTCGACGTCATCGTGCAGCGGATCACCCCGTACTCCTCCTTCGAGGACCTGCTCCGCTCGGAGGACACCGCTCGCATAGACCCGGACGGGCCGCCCGGAGAGCTGCTCGCCAACCTCCGCGGCATCTACCGGACGAGGAAGCCCTCGGCGTGCTCGCCCTTGCCTTCGACCACCGCCCCGCCCGGCCCGGCCGCCCCATGCCGATGACAGCCGAGCAGTACGCGCAGACCGTCCCCCACCACACGGTGTACGGCTGCCTGTACATCCGCGACGCGCACGACCGGCCCATCCAGCTCCGCTCGGTCTACGGCTCGAGACTCTGGCAGTTCCCCGGCGGCAACTTGGACGCCCCGGACGAGGACCCGCTGCAGACCGCTCAGCGCGAGACGGTCGAGGAGACGGGCCTCGAACTCGGTCTGGACGCACCGAAGCTGCTTCTCACGCACTTCATGCACGCCGGTTCACGCCTGCCGTTGAACAAGATCGGGCTCATCTTCGACGGAGGTCGGCTGACCGCCGAGCAGCTCGGCCGGATCCGCCTCGACCCCGCCGAGCACGACATGTGGGCCGTCCACGACCTCGCGACCTGGCAGGAGCTGATGGCACCGCTCGCGAGCCGTTCGACGCCGCGTACGCGATCGGGACGCTCTCCTTCATTGATCCGCACCGCTCGCTGCCGGCCCTGCGCGATGGCCTGCGCCCCGGCGCACCTCTGATCCTCTCGCTCCTCCACACCGACCTGCACGGCCGCGGTCCGTCCACGGAAGTGGCACCGCGCGAGCAGATGATCCTGCTGCGCGACGACCCGCCCCTGCCGACGCAGATGTGGGTCCTGGCACCGCAGCTGTGGGAGGATCTACTCACCGAATACGGCTTCCGAGTCGAGGCCATCGAGCTGTTCCCGCACCCCGACGAGAGCGCCTCGGTCATCCAGCAGCTCATCCGCGCCCGGCGCCTTCCCAACCGGCCCGCGCGAGTCTCCAGCCGACCCCGCAGCACCCGAGCGCCGGCCGCCCACGCGGCCGTCGGCGTCGGCGCGATCCTGCTCAGCGAACGGGGCATCCTGCTGGGCCGGCACAGCCGCGGAACACTCGAACTGCCCGGCGGCAGCGTAGAGGCCGGGGAAACCTTCGAAGACGCGGTCATCCGCGAGCTCGCCGAGGAATCCGGTCTGGTCGCTCGGCGCGGCGACGTGAGACTCCTGGGCACGCTTGTCGACCACGTCGAAGGTGTCCTGCGGATCACCGTCGGCGCGCTCGTCCACGCCTGGCAAGGACAACCGGCCACGCAGCCGGAGGAGAGCGTCGGCGACTGGGCGTGGTATCCGCTCGATCAGCTCCCCGACGGCCTGTTCGTCTGCAGCGCCCAGATCCTCACCTCTTGGCGGCCCAGCCTGCCCATCGACCACCCGCCGGCGCACTTCACCACCTTCGCCCCAGCCGAGTAGTCGGTGCACTAGCACAACGGCCGACACCGATGATCTGCCGCGACACGAGGTAGGTGCCGCGCTCCTGCAACAACACACACCACTCAAGATCAAGTTGGAGTCCTCCATGCCACATCTCTCCATGCGCCGGCCCATATCCTCGGACGGCGCCGTCGGCACCGGCCGATTGCATGATCTGGAGCAGACCGCCCTGCGCCACAAAGTCCCCGTCGAGGACGTGCTGCTGATCGCCGTCAACCTGTACGGGATCACTTCGGCCCAGGACCGTCACCGGGCCAGGGTCAACCTCCGCCTCGTGCGCCGCCCCGACGTTGCCTGGCAGATCATCGTTCCGCTGAACCAGCCGGCCAGCCCGTTCCGGCTCCGGGGTGACGAGCTGTCGCTGAACGGCGAGGTGGTCGCACACGTCGAGCGCATCGATGCCGACGAGGCGGTCGGAGGGTACTTCCGAAACGAGGGGCGTGCCGCGACCCTCAATCCCAACGCCCGCAGCCGGTGCGTCGGGTGCGGCTGGTGCCCGAACACCCTGGAGGCCGCCGCCGACCCGAGGATGCAGGAGGACCAGGGGCTCGACGCTCTGCTGCGGGCCCTCGGCGAGCAGCACCCCCGCCGCAACCTGGCCGAGTTGGAGGAGGTCACCGTCTCCACCGGTTGCTTCGAGCGCGAGGGGGCCGCCGTCGCGCACTTGACCGCCTTACGCCCCGCTCTGCAGCGGGCCGGTGTCACGGCTCGGATCGGCTTCCTCACCTCCGTGCTGCGCACCGACGAGGCGTTCGAGACCATCGCATCGCAGGTCTCGCCGTTCGTGCTCAGGCTGACGACCGAGCACTTCACCCGGCGCGAGGCCCTGATGAAAGCGACTAAAGCCGACCTTGGCCCCGAGCAGATGCCGCGCCTGCTGACGCGGGCGCGGAAGGCAGGGCTGGACACCTCGTACACGTACATCGTCGGCCTGGACCCGATGGAGGACCTCATGCGCGGGGTGAACGAGCTGGCGGGCGAGGTCACGGCGTTCCCGAACGTCCAGGTCTTCCAGGCACACACAGTGATCATGCAGGGGATGCGGACGCCGGGCGCGGAGAGCCTGGAGTACTACCTGCAGGCACGTACGGTGATCGAGCGGGCCATGGCGAAGACTGGGCTGCAGCCGGTGGGCTGGGAGTGCTACCGACCGCTGTGGTACTTCACCTACGCGGGAGAGGACCTCGTCGATGGGCCTCGCTGACCCGGCCATCGACCGGGTGAGGGTCGAGCGCCTCGACGAAAACGTGGCGGGCCCGTGGGAGGGCGGCGACAGCCAGTTCGCGGTGGTGGTCGAGTCCGGCGGGGTGGCCGGAGTGTTCGCTCCGGTCGACGAGCTGCCCGCCGCCTTGGTAGCCACCCGGCTCGGGCAGAGCGCTCTGCACCACCCGGTGGTCGACCACGACGGTCTGCTGCGCAGACTCCTGGCCGAACTCGGTCCGCACGCGGCGGGGCTCGGACGCTGGGCGGTCGGGGCGCTGGATTGCGCGGTATGGGACCTGCACGGGCACCTCGCCAGCCTCCCGGTCGCGGCCCTGCTCAGCGACCGTCCCGCACGGCAGGTGCCGGTGTACGCCTCCTGGCTCTCCCTGGACCTGAACGCGGCTTCGGCCGTCGAGTCGGTCAAGGCCACCGCTGGCCAGGGGTTCGCCTTCACCAAGTGGGCGCTGCGCGAGGCCGAAGCCGACGAACTGGCACTGCTGGCCGAACGGGCTGCGGAGTGGGCGGGGCAGAGCGTGGCGGTGGACGCCCTGGGCACGTGGGGCCACACACGGTCCAGGGAAGTTGCACGGCGGCTCACACTGGAGGCCGTGCGCTGGGTAGAGGACCCGCTCCCGCGGACCGATCTGGCCGCCTACACACTTCTGCGCAGCCAGACGAAAGGTCTACCGATCGCGGTGGGCGAGCGGCTGTCCTGCCTGGAGGAGGTCGCAGTCCTGCTGAGGCGATGCCGACCGGAGGCGCTCACGTTCGACGCGGTGTGGTGCGGCGGCATCACCGAAGCGCGGGACTGGCTGGGTGTCGCTCACGATGCCGGGGTGCCGGTTCATCTACACGGGCGGGCGTTCCTTCCCGCCGTGCACCTGGCCGCAGCCTTCCCTCACGCGGCGGGCGCGGTGGAGTACCAGGTGGTGTGGGAGCCGCGCCGGCAGCGGACGCTGCGCGGCACGCTCCGGCCGGAGGGCGGGCATGTGGCCCTTCCCGACCGGCCCGGTCTCGGGGTGGAGGTGCGCTGGTAATGCCTCGACACACAGGTGAGTTAGTGGTCCGCGGACGACTGGAGCGGCGTGAAGGAGCCGTCCTGCTCGTCGTGGACGAGCGGCTGAGCGGACACGACACTTTCCTGTCGACGACTCTCCGCCTCGACCAGCCGGTGCGCCTGCCCGACCTCCCTGTCCGGATCCTCACGTTCGACGACGTCACCGTTCTGGCACCCCTCGTCTCCGTCCTGCCCCAGTCGCAGGACGGGGAGGAGTGGGAAGGTACCTTGCTGATTCCGCACGGCGCCCGCCCGCCGACGATCCCCGACGACCTCGCCCAGGCTGCTGCCGAGGCCGGTGTCGACACCAGCAGCTGGTCGCCGGCCGAAGCCCGGCACTTGTTGACCTTCCTTAGCGAAGCTGGTTCCGGGCCAGTGCGCACCGAGCGGATCGGCCTGATCATCGCGGCTCTGGCGGGTCTGTCGTGAACGCAGATGGGGTGCGGCTGGTGAGCCTCGATGTCGGATACACCCTGGGCCAGCCGTCAGGGACAACGCTGACGCAGCGCCTGGTGGAGCTGTCCCCGCTCCCGACCCGTGAGGCGAAGCGGGCCGCCCAGCGAATCCTGCACGCCCTGGACCCGCGCCGTGATGCGGCGGGGCCGCAGACGGTGTGCGCCGCTCTGGGTCTCGCGCCGTCTGCCTTCCCCCACGACCACCGCCCGCCTCACTTCGCTCTGTGGCCCGGCGCGGTTGTGGCGGTGGCACGGATCGCGCAGGTCGTGCCGGTGGTCACCCTGTCGAACGTGAGCCACTGGGACGAGCGGGAGACCGACGTCGCCGCCCTTCTCGCCCCGCACCTCCGGGCCCACCACCCCTCGTGGCAGCTCGGGTTCGCCAAGCCCGACCCACGCGCTGTGCAGACTGTTGCCTCGCTGCACGGCCGGGATCCCGCAGAGGTGCTGCACGTCGGCGACAGCCTCGACTACGACGTGCGCGGTGCCCTTGCCGCCGGAGCCCAGGCTCTGTGGATTACCCCGCACCCGCCGTCGGCCGAAGCCCTCCGGCTGCTGGCCGAGCACCCCGGGCGGGTCACGGTCGTACCGGACCTCGCCCGCGCGGTCGGGCACATAGAGCAGACAGTTCTTCCGCCAACCCACACGATCAGGAGCATCATCCCGTGAGCCAGTTCGACGCCACCGCCCCGTTCTACGCCGCTTACCGGCCCGGCATCCCGAAGGAGGCCGTCGAGCTGCTCGCGCGGCGGGTGGCCGGCAAGGAACACCGAGCCCTGCTCGACCTCGGGTCCGGCACCGGACAGGTCCCCCTCGCCCTGGCCGGGACGGTGACGGAGATCGACGTCGTCGAGCAGGACGCGGGCATGCTCGCCGAGGCAGACAAGGCGCTCGCCGGGCTGCCGGTCACCGTCCGCCTGCACAACGCCTCGGCCGAGCAGTTCACCCCGCTCTCCTCCACCCGGGCCGATCTCGTCACGGTCTGCCGCGCGTTCCACTGGATGGACCAGGAGGTGGTGCTGTCGCGTCTGGAGGGCATGACCGCGCCGGACGCGACCGTCGCCGTCATGGGCGACGGCAGCCTGTGGACCGCACGCACCGAGTGGACCGACGCCCTGCGCGCCCTGATCCAGGAGTACCTGGGCGAGAAGCGGCGAGCCGGAGTGGGCAAGAAGTACGAGGCACACGACCGGCCATACAGCGAGATCCTCGCCGAGTCCGCCTTCGGCCAGGTCGAGGAGCACACCATCGCCGTCGAGCGAGAGTGGACCACCGACACCGTGATCGGCTACCTGTACTCGACTTCCTTCGCCGCCCGGCCGCTGTTCGGCGAGCGAGTCGAGGACTTCGAGCGCCGTGCCCGAGCTCTGCTCGACGAGCACACCGCCGCAGGCGGGCTGATCGAGCACGCCTCCTTCCAGGTCGTCCTCGGCCGACGCGGCTAACCCGCTCCTCCCTCGTCGCCGGGGCGGCCCCTCTCCCCGCCCCGGCTCTCTGCCCCGTCCCTCCGGAAGGAGAACCACCATGCCCCGACCTCTGACGTGGAGCGACGACGAGCGGCGCCGGTTCATCGACGACGGCGTCCTCATACGCCGTGGCCTGGTCCACGGCGAAGTCCTGTCCCGGGCCCGTGACCTCGTCAGCGACTGGTTAGCCGAGGCGTACGACCCCGCGCGGCTCACCGCCTACACCGAACGCAGCTTCGCCCCCGAGCTGGAGGAGCACCCCGACCTCCTCACCGTCTACCAGCACAGCGGCCTGGCGGAGCTGGCCGGAGACCTCCTCCGGCCTGCGAGGACCGCCCCGGTCACCCGGGCGCAGATCCAGATCCGGCTGCCCCACGGCGCGCAGCAGCCGGTGAAGCGGATGCACGTCGACGGCGTCTCCTGCCCCCACCTGGAACCCCGCGACCTGCGCACGTTCACGTTCATCGTCGGCGTCGTCCTGGACGGCAGCGCCACTGCGGACGCCGGCGCTCTGCACTACGTGCCCGGCGGGCACCACCGGATGGCCGACTACTTCGCCACGGACTGGGCCCTGGGGCAGCCGGCTCAGACCCCCGACGACATCGACGCCCAGGACGGCACTGCCTTCACCGCCGCGCCCGGCGACGTGGTCGTGATGCACCACCTCGTTCCGCACCATGTCGGCATCAACACCAGCAGCACCCCGAGGGTGATGGCGTACTTCCGCGTCCACCACGCCCAGCACACCGACCTCGCCCTGCGTGCCCTGTCGGACCCGTGGCTGGAGTACCCGGCGCTCGCCGCCCTCACCCGCCCCGGCACCGCGTGAAAGGGCCGAGCATCGTGGACGTCCTCACGCCCGACCAACTCCCCGACGCCGCCCGGCTCCTGGCCGCCGGGCAGGTGGTCGCCGTGCCCACCCCCCGCTGGTACATGCTGTGTGCCCGCGCCGCCGACCCGACCGCCACGAACGCTGTCTTCCGCGCCAAGCAACGCCCGACCGCCAAGCCGCTGCTGCTCCTGCTCGACTCCCCGGACACGGCCGAGGCTCTGTTCGACCTGAGCGACGACGCCCGTCTGCTGGCTTGCGGCCTGTGGCCGGGGGACCTCGCGCTGCGTCTTCCGTGGAAGCCGGGGGTGGAGCCCATCGCGGCGGTGGGCTCCCCGGCGCTCGTCGGATGCCCCGACGGGGTCCTGGGCCAGTTGGTTCCCCTGGCAGGCGAGCCGCTGGCCGCCGCTGTATGCAGCATCTCCACCCCCGCCGCCGGCGACGAGGACCATCCGGCGCTCACAGTCGGCCAGGTCGCCGCCTTCGAACGGGCCACGGGGGCCGGTATCGCCGCGGTCGTCGACGGCGGGATCTGCCCGCACGGCCGGCACATGACCATCGTCGACTGCCCTATGGGCACCGCCGCGCGCTTGGAGCGGGAGGGCACCGTTCACGCCCGCGCCGTCGAAGCCGCTCTCGCCCCGGCAGGAGGACCGCATGTGGGCTGACCTCGCCCGCCGGACGAACCGCCTAGTGCCCGATGCTTCGGTGGCCGCCGTCGCCGACGCGCTCGACTACCTCTGTCTCGCCCAGCTCTACCTGCGCGACAACCCGCTCCTGGCCCGGCCCCTGATTCCGGGCGACGTCAAGACGCGACCGGCCGGCCACTGGGGGGTGTGCCCGCCCACCAACCGGATGCTCGCCGCCCTGGGCCCGCTCCAGGCGGCCGTCCCCGACGGCTACGAGCTGCACGTCCTGCACGGCGCCGGGCACGCCGGGCCCTCCGCCCTCGCCCACGCCTACCTCACCGGCCGACTCGGCCATGCCCATCCTCACCTGCGCCAGGACGCGGCCGGGCTGCGCGAACTCCTCACGGGTTTCCCCCTGCCCGGCATCGGCGGGGAGATCACCCCGATGATCCCCGGCCACCTGCACACCGGAGGCCAACTCGGTCCCGCCCTCGCGATCGGACAAGGCACGGTCCTCGACGCGCCCCACCGGCTGTCGTTGGTCCTGATCGGCGACGGAGAATGCGAGACCGGGACGACCGCCGCCTCGTGGCTCGCCACCCGCGCGCTGCACGGTACGGGCGACCACGGCACAGTCCTTCCCGTCGTCCTGCTCAACGGGATGCGCATGGGCGGACCGAGCGTGCTGGCCACCCTCGGCCGCGCCGAACTCACCGCCTATTTCACCGGCCTTGGCCACCGGCCCGTCTACAGCGACGGGCTCGACATCGGCCAGCTCCGCCAGGCGGTAGCCGAAGCACTCGGCGCCGCCCAGCCCTTGGGCATTCCGGGGCCCTCCAGCGTCCTGGTGCTCACCCTGGACAAGGGCCACGGCGTCCCCGCCCGCCTCGCAGGCACCCCGGCGGTCCACAAGACGCCGCTGCATAACCCAGCCGGTGTGCCCGCCGAGTTCGACGCGCTCGCCGACTGGCTGGCCTCGTACCAGCCCGCCCAGCTCCTCACCTCCAGCGGCCGGCCCCGGCCGCATCTGCTGCCCGCGCTGCCGCTGCCCCGGCCCAAGCCCGACTGCCTCCCGGCGCCGCGCGGCTGCGTCGCCGCCTCCACCCAGGTCGCCGCCCGCGCCGCCGGGCGCCCGTTCGCGCAGGTGGTCCCCGAGGTCCTGCGGGCCCGCGCCGAGCAGGGACCGTTCCGCGTGTTCAGCCCCGACGAGCTGGCCTCCAACCGCCTCGACCTCACCGACGAGCACGGACGCCCGGTGCCGTGGGCGGTGGAAGTGCTCAGCGAGGAGCTGTGCCACGCCTGGGCCCAGGGCTACACGGAGACCGGCCGGCACGCCCTCGTCGCCACCTACGAGGCGTTCGCGCCGATCACCCTCAGCCTCATCCAGCAGCAGCTCAAGCACCGGTCCGTGCGCCGTCACGCCGGGCTCGCCCCGCTGCCCAGCCTGGTCTACCTGCTGACCAGCCTGGGCTGGCACAACACGTTCACCCATCAAAACCCCAGCCTGACTACGGCACTTCTGGCTGGCGGCGACCCCACGCTCCACGTCCTCACCCCCGCCGACCCCGGGCGCGCCGCCGCCGCCCTCACCTTCGCCCTGCGCAAGCTCGACCGGTGCACGATCGTCGTCGCCGGCAAGCACACGGTCGTCCACCACCCGCTGGAGACCCTCGACGAGGAACTGCGGCACGGCATCGCGATCTGGCCCCACCTGACCCACCCCGGCCCCGGCGAGCCCGACCTGATCCTCGCCTCCGCCGGCGACCTGCCCGCCGAGGCCCTGACCACCCTCGCCCAGCGGCTGCGCGCCGAACGCCCCGGCCTGCGCCTGCGGTACGTCCACGTCCACGACCTCACGGTCCTCGCCGAGGACGGCACCCGCCCCCTCGCCCTCGCCCCGGAGGCGTTCGCCCGCCACTTCGGCACCCGGGCCCCGATCATCCTGGCCACCAGCGGGCACCCGGCCGACATCCACGCCCTCCTCGGACGCCGCCACCCCGGGCCCCGGCTCACCGTCCTCGGCTACCGCGACCCCGGCCACCCCGTCTCCCAGACCCGTCTCCTCCAGCTCTGCGGCCTCGACGACCCCGGCCTGTGGCAGCTCGCCACCACCCTCACCGACCTCCCGAAGGAGATACCGGCATGAGCACCCCACTCCCACCCGTCACCCCCGACGCCGGCACCATCGACACGTTCGAACGCGACGGGTACGCGATCGTCCGCAACGCGATCACCCCGGACCTGCGCGACCGGCTCCTGACCGCCGCCGAGCGGCTACTGGCCAGCGCCATCACCCAGGGCCGCGACCGAGGAGGCGACGGCAAGGACGGCTTCCGCGGATGCCTCAACCTCGACTGTGCCTTCCTCCCGCTCCTCGCCAACGCGGCCGTCCTGCCCACCGTCGTCCAGCTCCTCAGCCCGAACATCCACCTTTTGTCGGCCCACCTCATCGCCCTGCCCAGCGGTCCGCCCCGCACTATCCGCATCCCCGAGCGCCACGGATGGCACCGCGACATGTACGGCGTCACCGCCGACCTCGGCTTCCCCCACACCCCCCGCATGGCCATCAAGGCCGCCTACTACCTCACCCCCGTCGTCCCCGACTGCGGGCTGACCATGTTCCTCCCCGGCAGCCACCGCCTCACCGAGGAACCCGTCGTCCCCGCTGGCGCCATCGACCCGCCCAGCGCTATTACGCCTGACATCGCCGGAACCGACGCCGTCCTGTTCGAGAACCGGACCTGGCACACCGGAGGCATCAACCTCTCCGGCCGCCCCCGCATCGCCCTCATGCTCCAGTACGGATACCGCTGGCTCCACCCCGTCGACGACCCCGCCACCCATCTCCAGAGGGACCCCGCCCTCACCCCCATCGAGCAGCAGCTCCTCGGCCTGCCCGACCGCCGCCCGGACGGATCACTCGCCAAGGGCAGCGGAGCCGCTCCCATCCGCTCCTGGTGGGAGACCGCCGAGGGGCGAGTCGGCGAACTCATCGCCGTGGGCCAGCTCCTGTAAGTCGCCCAACGTGGCGGCCACCCGGAACTGGCGCCCCCGCGCCAACACCACGCCCAGCACCCCACCGGAGTAACCGTTCCCGGACCTTGAGCCGCAAAGGACCAAGCGCCTGCCTCGGCGCTTCAGACCGGCGAAGCTGTCGTCCCTGCTCGGCGGCGGCGTACTCGCGCAGCGCCGCCCAACCAGAACTAGAGCGCACACACCCGCACCAGAGTTCACCCAGGGCCAAAGGGGAGATCATGGAAAACCTGCACCAGCAAACCACCCGCTCGGACCACTGGGCCCCGTACTACGACGTGGACACCCGTAACTCGGACCCGACCGCCGCGGCTTCCGCCCTCTCCGACCTCGCCGGGGACGGCGCAGCCCTGGAGCTCGGCATCGGAACCGGCCGCGTCGCCTTTCCTCTGGCCGAATGGGGTACACCCGTCTTCGGCCTTGACGCCTCCCAGGAGATGATCAGCCGTCTCGAAGAGCACCAAGAGCAAACCCCCGAGGGGCGCTCGCCTGTCCAGGCGCGGATCGGCGACATGGCCCGGTTCGAGCTCGGAACGCACTACCCACTCGTCTACGTCATAGCGAGCGCGCTTTTCCTGCTGACCAAACAAGAGGACCAGGTCAGCTGCTTCCGCAGCGCGGCCAAACACCTAACTCCCCGTGGGGGATTCGTCGTCGAAGCGGCTGTCCCGCACGCCTCGGGCATGGCCTCCGAACGCCAGCAGATGATCGTCCGCGAACTGAGCGAGGAACACCTGAAATGGTCCGCGTTCGTGCACGACCCCGTGCACCAGGTCGTCCGGGCCCAGGACGTACTCGTCGGCCCGGATGGCTGTCATCTTCTGCCGAACGTCATGCGCTACGCCTATCCCGCCGAAATGGACCTGATGGCGCAGCTGGCTGGCCTTCGCCTGGAACGGCGGACCGCCGACTGGGAGGGCTCCCCATTTATCGCGACCAGCACGCACCATGTGTCCGTCTATAGGCACCAGTCAGCCGACAACGACACCTCCCCGCCCACCGGCGCGTCAGCATGACCGTCCCTCGGCGGCTCCAGCACATGTTCGAGGAGCTGATGTAGACCCTCACCTCCCGCCGACAGCTAGGTCAGCACGCTGTCGAGATGCGCCTGCACCGGCTCGAAGAGGCCGTACGGAACGAGTTCCGGGATGTCTGCCAGCGCAACCCACTTCAGCTCGGACAGTTCGTCCTTGTCGGCCACGTAAGCGGTGCCGGAGGTGACCGCGCAGGCGGTGTAGGACATGTTCCTTCCGCTCTTGGGGTGGACCCGTTCGCCGAGGGGCTTGACTGCGATCACGGTCAGCCCGACCTCCTCCTGTGTCTCACGTACGGCCGCCTGCTCGGAAGTCTCCCCGTCTTCGATCTCGCCGGCGGGGAACTGCCATGACAATTGGCCCTCGGAGATCCTGCGCCGCACCATCAGGACGCGGTTCTCGTGGACCACGATCGCAGCGGAGATGCCCGGCCGCTCCGCTGCCGTCTGCTCAGTCATACGTCTTCCTCCAGTGCTTCCAGGATCGGCGGGTAAATGTTGTCGACGGGGATGAAGCGGGTCACTGCGCTCTTGGCTACCCACGTCACGTCCACGTTCTCCACGGCATCGCTGTTCATCGCGTCCCCAGCGAGGTACTCGCACAGGAAGTACACGCAGTGCACGCCAGTCACTGGGTGGAGCCGCTCGCCGAGGCGCTGGCGGATGGTGCAATGCACACCGGTCTCGTCCAGCGTCTCGCGGATGGTCGCTGTCTCAGGTCGGACGCCGGGCTTGATGACGCCCGCGGGAAACTGCCAGGTGATCCCGGAGACGTCCTCGGCGCGGCGGCAGACCAGCAGAACGTCGGCGTCGCGGACGACGACAGCGATGGCGACGCGCAGGGCCTGGGCCTTGGGAAACGTGGCCGCGGCGTCTGCCTGGCCTGTGCCCGCCGTCATCAGCGCGAAGCGTTTACGGACAGCGGCTGGCGCGTCCTCGTGGACGGAGTCGAGCAGCTGTTGCATCTCCGGGCGCGGGATGACGTCGGGGTCGGAGTGCCAGGTGGCGACAGTTCGTGACGAGATGCCCAGACGATTGGCGAAGGACTCGTTGGTCATGCGGAGAGCGGATTGGAGTGTGCAGGCAAGCTGGCCGGTCCAGACATCCACTACTTCCATCGCGGCCCTCACGTATCCGATCGGCAACGTGCATGGTCAATGCGCCTCAACTGCAAGCTAGTTGCACTGCCGCTTCATGGCGGAGGGGAGCGAACACCGGTTGACTCTAAGACGTGCCACCCCAGACCGGTCCCGCCCTCTCGCACAAATGCGCGAGCGACGAAGCCCCCAGGCATGCTAGTTCAGAACCCTTGCGAGATCGGCGAGTTGGAAGATCGAAATCCGGTCTGGAAGTGGCCGAGAGCGCGACCCAGGGCGCGAGTCACGCTTTGACCGCCTCGGGCAGCAGGCCGGTCCGTGCCGGGCCCGGCACGGACCGGCCGCCACTAACCGAACGACGGAGGGACACGATGCAGACCACCGGACGCAGCCGGCCAACGGGGACCTATCCCTCTGGAAGCTGGAGTTGGCGGTGAAACCGCTCTGTCTGTGCGGGCGATTCAACTGGGCTCCTGGCAGGTGCGAGGCGCAGGAGACCCACGTCGCGATCATCGGGGAGATCGGAGCCCGGAGCGTCGACGCCGTGATTGCCGCGTGCCGCCCGTACGTCTTCCGTCTGGAACAGCCGCACTGGATCGTCACCCAGCGCCGGCACCGCCTCCCGACCTCCTCACGCGAGGCTGCGGCGCCTGCCGCGAGCACGCCCGCCCGGCTTCGCTGCACCCGACCGTCACCTAGGTTCCGGCCGCCCAGCGTTCGATGGGGCATCACTTTTCGGCTTTCGAATGTCCGTATCAGGAGGGTGAGCCAGCACCGTCAGCTGTAGCCCAACTGCCAGGCGCGATCGGCTGATCCGGCGCGGGTAACCTCAGTCACTGACGCGCTGAGCGACCGTCATATCACCCGCGTGGCAGATGAAAGGGAATCCATGTCCCAGGAGCAGAGCCAGACAGTGGAGCGCACGCTTGTGCTGCTCAAGCCCGACGCCCTCGTTCGCGGCTTCGGCGGGAAGGTCATCACCCGGTTCGAGGAAGCGGCACTGAAGATCGTGGGGGTGAAGATGAAGCAGATGGACGCCGAGTTCACCCGGCGCCACTACTTCGACCTCGAAGAGCGCCTGGGCAAGGAGGTCTACGACTTCACCTC
This sequence comes from Streptomyces sp. NPDC048473, assembly GCF_043200155.1. Lineage (NCBI taxonomy): Bacteria > Bacillati > Actinomycetota > Actinomycetes > Kitasatosporales > Streptomycetaceae > Streptomyces > Streptomyces sp. NPDC048473. The sequence continues at coordinate 16,325 of NZ_JBICXE010000078.1, forward strand.
CGCGTTCATGCAGCAGGGGCCGGTCATCGCCCTGGTACTCGAAGGCTTCGACGCAATCGCCACCGTGCGCAAGCTCGTCGGCAGCACGTACCCGAACGAGGCTCCGGCTGGGACGATTCGCGGGGACTTCTCGCACTACGGCAAGGCCGCCAGCGTGGCCTCCGGCAAGGCCGTGGCGAACCTCGTGCACGCCAGCGGCAACAAGGAGGAGGCCGCACAGGAGGTGGAGCTGTGGTTCGACAAGGACGAGCTGCACGACTACCGCACGCTCGCGGAGATCTTCGCCTGCTGAGGCGGACGACGTCACCACGGGGACGTCGAAGCGTTGAGCACCACTGGGGCACACCGTTAACCGAAAGGGCACCATGACCAACCAGACCCGTGTCGCGTCCGTCCAGGAACTGGAGTCGGTTTTCCAGCAGGAGCTGGCGACCGACCGTTGGGCCGCAGCGGAGTCGGCCTACGCTCTGGCCGTGCGGCACCGCGACGCCGGCGACTGGGAGAAGTCCCGCGAGTGGGTGAAGCAGACCCTCCAGCTCCTCGAAGGCTTCCCCGCCGAGACCGAGGAGCAGGTGGCCACGCAGCGCACCTCCGTCGGAGGCGTCGACCTGCCGAATTACCTGCACGAAGGCGTCGTGCGCAGCCGCTTCGGCGACCTCGGCTGACGCCCACGCGCCCTGATACGGCGGTGCGGATCACGTCCGCACGCTGACCGCACCGCCGTCGATCACAACCGCATCCCACCCGCCAACCGGACCAGCCAGGCCCACGGCCTGCGCGGGTTCGGGCGGATCACCCATGCCCAAAGAGGGGACAGAGCCGTTGCCCGTCGAGATCGAGATGCGCGCCCGGTACGACAAAGAGACCCACGACCGGCTCACCGCCCGCTTGGAGCGGGAAGCCACTGACCTGGGCCGCGACGACAAGCTCATCTACTTCTACGTCCTGCCCGACAAGCTGCTGAAGGTCACGGATAACACCGCCGCCGGCTCGGCGAAGATCACCCTCAAGCACAGCAAGATCGGCCAAGGCGCAGCGTTCCCGGAGACCGAGTTCCCCATCGCCCGCGAAGACGTAGCTGCGGCCGTGACCGTCCTCAACGCCCTCGGCTTCGAGCCGCACATGCACCAGGCGTACAACCAGCGGCACAACTACCGCTTCCGGGGCGTGGAGATCGCCGTTAAGTGGAGCGAGGCGTGGGGCCACCACGCCGAGTTCGAGGTGCTGCTGGACGACACCGCCAGCGACACGGCCCGCGAGGAGGCCGTTATCCGCGTCACCACCGCAGCTCAGGAGCTGGGTGTGACGCTGATGAGCGAGCAGGAGCTGGCCGACTTCACCGCAGCGTTCGAGTCCGCCGAGCAGGCCCGCAAGGACCAGCAGATGCCGTTCGAGGAGATCGAGCCGCAGACCTGAGCGATACCCGCCGTTCCGACCCACCGAGGGGGTAGGCCCGATGAGCACCACCCCGCCGGCCGACAGCTTGGTCGAGCTGGCTGCACGCAAGCAGCTTCCGCACCACCAGTTCACCGACCACGCCACCGTGCGATGGATCGAAGCCAACCGGCCGGACTTCCCCGACGCAGTAACTCCGGCGCTTCGGGCCACCTCCCAGCGGCTGGTCTACCGCTCGGCCATTCCCACTGCCTGGATGGCGAACTCCGAGCTTGCCGACTCGCTGCACGGCGTTCGCCACGCCATGCGCACCGCCACCTGGCCGCGCTTCTCGCAGACGCCGACGACCTGACCGAGGACGACACAGCGACCCTCGTGATGGCCGCAGCCGTCCACGACTGCCGCCGAGTCCACGACAAGGACGACCGCGGACACGGGGCACGCGCCGCGATCTGGTTGACGGGCAACGCCGACCTGGTCTGGGCGCACTTCCACACGGCACCCACGGCGCAGCGCATCGTCTCGGTCGCAACAGCCGTCCGGTTGCACGACGTGCCCTACGACGCCTTCACACCGGACGACCTCACCGACTACGCACGAACCCGGCACATCACCGACCTGCTCAAGGCCGCCGACGCCCTGGACCGCTACCGCCTCCCGAAGCTCTCCTGGTGGCCGGACCCCGCCCGCGTACGGGCCGCTGCTTTCGCTTCCTTGCGTCCCACGGCGTTCGAACTTGTGGTGGCCTCCGAAGCCGCTCACCTCGCGGGTATCGACAGCGCGGACGCCGTGCTCAAAGCTCTGGAGCAGCGGGGGTTAGACCCACCGGCAAATGGATCACTTGAGGCGTCGGGTGTTGGGGCGGCCGTCCCAGCGGTAGCGGCTCGTCGAGCGTCGAATGAGCATGCGGA
>NZ_JBICXE010000079.1:0-18190 GCF_043200155.1 Streptomyces sp. NPDC048473
AGCAAGGCCTCTGATGAACCTGCCAGCCGGCGCCGATCGGCCGTCACCATCGCCCTGAACCACAGATGGCAGTAGCCCCAAAAGCAACGGCATTGTCATGGTTAACAAGGGGGGGAAGTCATGCCGGGCCCGGAGGCCGGGAGCCCCATTGCGGAGCCAACGAAGACGGTAATGGGGGGGGGAGGTGCTGCTGCCGTCGCTGACCTCGCAGATCAGGCTGCGATCGGGCGTTCGCACCTTGCGACACCCGCACCCCCGAGCTCATATCGGCGGGAGACCGCCAGGTTGCCTGCCATCTACATACGAGCGATCCCCTACTTGCGGCCGAGCGCGCGGAACAACCCGTCCCACACGAGGAGTTGAACCGGTGACGATCACCGTTCCCGCGCAGGCCCGTGAGCGGGTGCCCGTACTCGAGGCGGTCGGGGTGAGCCGCCACTTCGACGTCAGCCGCGGTTTCGGCCGACATCAGGTGGTGCGCGCCGTGGAGCAAGCCCATCTCACGCTCCACCGGGGCGAGATCGTCGCCCTGGTAAGCGAGAGCGGCAGCGGCAAGACCACACTCGCCCGGCTCCTCGCCCTCTTCCACGGTGTCACCGCGGGGGAGATCCGGCTGAACGGCACCGCCGTGCACCCGAAGTCCAAGGCCGCGCGGGCCTATCACTCGGCCGTACAGATGATCTTCCAGGACCCCTTCGGCTCACTCAACCCGCAGCGCAGGGTCCGGCACAACCTGGAAAGGGCGCTGCGGCTGCACGGCCATGCGGCGGCTTCGAAGAGAGAACGCAGGCTCCAGGTCCTCGAACTTCTGGAGAAGGTCAACCTCACACCGGCCGAGCAATTCATCGACAAGCTGCCCCACGAACTGTCCGACGGCCGGCGTCAGCGCGTTGTGATCGCCCGTGCCCTTGCCGTCCGGCCGAGTGTTCTGATCGGCGACGAGCCGATCTCGACGCTCGATGTGTCGATCCGCCTGGACATGCTCAACCTCCTTGCCCGGTTGCGGGATGAGGAGGGTCTCAGCCTGCTGTACATCACCCACGACATCGCCAGCGCTCGCTATCTCGCGGACCGTATTCATGTGATGTACGCGGGACAGATCGTCGAGTCGGGGCCCACCGAAGAAGTCATCCAGCACCCCAAACACCCCTATACAAAGCTCCTGTTGGATTCCTCGCCCGACACTGATCAACTCGTCGTGGACATCACCGGAGCAGACCCCGCAACCACCCGGACCGCGCAGCTGCACCTATGGCAACCGCGCACCCCCACCGCATCGGCAAGCTCGACCAGCGGCATGCTGTCGCAGACCTGGAAGGACAACACCCAGCCCGGCGGCAGCGGTAACACGTTCGGGGCACTGGCCGCACTGACAACCGACGGGCAGCACGTGCAGGCGAGCGTGGTCAACCCGCTCACCGCCCACGTCAGCTTCTGCCCGGACCCGGACGGATCGTCACCGCAGCTCCGCAATGGATCGGCGGATACGCCGCCCGAACAGCCTCACGGTTTGCTCGCCCAATCGGACCGGGTGCCAGCCCGACAACAGCAATCAGCAACCCAGCAAGCGGTCCTGCTCGATTTTCAGACGGTCGACGGACCGGTCTGCAAGGCAGAGCAGGAGCGCCCGCTCGCACTCGCCGGTGGTCAGGCAGAAGCCGGGCTTTCGGATTCTCGGCTACGCGGCCCAGGGCCCTTGGCATGCGGAAATCTCCGACAGGTCCTGCCTGCCGAGGAGGGGTTCGAAGAGCATCGTCGATTCGATCGCCAGAGCCTTCCTCTCTGCACGAGACTAATGGAACCTCAGTTACACACCACCGAATTGGCCGTTCTCTCCGGGAAGTGTGGCGTCGCCCTCTGTCAGGCAACATGGACTTCCGCTGCGGCAGTTTGGACTTTCCGTGTTCGATGGGCAGCCGCACCGCGCGCTGGAACCACGGCCCACTTCTCGTCGCTCACGGAGTATGCGTACTCGACCCACACCGACTCCCCCGGGGCAGAGTGGGAATCACCCTGCATCCAGCTCCCTGTCGAGACGACCGAGCCGCTTGCGACGCCTGAACATCCCCGAGGCCAGCGCCTTTCTGCCCCCGCTGACCACCGTCCATGAGGACTTCGCCGAGGTCGGCCGGCTTTGAGTGCAGCGGGTTCTGCGGCAGATCCGCATGCCGTCCACGGAGCAGGAGCGCGGCGCTACGCTCGTGCCGACGCGACTCATCGTACGGAAGAGCACGGCTCTTCCGCCGCAAGCGGCACAGTACGGCTCCCCCGCTGTGCAGTGCTGACGAACCCCTCCGCCGACGCCTGCCTGTAGTTCCGTGGGCTTTGGGTGTCTCCGGCACATGGCCCGCAGTTGCGTCATGAATACCTGTGCTACGGGGCCGTGTTGCGCGCCGATTGCGGGCCACCGACTGGAATGGGCGCGTCGTACAGTTGGCCCCCTGCCGGACCGCACGGCGCCCTGCGACTCATGTCTGAGTCTCGGTGATTCAGGCGGGTTACCGCGGCAGCGCGGCGCGGAAGTCCGCAGTCCGCCTGAGCGGCGTCGCGGATCCGCCGCCCGGAAATCGATCCCGTAGTCGCCTTGACGAACGCATGCCGCACATCTACCTTCACTCGACAGACCCGAACACACTCCAACACTTCAAAACCGAAAACACCACCGGAATCCACCGGTAGCCGTTATTCCAGGACCGGAATGACGATTGCCACCCCATCGCCCGGCTTCCTCTCGCCAGCCGCTGTCGACTCCTTGGTGTTTTCGTAAACGTCAAGGGCCGGACAGAAGACAGGACGTGGTCCTGTGGCATCGGCACCAGCCGGCACGACACGACGCTCGAGCAGCCCTCGGGCGCCTCGGCGCGCGGACGGGCCATCTGCCCATTCGCCCCGGGCCCCCACCGCGCAGGCCCCACCGTCCCTGACACAGGAGTTGGTATGACCCGCGAACTACCCAGACGCAGAGCCTTACTGACAGTCTTGACTCTTCTGCTGGGCACGCTCTTCAGCCTCGCCGAGCTGCCGGCGGCCCACGCCGCGCCCTCGACCTCCATCACGATTGACGGCACCAAGCCCGGCCGGGTGTTCGACGGCATCGGTGCCATTTCTGGCGGCGGCGGGAACTCCCGGCTCCTTGTCGACTATCCGGAGCCGCAACGCAGTCAGCTGCTTGACTATCTGTTCAAGCCTGGCTACGGCGCCTCACTGCAACTACTCAAGACGGAGATCGGCGGCGACACCAACTCCACCGACGGCGCCGAACCCAGCCACATGCACACAAGGGACACGGTGAACTGCAAGCAGGGCTACGAATGGTGGCTCATGCAGCAGGCCAAGAAACGCAACCCCGACATCAAGCTCGCGGCCTTGTCATGGGGTGCCCCCGGCTGGGTCGGCAACGGGAACTTCTGGTCCCAGGACATGATCGACTACCTGATGTCGTGGATGGGGTGCGCGGACCGCTACAACCTCACCATCGACTACATCGGCGGCTGGAACGAGCGCGGCTACGACAAGTCCTGGTACGTCAAGCTCAAGAACGCACTGGTCTCCCGCGGTTATGCCACCAAGATCGTCGCCGCCGACAGCTGGGACTGGGATGACGTGGCGGACGACATAGAAACCGACCCGGCGTTCAAGAACGCAGTCGACGTCATCGGTGCCCACTACCCCTGCGGCTACCTCGGCGACGGCTCCCACTGCCCGAGCTCCGACAAGGCACAAGGGACCGGCAAGCCGCTGTGGGCCAGTGAAAACGGCTCCCAGGACGCGAACGGCGGCGCAGCTGCGGCGGCCCGGGCGATGAACCGCGGTTACATCGACGGGAAGATGACCTCCTACATCAACTGGCCGGTCATCGCCGCGCTCTACCCGAACCTCCACTTCTCCACCGACGGGATGTCGATCGCAAACCAGCCCTGGTCGGGCCACTACACCGTCGGTAAGACGACCTGGGTCACGGCTCACACCACGCAGTTCACCAAACCCGGCTGGCGCTACATCGACTCCGCCAGCGGCTACCTCGGCGGCGACCGCGTCAACGGCAGTTACGTGACGCTGAAGTCGACCAACAACGTCGACTACAGCACCGTGATCGAGACCATGGGCACGAAGGAGTCCCAGACCGCCACGTTCAATGTCACCGGCGGCCTGTCCACCGGGAAACTCCAGGTGTGGGCCACCAATGTGAGCTCGTCCAGTTCGAATGACTGGTTCCAGCGCCAGCAGGATGTGACCCCGGCCGACGGCACGTACACGCTCACTCTCCAGCCCGGCTACGTCTACTCGGTCACGACCACGAACGGCCAAGGCAAGGGCTCTGGGACCTCACCGGACTCCCGTCCGCTCAAGCTGCCGTACCGGGACAGCTTCGACCACCCCACGTCGAACTCGTCACCGAGATACTTCTCCGACATGAACGGAGCGTTCAACAAGGTGCGGTGCGGCGGCGGCCGTTCCGGAACGTGTGCGCGCCAGATGGCTCCGACGACACCGATCCGCTGGACCGACGAGAAGTACAGCGCGCCGTACACCATCATGGGCGACGGAAGCTGGAGCAACTACACCGTCACCGCCGATACCCTGTTCGAGGAGTCCAGTACCGTCGAGTTGCTCGGCCGCGTCAACCAGCAGGCCAAGAACAACAACGGCCTCGACGCCTACCACTTGCGTGTCAGCTCCTCCGGCGATTGGTCCATCGACAAGAGCGACATCGGCTGGAACTTCACCACGCTGGCCAGCGGCAAGATATCCGCACCAGGCACCGGAAGCTGGCACACCGTCGCCCTGGCGATGGAGAACGAAACCCTCACGGCAACCGTGGACGGTGTCAAGGTCGGCAGCGCCAAGGACTTCAGCTACACCAATGGCCAGGCCGGCCTCGGGGTCACCGAGTACAAGGCCGCCCAGTTCGACAAATTCGCCCTCACCCCGGGGACGCCGACGTCGCACACCGGCCCGGTAACCTCGGGGCTGACCGGCACATGCCTCGACGCCGCCGCCGACTCCAGCGCCAACGGCACCAAAGTTCAGATCTGGGGCTGCAACGGCACGGCCGCCCAGAAGTGGACGTGGGCCAACGGCACCCTCACCCACAACGGCAAGTGTATGGATGTGGCCGGCGCGGGCACCGCCAACGGCACGCTTGTCGCGCTGTGGGACTGCAACGGAGGCGCGAACCAGACGTGGACGCCGCAGGCGGACGGCACCCTCAAGGGCGCTCAGTCAGGACGCTGTCTCGACGTCCCGGGCTTCAGCACCACCAACGGCACCCAACTCGCCATCCGGGACTGCAACGGAGGCGCAAACCAGCGATGGAACCTGCCCTAGCGAGCCGACCCAACTGCCCCAACTGACATGAAGAGACCTCGGGCACGGAGACGGGAAGCTCGCGTCGTGCCCGGGAAGCCGTCTCGCCCGGTCTCTCCGGCCAACGCACCGCGGAGAGACGCGCGCCAGCCGTCGTGAGTCGGCTCGGCCTTCATGCCGGGTGTTGCTGACCTGCGCGAACAGCAGCACCCGGCCGGGTCCATACCGCGTCCAGCCCTCGAAGCACAAGAAGAGCCGTGACTCCTCCCCGCCCTAAGAGGTCGTTTCCTCCCGGTGTTTCATCCCGTGGATTGCGTTTCGTCCCGGGGTGTCGGGTCGCGCCAGGACACGGTGGTCTCCCCGGTAAGGCGGCGGGCCATGAGGTCGGTCATGGCGAGGTGGATCACGGCTTCGGAGCGGGTGGGCGAAGAGCATCTGTTCAGTCGAGGACTGCGGTAGCTTCGATCTCGACCAGATGGTCGGGGACGTCCAATGCTGCTACGCCCAGCAGCGTGGCCGGCGGGACCGGGGCGGCCCCCAGCTTCGCGGCCGCACGGGAGATCCCCTCCAGGAGCAGGGGCATCTTGTCGGGGGTCCAGTCAACGACGTAGACGGTCAGTTTCGCCACGTCGTCGAAGGAACCACCGACCGCGGCCAGGCCAGTGCCGATGTTGAGGTAGCACTGCTCGACCTGCGCAGCGAGGTCGCCTTCGCCGACCGTGACCCCCTCGGCATCCCAGGCGACCTGCCCGGCGATGAAGACCAGCTTCGACCCGGATGCGATCGACACCTGCCGGTAGACGTCGATCTTGGGCAATCCGTTGGGGTTCACCAGGGTGAGGGCCATGCTCTGTCTCCTTGTCGTGAGAGTCGACTGCGGTCTCTTGTGGTTACTCAGGAACCGTAGGAGAGTGACCGTCGGCAGGGAAGAACGCACTTTTCGGTGACTGGGGAACCTCGTGGTGACCAAGCAGTTCAAGGGCTCGCCCAAGGACGAAGCAGACCTGACACGCGCGGACTCGTTGGCGCGGGAGATCTTCTCGGACGTCGCCAACAAGTGGGCGCTCCTGATCATCGAAGCCGTGGGTGAACGCACCCTGCGCTTCACTGAGCTACGCGACGCGATCGAGGGCATCAGCCACAAGATGCTCACCCAGAATCTGCGCATGCTGGAGCGCAACGGCCTGGTCGAGCGGTGCGTGCACCCCACGGTGCCGCCGCGGGTCGAGTACACCCTCACGGAGCCGGGGCGAGCCCTGCGAGCGACAGTTGACGCAATGTGCGACTGGACCCACCGGTACCTGGGCCACATCGAGACCGCCCGCCGCCGCTTCGACGCCTGACCACTGGAGCACTCGTATGCCCAGCATGCGGCTGGGTGTGCCGTGACACGGTAGGTGGAACCGGAAGAGCGCGGCAACCCGCCTGTCTTCACCTTGCAGGACAGCGGAGTTCGAACCGACGGGACAGTGTCGTTGGCACCTGTCAGCGAGTCGCCACACCTGTTAGAACCGGTCGCGGATCGCCCCTCAGGGGCCGACCTGGTCAGGAAGCAGTTGGATGGAGGCGCTCACGCCGCCGAGCCGACGGCAGTGCTTCAGGCCTCTGTAGTACCAGGCCCGCACGGACTGGGGCTCGGCGTATGGTCGGGCTTCATGAGTGCGCTTCTGCCGTACTGATTCTGCCCGCGTCCGCCCTCGTGCATCTGGTCCGGGACCGGCTGGTCACTGGACCGGCGGCCTCGGCCGAGATGCGGCTGCTCCTGGCCCACGTGAACCTGGTTGAGCAGACCGCCCGGGATCTCACCCCGGCCGGGCGCGCAGGCCGCTCACCACGCCCTGGTCGAGCTGGTCAAGGGGGTGCTGAGGCGGAAGGCCGACGGCACCGAGCCCCGCCTGGGCCCCGCACTGGCCCAGGCGGCGAAAGACCTCGCGGACAGCCGGCTCTCGGAAGGTTTCCATCGGCACCCGCGCACGCGCCTTCGGAACCCCTTGTATCCATGAGCACGCTTGTGTCAGATGCTCACTTCTTCGACCGGACCCGGCCCAACGGGCACGACTTGCCGACATCCGCGACAACCTGATCGCCCGCATCGCCGAGGCCGAACGCGAAGGCCGGCTCGGCGAGGTCGAAGGGCTACGGGTCAGCCTCGCTGGGGCAGAAGGGAAGATCGCCCAGCTCGATGCCCGCCAGGAGCGTAGGTCATCGAAGGTGTTCCTCGGAGTCCCCTCGTTCGACCAAATCGGAGCTCGAACGGCGGTGAGCCCTGATCATGAGGCGATGCCTGGAGCCTGACGGCTCCCCGTCCGGCAGATTGGATGCGGTCATGTGTTCGGTCAGGCAGCCCCTGCCTAGGCTTTGCGGGCGAGCAGTTGAATCTCCTGGAACTGCCGTCGGTCGGTGGGCTGAGGCTCGCGAACCATCCGGGCTACCTCGGCCAACCCGGACTTGCGCAGCATCGCGGCGAGGTGATCAGGCGACCACCGATAGGCCGGCGCGACTGTGTGATCGAAGACCTGCGTCGGGTGAGACGGATCATCGCTTGCCGAAAAGCCGACCAGAAGGTGGCCGCCAGGTACCAGCACACGGTGGAACTCCGCCAAGATGACGGGGAGTTCTTGCGGCGGAGTGTGGATGATGGACCAACGTGAGAGTGCGCCGCCCAGCACGCCGTCAGCGATGTTCAACGCGGCCATCGAGCCCACGTCGAACCGCAGGCCCGGATAGGCCTGTCGAGCCAACTCGACCATCGCAGGAGAGGTATCAACACCAAACGCCGCCAGCCCCAGCTCATCCAGATGAGCGGTGATATGGCCAGGCCCACACCCCAGGTCCGCGACCTGACCGTCCCCACTCGCACTTACGACCTCGGCGAAGGCACCCAAGATCGCGCGGTCCAGGGGCCTGTCACGCAGCGTGTCGCGGAACAGCTGCGCATAGGTGGGGGCAGCAGCGTCGTAAGCCTCGCGGGTGGCACTGAGGGCATCGTGTTCGACCATGCTCGCGACAGTAGTCCCTGGCCCCGAGGCGAGCCGAGAGAATCACGATCTTCCCTCCCGCCCGTTCGCCCGGGCTATCGCTGGTTCGGAGAAGCCTGTGTCAGATGTCCGCTACTTCTCGTGGACCCGGACCAGATGCCTCGCCTTCAGGAGATCCGCGCCAACCTCATCGACCGACTCCAGGAGGCCAGGGACCAGGGCCGGCTCGGCGAGGTCGCCGCAATCGAGACCACTATGGCCGCCGCCGCGCAGAAGCTGGAGGCCATGCGCGACCGCGCGGGACAGCCCTCCACCGTTCATCTCGGCATGCGCGACTTCCGCAGTAGCGCTGGTCGTATTGCTCCGGAGCTGTGGCACACACGGCCGCCCGGGAATCGGCATCCCCGGGGTGCAGCCTTCCTCGCCCTTCAACCACCCACGTACAACCGCCGGTGCCACCACGGGTACGGACTGCCGCTCCAGTCCATCCAGTGGCTTGGATCAGGATCGTGCAGTGTTCTGCGGCGGAACTCCGCATCGAGGCCGGCAAGTAGCCGTCGCAACTCGGTGCGTGCCGGAACCGGGAGGATACCCACTATGTCCTCCAACGCATCCCTGACCACCGCGACATCGTCGTACTGGCACCCCGGACAGGCCGGGCAATCCGAGGCAGACAACCTCAGCTTCCGACCGGGCTGTTGCAGGAACTTCCGGTAGCTGTAGAGGAATTGCGAGGTCCGCCCGGGCCGGACCTCATAGCTGTGATCGCCATGCTCCACCAAGTGGATCGCGGCACTCGTATCACGCGACAGACGGTCGATGGGGGGCAACTCACGTGCCCACTCGGGCGGTCGACGCTCACGCGCGGCGCGGATCGCGCCCGGACGCTTACGCGGCATGAGCCTTTCTGGTGATCATCATGGAGTCCATCCTGTCATCAGCAACACTCGATGCGCCAGAGCAACTGCCTGCCAACCACAGACGAAGGCATGCAGCCTCCACGAACGAAACGGCGCGCGTCACGCGCGTCACGCCCGCTCCGTGCGACGTTCGCAACCACTACTCGCAGTCATGAAGCCGCCCGGAGCGGCGATCTCACCGAGGGGGGACAAGTTCGGATAAGCATGCGTCCGATGCACCGTCCTCATCGTCTCCCCCGCGGACGGACCGCGCCTGGTCGAGATCCGCGACAACCTCGCCGAGCGGATCGCCGAAGCCCAACGCGAGGGCTGGCTCGGCGAGGCCGAAGGACTCTCCGTCAGCCTCGCCGCAGCGCAGGAGAAGCTCGACCGACGCGACATACAGCAAGAACGGAGGCGCCCCCCAGTCTTCGTGGGAATCCCCACATTCGACCGGCTCGTCGCTCGCACCAGCGCGACACGGGAGCCGTGAGTGCCAGACCGGAAAGGTTGCGTCTGTCCTGTTACCCGCGTCTGTGTAGAGGTGGCCTCGTGCCGTTCTGGGCAACCAGCAGTTGTGGGCCGTCCGCAGCCGTCAGGCCAGCGGGATGACAGGCCTGACGAGGGTGCCGCGTGTGTGCGGGCGCTGCGCGACGAAGTCGCCCTGTTCGAGGTCGCGACAGGAGCTCGCCTGAATCAAAATTGAGGGCACACCGCCCGGGATTCCGCCCCGATTGTGCCCTGCCTCCGCACCTCCGCTTCGTCGCCGCCGAACGCCGCATCGATCGCGGTGCGGGTTTAGGTCCCGCTCGAGCGCATCCGAACCGACTTGCCGGACTCCCAGCCTGTGGTGGCGTCGAGGATCAGCAGGACGGTTGTGAAGCCGAGGGGCCTCCTGACCGAAGGACACATCGCCGACGACGCTGCGGGACCCGGGCTCAGTTGGGCCCTTGGCCCCCCAGCGTGTGCCGCTCGATCAGCCGTGAAATGTCCTTCGCAGTGACGAACCCCACCAGATGGCCCCCATCCACGACGAGAATGCGCATGCCACTACCCGGGCGGAGCTTGTCGAGAGCCTCACTCAGAAGATCACTCGGGGCGGCAACCGCGCACTGTGACAGCGGGATCGCCACCTCACGCACGCGCAGCGCCTCCCGGCGCACTCCCGGTATCCGGGCAAGCTTGCGTATCTGAATGATCCCGCTGGGACGGCCTTCGAAATCGAGCAGCGGCACGGCGGAATGGCGGGAGTTCACCGCCACCTCGTCGATGAAATGCCGGATGGTCAGCCAGTCGGCGCCGGTGGTCACCGGGCTGGACATGGCATCGGCGACCTTGACGCCCCGCAGGGCTGTGTGGATCACGGCGCGCTGCCGTTCGGTGCCGGCAACGACCGTGATGAAAAGACCGACGAAGACGAGCCACAGCCCGCCCGGCACCCCGCGCAGGAAGGAGATCCAGCCGAAGGCCATCAGCAGCACGCCCATGACCTGACCGCTTCGGGAGGCCGCCCGATCCGCACGTTCTCGGTCTCCGGTACGCCACCACAACAACGCCTGCACCACCCTTCCGCCGTCGAGCGGCGCAGCGGGAAGGAGGTTGAATGCGCCCAGGAACAGGTTCGCCCAGCCGAGCCACACCAGAACCGCGGCAGGCACCGCCCAGCCGGACATCGCGTGCAGCCCGATTCCCACTCCGAGCGCGGCGCCTCCAGTGGCCAGGCTGGTGAGTGGCCCGCTGATCGCCACTGCGAAAGCCGCCGCGGCCGTCTGCGGTCGCCCCATCCGGGTCATCCCGCCCAGCGCCCACAGCGTCACATCCTGTACCGCGATCTTCTTCCTGCGGGCAGTCGCAGCGTGTGCCGTCTCGTGGAGCAGAAGGCTGCCCATGAGCAGCACGGCCCCCACAGCACTGGCGAAGGTGTACACCACATCCGAGCGCCCTGGAGTCCATGCCGGAAGGGTCTGGCGGCCAAGACCGTACGCGAACAGGACCACCAGCAGCGGCACGCTCCAATGCATCCGCAGTGGTACCCCGACAACTTGTCCGACACGGACCGAGCCGTTCATCGTCGTCTCCCGCCGGCTCGGCACCCGGTCCACCGGGCAGGACCTCGTGACCTGACTCCGTGAACCGACCAGCACGGCACCCACCTACAATTGTCGCTCTCGGAATCTCCCGCAGTCGGCCAGGGCCAAGGACGGCGTCCCCTCCTCGGCTCCGTGGACTCCGTTCAGCGCGTTGCTGCGCAGATACGGTCGGGGAAGGCGCCGGATGATCCAGGCCGGGACCTACCGACAGCACTGTGGAGGTGGGTCATGGGGCAAAGCCATCACTTCCACCTGAGGACCGCCCTGAGCGGCGGGAGTGCTCAGCCTGTGGGCGCCAGCACCGCCGTACGGCCGCCCAGCACGGCGGAGAACATGTCGGTGACCTGGGCCAGAGCCTGGCGTGGTCCGGGTGGTGGTGTGCTCGGGGAACGTGCTCGCCCAGAAGGTCTGGTCGGGTGGCCAGGGGTAGGTGCTGTCCATCAAAGGTCTCCTGACATTCGGGCAGGCTGCCGTGATCTGGTGGGAGGGGCTGGCGGTCCGGGGCCGGGTTCAGGCGAGGTAGTCCTCGGGGCCCCCGCGGCGGACGGTGTCGAGCGTGAAGCAGTGGAAGCCGCCGCCGAAGAGCCGCCGGTGACGGACGGGGACAACGGTGAAGTCGCGGCCCTCCAGGACGTCGATCAGCTCCGGGTACAGGGAGTTGACGATGACGGTGTTCTCGTCGATGGACAGGAGGTTGATGTCCATGTAGCGGCTGCCGATCGGGATGACGAAGCCGAGGTCGGTGCAGTCCGGGAAGTTGCTGTCGTCGGTCTCCGGGGCGTAGATCACGTCCCAGGCCTGCATGGCCTTGGGCAGGTACTTCAGGTACTCCGGGGAGCGCAGCAGCATCAGGCCGGGGCGCAGCGGGACCAGGACGCTGTCGATGTGGTTGTCGGCCATGGCGTTCAGGCGGTGGAACCGCAGATCGCTGAGGTTGTCCCGGAGCCAGCGCAGGGCGAGTTCATGGTTGTGGTTGCCGACGTTGACCAGGACGTCGTGGCCCAGCCGCATGCACTGCGCGCCGTCGAAGACCATCTCCAGGCCCAGTCCCTCGATGCTGCTGGCCGTCTCGCCGTCGGTGGCCCGGGCGACGTCCAGGCCCTGGCGGGTGAAGAAGCCGGTGTCCAGGGAGTCACGGGTCAAGGCGGGCCGGGGCATGCTCAGCCAGTTCGCTCCGGCCTCGTAGTACCGGTAGAAGGCCGGCTTGAGCAGGTCGTTCTCGAAGACCCTGGCGCGCACCTGGGGCGCGGTCTCCACGATGGTGTTGCCGAGGATGATGGTCTGGTCGCGGACGTTGAGCGGCGGGGTGGCCCGGGCGTCCCAGTGCGGGGAGCGGATGTCGACGTCCTTGCCTGGCGTCGCGGGCCGCAGGACGTTCACCCCGCACGCGGTCAGGGCGTCGGCCAGGCCGGCGATGTCCTCGTTGAGCTCGTCGACCAGCTGGGAGGGGATTGGCAGCAGCTGTTCCCCCGAAGGACTGGTGTGCCGGCCCAGCACGGGGGCGACGTTGTCGTAGAAGAACAGGCGCCACGAGGTGTCGGTGTGGTGGTCGGTGTAGTGCTCGGCCCGTCCGAGGACGACCTCGTCGAGCCGGGTGAATTCGTCGTAGCTGTTCAGCGGCGGCGGGGCGGCAGGGGTGGTCTGGGGCATGGTGGGCAGCCTCCTCAGCGGCGGGCGACGGCGCGCTCGCGCGCCTCAAGGTCGGTGCCGTAGGGGTCGGAAGTGTTCGGGGCGGGGTCAGGCGGCAGGGACTTGCCCGCGCGCCGTGCAGGTCGCGTTCGAGGGGGCAGTCAGGCGGGTGATGATGTTCTCGACCACGCACGGCTTGTCGGGTGTGGAGCGCCGGCGGAAGAAGTACCCGGAGCACCAGGGCACTTCCTCCCAGCGCGGCAGGGACTGCGAGACCAGGGCGCGAGCTTCGGGCAGGCGGCGCCAGGGGATCTTCGGGCACCAGTGGTGGATGGGGTGGTACATGTCGTCGAGGTGACCGCCGAGCAGGTGCCGGGTGAGCCAGTGGGAGCTCCAGCCGCGGGTCTACAGGAGGACGTCGTCGTTCTCGATCAGCCCGGCATGGTTGCCCAGGTCGGTGATCCAGGTGACGACGGGCCGCACCAGGACGAGGGGAAGCAGCCAATAGAGCAGGAGGTACGGCACGCCGCCCACGGGCCACAGCGCGGCGACGACGGCCGCCCACAGCGCGGCGCGGGTAGCGAGTGCCCGCCAGGACTCCCCCGGCGCGCGGGTCAGCAGGGTCAGCACGGCGGTCTTCGGCAGCCGCCACAGGGCGTTGCGCACGATGACCCGAAGGACGAAGTCGAGGCGGCTGGGGGACGAGCCTGCAGCACGGATGTTGCCAGCACGGTAGGACTGGAACATGGGGTCGTCGTCCGAGCCGAGCTTGGCGTGGTGTACGTAGTGGCTGGTGCGGTAAGGCGCGAAGCCCTCGCCGAGCAACCCGGTCAGGAGGTAGCCGATGAGCCGGTTTCCGCGGTGGGTGGCCATGAGCTTGGAGTGCACACACTCGTGCGCAAGGTTGGACAGGTGACGCTGGCGGACACCGATGTAGCAGACGGCCAGGAGCGGGCCGACGATGTAGCCGACGATGTGACCGGCAACAGCCGCGACGGCGATCGCAGCCAGGTCCAGTGCGACGTCGTACAGACCGATGGTCGGGCGTCCGCAGAGCTTCTCCAGATCGGTGATGAGCTGCGGTCCGAGGACCTTGCGCGCGGGCCCGGAGACTCCGGTTCCGTTGCGCGTCCTGCTGGCGGCGGGGCTGCCCATCAAGTCCTCCAGTCGGTGCGGAACGAGTGAAATCGGGCCCTGCCGTGCTCCGGCGCGGCCCACAGGACGCGACGGACTGACGAATGCGTGTACGAGGACACGCCGGAGCACAGTCAGAGGTGGGTCAGTGGTTCAGCCGAAGATCAGGCGGCGACGAGCGCGGCGTCGGGGCGCATGCCCTCCTTCAGCGCGGCGGCGTCCGGGCGCATGCCCTCCTTCAGCGCGGAGGCGTCCGGGCGCATGCCCTCCTTCAGCGCGGAGGCGTCCGGGCGCATGCCCTCCTTCAGGTTCGTGTCCGTGGTCATTCCGGCGGTAGCGGTCATGAAGTTCTCCCTCTTCGGTCGCGGGCGACCCCGCGAGCCGTGTGATCGGGTGATGGAGTTGCCGGCCGCAGTGAGGTGCTGAGTTGTCGGCTCGGCACGCCGTGGGTGCATGCGCACGCCGATGGAGAGGTTGCGCCGGGTTCCATCCGTGGATGAGCGTTGCGTGACGCGGTCGCACCAGGCGCTTGGCCAGTCACGCTAAGGCGGTGCTCGATGGGGCCGCAACGGCCCCAGGCCTTGCGCCGGTTGCACGGGACCGTTGCGTGACCGTTGCGCGCCAACCCGCACTGACCTGCTCAAACGCAGCGGAGAGGGTTCTGAAAGAGGGCTGGATCGGCCCCGTCGGCCGATGAAGAGCAGACGGAAGGGGTTCTGCCGGGCGCGCTGCCGCAGCTAGCTTGTGGCTCCGCCAAGGGCGGCATCGAAGCCGGTCGCTGTGCTACCCGGAAACCCGCCACCTGCCGTCGGAAACACGGACCTTGAGGAGCTCGCGTGCTCAACCCCGTCGTCATGAAGTCCGACCTGCTGTTCAGCCTGCGCGACACGCTCCGCGCGGAGATGTTCGCCGAGCTGACCACCCCCACGCTGCGCAAGGCCGACCTTGGCCCCGGTCGCCGCGTCTCGGTCGACTGGGAGGACGGCCGTCACCTGCGGGTGATGATCGGCCCGGCCTTGCGCGTGAACCTGGAGCATCACCCGCGGATCTTCGAGATCGGGCCGTGTTTCCGACCCGAAAAGCCTGACGCGCTGCACGCTCCCGAGTTCCAGATGCTCGACCTCTACGCGGCCAACGAGGACTTCGAGTTCCTGTTGGCGCTGGCCGAGCGGCTGGTCGCCCCGCACATCCCTTACACCCCCGAGCGGGTCTCCGTCGCCGCGCACGTCCGGGATCTGTTCGGCATCGACCTGCACCACGAGCCGCTCGGTGACCTGCCGGCCCGGATGGCCGCACACCAGGGACTGGGCACAGACGTGCCGTTCAAGACGGTGCTGGGACAGTTCGTGGAACGCGAGCTGGAGGCCCAGAGCGCCGGCGCCGCGGTCTTCCTGACCGAATACCCGGTCGGCGGGGACGAGCCGTGCGCTCGCCTCTCCCCCGGCATGATCGCCGTCCTGAACCGGTTCGAGCTCCTGATCGACGGCATCGAGGTCGTCCACGGCTACGAGGACGAGCCCGACCGGGCCGCGTTCGTCGAGCGGGCCCGCGCTGCGGACCTGTACGACGACGAGCAGGCCCTGGCGTGGAAGCCGATCGACGCCGGGCTTGTGCCGGCCGGCAGCGTCGGACTCGGCATCGAGCGGCTGTGCATGGCCGCCTCCGGCATCAAGGACATCACCGTCTTCCAGCAGTCGGCCCAGTTCTGACCGCCACCACCGTCCGGAAAGGAGCCGCGATGTCCTTGTCGCTGCGCCCGCTCGACGACAGCGGCTTCGGCGCCGTCATCGACTGCAGCCTCGCCACCGACGCCGCAGACCTTGCGCCTCAGCTGGCGCGAGCCCTGCACCAGCACCGGCTACTGATCGTGCCCGGGCAACACCTGAACCACGCCGATCTCCGGACTGCTGCCAGCTGCTTCGGGGAGGTGGACACCCGCACCGACCGCCGCTACGCCGTCGGCGGCTTCCCCGGCCTGACCGCGATCAGCAACATCACCGAGGACGGTGAGCACGTCGGCGTCTATGACGGGGACAACGAGGAGGAATGGCACGCCGACAACTCCTTCAAGCCGCAGCTGACCCGGGCGACGCTGCTGTACTCGGTCATCACCCCCGAGAAGGGCGGCGAGACCCGCTTCGCCGACACCACCCGCGCCTACGCCGACCTTCCAGAGCAGATGAAGCAGAGGATCAACGAGTTGCGCTCGGTGCACTCCATCGAACAGCTCGGCGCCCTGCAGAGCCAGGCCAGTGGTGGCCGGTCTTCGGCCGCGTCCGGCAGTCTCGCCGGCCACCCGGAAGTCGAGCACCCGCTCGTCCTCCAGCACCCGACCACCGGCGCCCGCTCGCTGCTGCTCGGCTCCATGGTGATTTGCGGCATCACCGGCCTCACCGAAGAAGACAGCAGCGGCCTGCTCGCCGACCTGCTGCAGCATGCGACAAGCCCGCCGTACGTCTACAGCCACCGCTGGAATCAGGGCGACCTCGTCATCTGGGACAACCTCGCCACCCTCCACACCGCCTCCCCGTGCGACAGCTCCCGCCACTCGCGCCTGCTGTATCGCGCTGCTGTCCGACAACCCGCAGCCTCGAGTGGCTCCGTCAGATGACCCGCGGCGAGAACGCGAGGATCGCCCCGGTCACCAGCCCTAGGGTTTGCCCATGACCGTGAAGGCCGTGAAGGTGCCCCAGAAGGAAATTGCCCTCAACATCGATCGCATCACCCAGATCGGACGCCAAGTGCATGGCGTGTGCCCCGGGTTCGACGCTGAAGCCTTCGTAGGGGACGTAATGTCCGACCTGCCCAGGCTGGAGCTCAAAGATCGGATTACTCGCACCAGCAAGGCTCTGCACGCTCACCTTCCTGTCACGGGCGCCGAAGCCCTCAACGTATTGCTTCGCTCGCTGCCGCCGACCCCCGAAGCCGCCGGCGTGACAAACGATTTCGGGTGGCACACCTACTCGCCGCACTCCGACTTCGTCGCCCGCTACCTGCGCACCGGCGAGTACCTGGACCAGGCCCTCGAAGCCCTCGCTCGCTTCACCCGGTACTTCTCGGCAGAGGTCGCCGTGCGGGACTTCCTCAACGACTTCCCCGACGAGACGATGAAGGCCGTCGACGCCTGGGCCCGAGACCAGGACCACCGGACCCGTCGGCTCGCGAGTGAGGCCACCCGCCCTCTGCTGCCCTGTGCCCCGCGCATCTCCCTGCCTGACGACGTGGCGCTGCCCGTCCTCGAGCAGCTCTACGGCGACTCCATCACCTACGTCCGCACGTCGGTCGCCAACCATCTGCACGACCTGTCCGTGACGCAGCCGGATCTGGTGCTGGCCACCTTTCAGCGCTGGAAGGTCTCTGGTCTCGTTCCCGACAAGCACTTCGCGTTCATCGCCCGGCAGGCCCTGCGGAGCAGGTTGAAGAAGGGCTGGCCGGGTGCCTACGCCTTCCTCGGCTACGCGCCCGACGCGCCGGTCGAGCTGACGCCTCTCGTCCTGGAGCGCACCGAGCTCGTCGACGGCGACACGCTCAGTTTCTCCGCCACTCTCACCACCACCGCCCCCGTCCCGGTGCACGTGATGTTCGTGATCTCTTCGACGACGCGGACCGGCAAGCCGCGCGAGAAGGTGTACTTCCTTCTGCGCAGCACCGGCAAGCCGGGCGAGAAACTGCCACTCGCCAAGGACCACGTGCTGCGCTCTACCGCCACTGTGGAGCTCACGCCGGGTGCGTATTCGATCGCCCTCCAGGTCAACGGACGCCGTTTCCCGGAGGCGACCTTCCGTGTCCGGGAGGCATGACGAACTGACCGCCCTCCTGAACTGAACCGACCCACCTCGTAGGGCGTGGCGCCCCCTCGCGCCACGGCCCGGTCAGCCATGCGCAGAGCAGACCGAAGGCTCACGCCCTCTGATCCCGTCCCCGGACCGCGACCCTGCGCATTGCGACCGACGGCGTTTCGGCCAACACCCCCTCATGGAGCGCCTCTTGCGGCACAAGGGCCCATGCTGTGACCGAGGATTGCAGTTGGCGGATGGTACTCGCTTCGGTGCAGGTCACTAGGGCGCGTATCGGGTTGTGATCAATCTGCCGGATTCGGCTTCGTGGCGGGGTCTGATCAGGTAAATCTTCATGCGTGACGCGAGTGCAACTG
>NZ_JBICXE010000080.1:0-17713 GCF_043200155.1 Streptomyces sp. NPDC048473
GGGCGGCTCCGAAGGGCCATACCTTCATCTCTTGCACAGCACCGCTTTCAGAACTTCGCCTACATAAAGCTCCTCTCAGCGTTCGTGGCACACCGTATGTTCGAATTTCGGATGCCAATGGCACGCCGAACCATCCCATAAGTTACAAAAGCGGTGACCCCTCGCAACGAAGGCTGAGCGATTCTCAGCGAAGGCTGGTGACCGGGGTTCTTTGTCACCGATGGTTAAGCGCGCTGGTCAGAGCGTTGTGCCGAACGGCAGGAGAGGCGGCAGCCGCGGCTCCGGCCGCATGCTGGCTCGTCCGCGAGTACGCGTACCGGGGGCTTCACAGGCTTCTGACCTGCGACGCGCTGCGCTCAATGTTCGCTGAGAATCGCTCAACCTCCGCTGCGAGAGGTCAAGCGGAGCCGTTCGGGCGTGCGGGCCGCCCGGAGGACTCGGCCAGGGTTCCGCGGCGGCGAGGGCACAGCTGCCGTGATCACCCGCGCACGATTGGCCAGGTCGCGGAGCACATCACGGGCGTGCTCCACGGCCTTGTCGGCGAGGAGGTCCCTGGGAAAGCCCAAGTGCTCGTTCCAGTCGTCGTACTTGCTGCTCAGCCCGATCAGTGGCCACAGCACCCTGGGGTGCTCTCTGGCAAAGGCTGCCTCCGATTCCATCAGGTCTCCGGCTACGACGGGGTGGAGCTCCCCGTCGGCGACGAGCTGTAGCCACCAGCGCACGAGTTCCCATCGGGCGGCTGTCGCGGATCCTGATGTGGTCCCGCCTTGGCCCAGTTCGTCGAGGACGGCGGTGAACAGCGCCTCCGCTCGGGCTTCCTCACCCCTCACCAATCCCGCCAGCTCGCGCAGGGAGGGCGAGTCTGCGCCGAACACGAGGGCGTCGAGTCCCGCTTGGATCAGCTGCCGAGGTGTGACGGCTCGTCCGTCGAGTTCACGTCCGAGGACCGCGCGCGGTTCATGTACGGACCGGAAGACACCCACGACCCTGCCGTGCTCAAAGCCGCTGAACCCGCCTGCGTCCCGATTCCGGTCGATGAGTTGTACGAGGTCATCGAGGGTTGACCCCAGGACTTCGCCCGTCTCGCGCCCGCCGTGGAAGTACCTGTCCACTACGGTCTCGCGGAACACGGGGTCCTGTGGGACTCGACGCCGGAAGGCATCGCCGTCTTCGCCGCCGCGTTCGCTTCCGCCCCCCCGGGTGACCGCACACACGATCAAGGACAGCGGCCACAACATGGACCACCACTACGCGGGGCGAGCATTTCACTCCGAACAACTCGACTGGGCGGCCGGGCTCAGCCGCCCATAAGCCGGTGCACGGCCCCGTGTGCCAGCGAGGGAAAGGAAGAGAAAGGGCCGCCGAGTAGCCCGATCCGGCCGCCGACCTTCCGTGCCTGTCGTGGGCCCCTTCGAGCCCCGCGAGGGTGACATCGGGGCGTTCCGGCACGCCGGGCGCCTGCACTGCCCTGCCCTGCCCGGCATCGTCTTGAAACCGCCTTCGCACCAACTGCGCCTCGCATGAAGATCACTGACCAATTGAACAATCTGGTCAGCTGGTTCTATGATTGGTTTCATGGACACCAGGAACACGCGACGAGCTCTCGTGGTCGGTCTCGGAATCAGCGGGATCGCGACGGCACTGCGGCTGCGCCAGATCGGCTGGGAACCGGTGATCGTCGAGCGGGCGCCGGCCCGCCGCTCCTTCGGTTATTTCGTGGGACTGTTCGGCACTGGCCGGACAGCCGCTGCGCGGCTGGGCATCCTCGACCACCTGGAGGACCTCGCGGTCCCAGGTGGCGTCGTCTACAACACCGACCGGGCGGGAAACCGCAGAGTCGGCCTTGCGTTCGGAGACCTGGCCGGGTCCACCTGGATAGTGACGCGCGCCGAAGTGGAGGCGGCGGCGTTCGCCGCACTGCCCGGTGACGTGGAGATCCGGTACGCGACTGTCCCGTCGGGGATCACTCAGGACCCCGACGGTGTCGACGTCACCCTGGAGAACACGCTGGACGGCTCCACGGCCACCGAGCGTTTCGACCTGGTGGTCGGCGCGGACGGCATGCGCTCAACCGTGCGGTCACTGGTCTTTGGGCCACACGAGAGCTACCTGCGCAGGCTCGGTTTCATGGTGACGTCCTTCTTCGCCTCGCACCCGCTGCCGGGTCTCGACCGGGAGGACGGTGTCATCCTCCGTGAGCCGGGCAGAGCTCTGTGGGTGTTCCCGTTCAAGGACCGCCTTCCCGCAATATCAACGTTCCACCGCACGGCGGACGTGGACGCGGAATTCCTTCAGAAGCCGGCCGAGCGGTTGCGAGCGGCCTTCGGCCCCGCGCCGACCGGCAAGCTGCTCGGATCCGCGCTCGATCAGTTCGAGGCCGCCGAGGCGGCCCTCTTCGACTCCACCGAACAGGTCCACCTGGACCACTGGCACCGGGGACGCGTCGTCCTGGTCGGGGACGCGGCCTGGAGCATGACCGTCTTCTCCGGGATGGGAGTATCCACGGGGATCGCCGGCCCCGAACTGCTGGGCACCAGCCTACTGACCTACCCGGACGACATCACTGCGGCGCTGACCGAGTGGGAAACCCGTCTGCGCCCCTTCGTCAACTACCACCAGAAGCTCGCCCAGAAGCAGCGGCCGATCCTCGCCCCGGCCAACCGGCGGGAGCTGCTGACGACTTCGACGGTCACCCGGGGACTGCAGCTACCTGCGGCGGGGCCCGCCCTCAGCCGTCTGAAGAGCAGGAGCAAGCCGATCCGGTGGAAGGCGGTGGACGTCCAGGACGTCGCCGCATGAGGATAGCGACGTCTGTTCCCAGAATGACAAAGGATGGTCAGCTCCAGTGAACCGTGGCCGACTCGACTCGGACAAAGCCGCACGCCTACTCGAGGCCGCGGGCAGCCTGGCCAGGCAGCGCGGCCTGCGCGGAGTCACCGTCGCCGAGATCGCCGAGCGCGCACATGTCGGGAAGGGAACGGTGTACCTCTACTGGGATACCAAAGAGGACCTGTTCTACGAGCTGTTCGCGCGGGACTTCATCGCGGTCGCCCGGGACTACGCCGACCAGCTCGGTGCACATCCCGACCTGGTGAGACCCCATCGGCTGTGCCCGCTGATGGCCCGCACCACACTGGCACGGCCGTTCGTCAGGGCAGCACGGGCCCACGACGGCCACGTCCTCGGCCTGCTGGCCGACCATCCGGCCACCCAGCACCTACTGGACACCATGGGGCCGGAGGCGATGCTGGCAGCGATCCTGCCTGCCTGGCGCAGTCATGGCATGGCCCGCTCGGACCAGGACCCGGAGCGGCAGATGTACGCGCTCCGTAGTGTGATGCTCGGGTTCTTCGAGCTCGTCTCCAGCCGGACGGCACCACCGCCACTCGACCTGGCCTACTCCGTGCTTGCCGACACCGTGCGGGCCGTGGTGGAGACACCCCAGGAACCGTCGGACGAAGACCTGGTGAGCGTGGCTCGGACAGCGATCGAGATCCTCGACAACGCGCAGAAGCAAGTGCTGCGATTGCTCGCCGACACAGACGACTGAAGAGGACCGGTCACGCCAGCGCCCGCAGACCTCGGCTCCTGGGGCCACACCGGCGGCGAACCGGTCGAAGCCCCTGGTCAAGTTGGGCTGCCTCACGCACTACTACCTCAGCACCGACCAGGTTTCCCCCCGGAGTGAACGAACCGGCGTGACCTCGGCGGGCACTGTCGTCGCCGACGCCCCGGGCTTCTGTTACCGCCCAGGGCGCCTCCCGCACTCGAAGATCGGTGCCCACGACCGGACGCCCCGGCCCTTCGACCAGCAGGTCGGTGCGCCGGGCGACGATCGGGTTCGGCGTGGTTCCGGCCGTCCGCACGACAAGGCCGGAGCGAGCTCCTCGCCCGTGGACAGCACCACATGACCGCCGCCGACGGCTGGCTTCGGCCGCGGGAAACCCGCGCCCGGAGCACACCTGGTCCGGTCCGCGTCCCTGGAGACGGTGTACCAAGCCGATCTCCTGGCTGGGCCCGGCTAACCACCGTCTCTCAGCGCGCTACCGGCACCAAGCACCCTCCCTGCAGCTACCAAGCCCTCTGCCGGCAAGGCCCCGTCCGACTTGCTCTTCGTCTCCACCCCAGGCGCTGCTGCGGGTGGTCAGGAGGTAGCTTCCGCCAAACCATGGACAGGCTTCGGGTATCCGTCGTCAGTGCTCGATTGCCAGCGCCTGCATCCGGCTGAGTTGGTCGTCGCTCAGCAGGGAGCCGTCCCCTCGCGCACCCGCCGCATACTGGAACGCACGGCCGCCTCCGGTACCTCCCGCACCCGCAAACCGTCAGTAAGGGAGAACCAACCAGGCTGCGTGCCCGCGACACCAGTCGCACTATGGGGCGCGCAGCGGGGGATCGACCACGGGCGCGCCGCCGTGAAACGCGTCAGCCCCAAGGGCCGAGCACTGCCCGGGAAACCCCGCGGGGCGACGATGCTCATGCAGCCCTGCGCACCCGCACCAACGATGCCCCGTCCTTCACCGCGCCGGTCTCCTCCCCGATCCATAGCCGGCCATCCCCCTGCCGGATGGAAAAGAACGGGCAGCCGAGCGCGGCCAGCACACCGGCGGCGGCCACCTGCAACTCCTCATCCCCCAGCGTGGCAAGCAGCGCCAGTAACACCCAGCCCGGAGAGGAGGGGCAGCTACGGTCCAGTCGCTCGGCCAGTGCTCCCAGCAACACTCCGCGCCACCACCGGTGAGCACGCTGCGGGCGGCCTCCACGTTCCCCGCGCCCCACCGGTGCTCCTCCATCTGCGTCGTGCAGGCCGCGGCCAGCGAGACCGCGAGCGTCCTCGGCAGCACCACCCGAACCGGATCCTCAACCCACGTCATCACGCACCCCATTTTTTTGTCTCGTGGACCGGGCCCGCTGCCCGGCCCCTCCAGGACAGCGCCGCGACCGGTCAGGGGAACAGAGAGACGTGGGGCGGATACGGTGGAACAGGTGCAGGACACCAGTGCGGTGCGGCCAGCTGACCAGTGGGATCTCGCCCTGGCTTCCTTCCCAACCCGCTGATCAACGTCAGTCCCGCCGGGACGCGGTTGGCCGGGCCCAACACAGGCTCCGAGGCTTGACTTCTCCACTGGGAAGCCACTTAACGTTTCAGTTGGCCAGGCTGCGCTTAGCGCTGTGAAGCAGCACACTGCGGGACGGCAGGGCCTGGCATAGGTTGCGCTCCGTGAAGATCCTCAGTGTGAACGTAAGCCCGGCCAAGCCCGTGGCCTTTACAGACGCCCCGTCAGGAACGACGGGCATCGACAAGCGGCCCGTGGACGGGCCGATCCAGGTGGCTTCGCCGGGGCCGCCCGGAGTCGGGGCCAGTGGCGTGACGGGCGACACGGTGTGCGACCTGCGCTTCCACGGTGGCGACGATCGGGCCGTGTACGCCTTTGCGCGGGAGGATCTCGACGGCTGGGAGCGTGAACTCGGGCGTGCACTGCCCAACGGGGCATTCGGTGAGAACCTCACCACACTCGACGTGGACCTGCGCGATGCGTTGGTCGGCGACCGGTGGCGGATCGGCCCCGCGGTCGTGCTCGAGGTGACGGGCGGCCGGATACCTTGCCGGACCTTCGCCGGCTGGCTCGGCGAGAAGGGCTGGGTGCGGCGTTTCACTCAGGCTGCCTCGCCTGGGGCCATGCTGCGTGTGATTGAGCCCGGCGAATTGCGTGCTGGTGATCCGATCGAGGTCATCCACCGACCCGATCACGACGTGACGGTCTCCCGCCTGTTTCGGGCGGTGACGACACAGCGCAAGACACTTCCTGGTGTACTGGTTGCGGCCGAATGGATGGAGCGCGAGCAGCTGGAGATCGCTCGCACATACACATCGAAGTACGGAAACTCATAGCCCCCCTCGCACGCCCACCGCCCAGAGGCTTCCCAATGGAGAAGTCAAGCCTCGGAGCCCGTGTTGGGCCCGGCGGACCGCGTCCCGGCGGGACTGACGTTGATCAGCGGGTTGGGAAGGAAGCCAGGGCAAGATCCCACTGGTCAGCTGCGTGAAGCAGTGCAGCTGTATTCGCCCGGACCTCTACAAAGTACTGGTAGATGTCTGCCCTGTCATCACCCTGCTGCCATGGGGGTGTCGCTTCCCGGGACAGGTGGACCTTGACCCCTGATCTTGGACACCGGAGAGACTTGGATCTTGATGGTCCAGGAGAACGGAGTCCCCGTGGGGATGAAGCACTACCCGCCGGAGTTCAAGGCAGACGCGGTGGCGTTGTACCGGTCGAGGCCGTCGCGGACTCGACCGCCGCGAAGGCCCCGGACCGGATCGGCCGCGACTTCACCGCCCGGGAGGTGAACACCAAATACGTCCGCGACATCACGTACTTGAGCGTCGGCGGCGGAAAGTTCTGCTATCTCGCGACCGTGATCGACCTGTGCTCACGCCGCCCGGTCGGCTGGGCCATCGCCGACCACATGCTCATCGTGCTCCTGACGTGCTCGTTCGTAGGGTTCGTACCACGGACGACCTCGCCGGCATTGCTCTACTCAGCGACTTGTTCGCACTTCCTAATCGGCGGCCGAGTCGTCGTGGGGAGCCGGGCGGCCAAGCATATGGAGCCACAAGGCGGCAGCGCACCGAGAGCCACACCCGGCTCCCCTGGGTGCCGCAACCCTACGAATGGCTGGGGCCTCCCAGGAAGAAGGTAGAGCGCACCGAGCTCGTCATCGATGCCCTCGCCGCAGCCGAGCGGACCCGTGGCAGCCTCCAGGGCGCCATCACGCTGGCTTCGGCCTTTACCGGCTTACACAAGTACCGCAAGCGCAGCTACTTCCTCCAGGAGACAGCGGACTCCATCGAGGAGGAAGCGAACGCCCTCACGCTGGGTGTGGGCGAATACCGTGAGAACGGCAGCGATCGGGAAGAACAGGCCCTCGCCCGTTTCACCCAGCGCGTCGAAAACCTGCGTAATGAGCAGCGGCGCCGCCAGCAGCAACTGGACCAGCCCGCCGACCAGGGCACACCCATCGGCCAGCCATCGGCCTGATCGCAGCGCCTGCGTGGACCGACGCCCGGATGGCGCCTTTCGGGACTGCCGCGTCCAGGCGTGAGGCCGGACCGGCACGGCAGCCCGGCCTCACGTCACCGACCGGTCAGGGCGTGAGGTCCAGGACGCGGACCGGCTCACCGGCCCACCGGGACGGGGCAGTGGTCGCGACGACCGCCCCGTCGGGACGGTCCGCGGTGGGCTGCGCGGCGTACTGAGTGTGCGCCGCGGCCCAGGTCTCCTGCCCCGCGATGGCCAGGGCGGCCGACAGGTCCAGGTCCAGGACGGTGATACCGGGCAGGGCGGCCAGGTGCTCGGCCGTGCCGGGCCGGGCGCGGTCGGCTTCGACGAGGGCGCACGCCGGGGCGTAGAGGAACCAACCGGCCTCGGCGTGGGCCCGGTGGATCAGACGGGAAGCGAGGACGTTGCCCTGGCCTGCCGCAGACATCGCGGTGTCGTCCAGAACGATGTGCACGGCCTCGCTCACCGGGCAGTCACCCGGGCCAGGCGCCGGTCCAGCTCGCCGTCCAGGTCATCCTGCTCAGCCTGGGTAGGGGCGTAGCCGTTCCACCTCTTCAGCGCAGCGCGGGCCTTCTCGGCACGCTCGGCACGCTCGGCCGGGGTCAGCATCGTCTCGGCCAGGCGTGCCAGATAAGCGCGCAGCGACAGGCCCTCAGCGGCCGCGATCGCGGCGAGCCGGTCCTTGGCCTCTTCGGGGATACGGACATTGGCATCAGACATCGTCGTACTCCTTCCCATCCCTCAAGGGTACGGGTACGTACCCATACCCGGCTTCGTCCTAGTGTTGCGTACGCCGTTGCAGGGCTGTTGCGAGTGACGGCCCGGGGGCCGAGCGTTGACCGGGCCGGTGATCTGATAGGCGGTTTTGCGGCACTGTTGGCCGGATGGCGCCGCTTGGGGAACCAGTTGATCCATATCTCCCGTAGGAGACGGCCCAGTTGGGCAGCATACGCAGTGAACTCGAACAACTACTGACCGCAACCAATGGGGGGCAGATGCCACGGCCCAAGGAAACCGACTACACCGGCACGCTGACGATGCTGCACACCGCTGTCATGAACACCGGTACTGATTTGCGGGACGCGCTCGGCAAGGGCATCGAGAAGCTGGAAGCGAGCGGGCAGGCCATCCAGCAGGACACGACGCGGACCGTGGTCGACGAACTCGGCCGGATGCGCACCAATCTGCGTGAGGCCCGGGACCGGCTGACGGCCGGCGGGGAAATGCTGAACGCGGAGGTGCGCCAGGCCGTCGCCGACCTGCGTACCGAGATGCGCGAGGTACGAGAAGCGGTCGAAACTCTCGCCCCGCCCGCCCTGCCAGCGTCCTTCGTCGACGGTGGCCCCGAGCCGACGCTTCTGCCCGGGCCGGCTCACGAGTTCTTGCTGTCGTCGGAGACCGCCGAGCCCCTCAGCACCGCGGCCGGGCCGGTCCCGGCGACCGTGGCCGGGCAGGGTCCAGCGCCGCAGGCCGGAGCGACCGCCGCGATCCCCGCGCAGCGTGACGGCAGTGACGGGAACAGCGCGGACAGCGCGGTGCTGCCGGTGGAGGAGATCCGGCAGGCCGTCCGCGAGGTCCTGGCCGAGGAGCTCGCGCCGCTGCGATCTGCCCGGGAGGAAAAGTCGCACGCGGCGCTGATCGGTGTTCGTGATGACGTGCGGGCGCAGCTGGACGGGGTGGTTGGTGTGCTGCGCGAGCAGCTGGTCGCGGCCCGGGAGGAGTCGCGTGCCGAGCTCGCCGCTCTTCGCGAGGAGACCGCTGGCCTGCGGGCCGAGCTGGAGCAGCGGACTGCCGGGGAGCCGGCTGTTGTGAAGGTGACCGGGGAGCACAGCGAACTGCTGCGGAAGGCTGCCCGGGTCTCTTCCGCGACCGTGCTGTGCCATCGCGATGTATGGGAGTTCATCACCGCGCATGCCGGGCGGCAGCCGCACTTCCGGGTGCCTGCGCAGGTCCTCGACAAGGGTGACGAGCGTGTCCGCGCTGCTCTGTCCGGGCGTTCTCTGATCGCTCTGCTGATCGCCCTGCACTCGGTCAAGCAGACCGCTGTCGAGGGTGACGGTGACCGGGAGCTGGCCACCACCCTCTACGAGCGGATCCAGGAGAGCCTGTCCAAGCTCACTGCGGCAGGCCGGCCGGTCACCATCACGCTGGACGACCGCACTTCGTCCGATGACGACACGGTGACCGGCACCGGCCCGGAGGATCCGGTCGGGGACCCTGACGGCGACTCAGGCGAGCAGCGGGACGGGCACGAGGCCGGCGAACGGCCTGACGACGAGAAGGAGTAGTTCGCCAGGCCGGGCCGTTTCGTATTGGGCGATCGCTGCAGCGCGAAGGCCGTCCGGATGATCCGGGCGGTCACCAGCGGCGCAGATCCTTGGTCAGCTGTTCGTACCACTCGGCGCGGTGACCGGTGCGGCCCACAGGCTTGTCGCCGAGCGTGGCTTTGTTGGTGAGTTACGAGAGCGCCTGTAGCTCAGGGGCAAGAGCACTCTCGGGAGAGTGATGTCGCCGAGTTCTGAGAGCACCTGGGTGCTTGCTTCGGGACCATGGTTGTGCACTGCACAACGAGGGGTCCCGGGTGCTGCCGAAGTCCAAGGTCGATCTGTACGCGGCGATCCGCCGTGATTCGCGTCAGGGCCTGTCGAACCGTGCCCTTCAGCGAAAGTACGGCGTCGGATTCCTGACCGTGCAGAAGGCGTTGTCGTCGGCTTGGCCGGAGGCCGCGGAAGAAGCTGGCGCCGCGGGCGACCAGGCTGGATCCGTTCAAGCCGTTGATCGACGAGATGCTGCGGGCGGACTTGGACGCGCCGCGCAAGCAGCGGCACACGGTGAGCGAATCTTCGAACGGTTGCTGGATGAGCACGGCGCGAACGAGATCTCGTACCAGATGGTCCGCGGATACGTTGCTGGCCGCCGTGAGGAGATCCGGGTCCAGGCCGGTCGAGGTGTGGTGGAGGCGTTCGTCCCGCAGACCCACAAGCCCGGGGCTGAGGCGGAGGTCGATTTCGGGGACGTGACCGTGCGGTTGGGCGGCGAGGTGGTGACCTGCTACCTGTTCGCATTCCGGCTTTCCTACTCGGGCAAGGCAGTACGCCGTGAGCAGGGGACCGAAGCCAACACCCTGGTCATCTGCGGAGCAGTCGTCACCCCGTCGCTCAAGGGGCGCGGACTTGCGGGAGAGACCCTCAAAGCCTTGCGCCAGACCGCCGAGGAAGCCGGCTTGGTCCAGGTCATCGCGCCGGTCCGCCCGACGATGAAGGCCCAGTATCCGTTGACACCCATCGAGACCTTCATGAGGTGGAGCCGCGAGGACGGGATGGCCCTTGACCCATGGATACGGACCCATCAGCGTCTCGGTGCCGAGATCCTTTCGGCAGCTCCCACTTCGCAGACGATGACCGGCACGGTGGCTGAGTGGGAACAGTGGACGGGAATGACCTTCCCCGGGTCGGGCGACTACGTGATTCCAGGAGGATTGAGCCTGCTCCGGGTCGACCGATCCGCCGATCATGGCGTGTATCGCGAGCCCAACATCTGGATGCGGCACAGCTGAACAAAGGCAGCACGCGTGCCGGTGGTGGCCCGGCGCCGCCGGTGAGGCGTCGGGCCATCGGCACGGGCCGTCAGGTATCAGCCTGTCTTGGCGGGTTCCTCAGCCCGCGCTCGGGTGCTGGCGAGGCGGTAGGAGTCGGTGCCGGTTTCGATGATGGTGCCGTTGAAGGTGAGGCGGTCGACGATGGCCGCGCAGAGCGCGGGCCGGTGGGCGTCCCGGCCTGCGGCCCACTCGTCCAACGGCTCGTCGTTCACGGGGCTCCCCTTCCCTGCTCCTGATGCCAGTCTGCCCGTGCTCGCTCCGCGGTGAAGGACGATGGTGCCTAACGCCTAGTTCTCAGCCGGAGCGACCGAGCGCAGCATGACCGAGAACACGGGCGAGTCGGCAAACGGCTGCTGGTCGCCCAGCTTTCGGTAGCCCCAGGCCTCATAGATAGCTTGGACAGCGCCGTCCCCGTTGAGGGGGTTGACGAGCAGCGTCACGCGTTCCTCAGTCCGGTGAGTCAGCCACGCCTCATGCAGTTGCCACGCGACGCTCCGACCCCGCCACGCCTTGCGCACCACGATTTCGTTCAGCGCGACGGTGCGCTTCCCGTTTTCGGCCATCAAGGCGGCAGGCAGGGGCGTGAGCATGCTGCCCCACCACTTGGTGTTCGGCGCCAGGGTCGTGCCGAAGCAGAATCCGACGACGTCGCCGTCTTCGTACCCCAGCACTGCCGTCCAGCCGGGCCGGGATGCGTACGCGGACAGCCGCTCGTCGAAGCGGTCCACGTCGTAGAAAGGGCCTGTGAGCCCGAAGTCGCGTTGACGCACTTCCACGTGAGTATCAAGGATGTGCTGCCGGATGTCGGGCAGGTCCTCGGCGGTGTAGTGCACTACGTCGACCGTCACCGGTGTTCTTCTCCTTCGGCGTGGCGGTCGGCCCACTCGACCGCGATGCGGGATTTGGGGGCTGTGCGGGTCAGCCTCCGGCCAAACTGTTCCAGAAGATTGCCTGTTCGCCCAGTCATCCGTTTGCCCGGTGCAGGCAGGTGGGGAAGCACTGTCGCGTAGGCCTGCTCGATCTCGCCCTGGGCCAGCTGGCTGAGAGCGAGATTCAACCCGTAGTAGGTGCGGTTCCGGCGGTACTCCGGGCGTAGCCGCGCCAGAGTGCGGTGTAGGTGGGCTTCGCTCTCTGCGTGTTTCCCCAGCCGACCGAAAACCAGGGCGGACAGGCCGTCCAGTTCTGCTCGGTCGAAGAACGCCATCCAGGGAGCACGTTCCTCGTACCGGTCTGCTCGCGCGTAGGCCTTCTCGGCGACCTCCAAGCTGCGCAGGGCCGGCGTGGGGTCACCGAGTGCGGATTGAATGCCCGCCAGGCGAGCGCTGGCGAGAGAGCGGAAGAGGGGGTCCTGTCGACAGATGTGCTGCCTGGTCCCGGCCTCGGCCGCGGCCAGGGCGTCGGGCAGGTGGCGTTGTTGGTAGGACAGAAGCGCGGCGTGGCCCCACAAGCGCATCTGCATCTCGCTGCTCCTGGCCATACCTGCCAGCTTCATCGCCTGATTCAGATGGCCGCTCGCACGATGAGCTTGCTGCGAGTCGACAGCTGCCCAGAGGGCAGTGCCGGTGAACGCGGCAGCGAGGTAGTACAGCCGTTGACGTACGCGGGTGGCTGCGTGGCCGACGGCTTGCAGATCGAGTGCGTGCTGAGCATGGGCCAGAGCACGAGTTTCGAGCTTCACGTTTATGCCCGACTTGTTGTCAGCCTGTACGAGGTCTACGAAGTTGCGCTCAAGGCGGTCGGCGTCGGTCATGCCCACCCGCCGGGAGCCGTCTGACGGTGCGGCTGGCAGCAGGGCGGCCGCTGCCAGGGAAGCGGTAGCAGTGGTGAAGGTGCGTCGCCGCAAAGGGTCCTCCGAAGGTGCTCGTGTTCGCCCGGGAGGAGGGATGAAGCCCAGTTCCTCCGCGGTGACTCCGAATTCTTCTTCGAGTACGACCCGCTGTCTTGCCTGCGGCCATCGGGTTTTTCCGGTTACCCAGTTCCGGACATGGCGGTCAGTCAGCTTCCCAACCTGCCCGGTCAGGTCTTCGATTCGCTGGTTCAGACGGTTCGCTAACTCGTCTTGTTTCAGCCCAGCACGTTCAATGCGCGCCGCCAAGCGCGGATTCCCCGTCATGCATCCACGGTAGAGCTCCAGAGCGCCTAGCGAAGGCGCAAGGTAAAAATTTCCGGTCGGCCGCACTGAGCCGGAAGCCGTAATTACCTGTCAGCGCTGTGTAGCGGCGCGGTTACCTCTTCTCGGAACCTCGCCGCAGTACCCGATGTCTCCTGGCCATCCAAGGACGCGATGACGATGACAGCCGTAGCGCAGGCCCCCACCACAGCCCTCAACGTGTCCATCGAGCGGTGCCCCGGTCCACTCCCCGATGGTCTGACCGAAGGACCCACCACGATGGAACCCGCCGCGGCGCCCCCGCTCGTCTTACGCGAGGCGCGTCTGTTACTCCCAGCCGACCCCAGCGCGCTGAAAGTTGCCCGCATCAGCGGGCGGACGATGCTCACGATGCTGAGCTGGCACGGTAATCAGCACGCCGCGATCGACGTGCTGTACGTCCTGGTGAACAACGCCCTCAAGCACGCTTTCTCGCCCGGGGAGACGCCGCAGGGCCCCGAAGTTTGGTTGCGTGTCACCGAGGCTCACGACCTCATCATCGACGTCACGGACCTGGACCCGGAGTTCCCCGACTTCGACCAGGCGGTTGCCGGAGAGCTGGGACACGGCCTGTGGGGCGCCAAGCACCTCGGCGCCGCCATCACCTGGTTCCCCGCTGACGCCGGGAAAACGGTGCGCGCCACCATGCGGCCAGGGCGGGTACCGGCATGACGATCTCCCTCACCGCTCCGGTTCTGGAGAAACGAGTCGTCTCTCCTACGCCCAACGTCCCGAAGTGGACACCGCCGCTCGACCAGGACGACTTGAAGCATGTCCTGGCGCGGATCACAGCGTGGTCCCCGCTCGACGTCCAGGCGATCTTCGACGACCTGGACACGACGATCGGAAACCAGCCGCCGCCCAAGGCCACGACCCCGGCGCTTGTCGAACGCTTGCGTAGCTATCTGAAGAGGCTCAGCGCAATCGCGGTAGCCGACCCCAAGTTCCCGCCCACCGATGAAATGACGGTGTTCATCGAGCGAGGGCGCCCCATGCAGGATGCGCGCCTGCCAGCCGACCATCAGCAGGCCGTCGGGATGGCCCGGCGCATGGCTTTCGTGACCTCCGACCTCGTCGAGAAACTGATCGAGGCTCGATACATCAAGGACGTCGAATGACGCCTCAGAACTGGTCGTCTCCACGCAGCTGTGTTGTCGCTCCGTGGAGACGACCTTCCATCGGGGTCCTCCGGTTCCGCCTCGATCGCCCTGCCCACAGCAGGCAGGCGCTGGTCGGCGGAACTGCGCGAACGGAGGACTGGCTCACACTCCCCCGCCGATCACGGGTGTGAGCCCCGGTCGCCCTCTCCCACTCCAATCGAGGGCGACCGGCCTGCCCAACAGTTCCTCCCCGAGAACTCCCTCTCCGGCGATCCAACTCCGCTCCCCCGCGGTTCGTAGGTTCAGCCGGAGAGGGCCCCCACCGCAACACGTCCGAGAGGAATGCGACGCACATGTGCCAGCACAAGACTCCCTGCCCCACCGCGGACGCGTCGGATCGCGAAGCGGCCAGGACCCTGGCACGAGACGACGTCTTGGGCTGGGCCCTGCTTTGCAACGGCGTATTGCTCTTTGACGACACTGGTGAATTGCTGCCCGACGGCCAGATCATTCCCCCCGCGCCGCCCCACCGCCCTGGCAGGAGCAGCCGCATGAGCACGGTGAGCCGCCTCGTCCCGTACATCACAGCCCGCGAAGGCGAGGAACCTGAATCGATCCTGGCCCTGCGCGCTACCTTCGACAGTGCCGGCCGGTCAGCCCTGGGCTACTGGGACGAGACGCAAGAGGACCGCGATCCGCGGGGTGTGCTGTGGGCCCGGTGCTCGCAGTTGATCGGTCGGGACGGGTTGCCGTCCGGGCGGCCTCAATGGGGGCTTGTCCACCCCGCCAGGCAGCCCGAGACGATGACACAGCTTCGCTGTCAGATCTGCGCAGGCCCTACCAGAACACCGGACGGATACCCGTTCCTGGAACCCGCTGCCAAGGGCGTTCCGCGGCCTGGGGACATCCTCCGCACCGCGCAGCCCCCGGTCTGCCTGGCGCACCTGCGCGTCGCAGTTGAGCAGTGTCCGCACCTTCAGAAGGGCTACACCGCCCTGATGGTGCGCAGCGCCCCTCTCTACGGGGTCATCGGCACGCCCTACCAGTGGACCCGTGACGGGATCCAGGCACTGGCCGGGAACGACACGCCCGTTCCCTACCGAACGTCAGAGCTGCGGTGGTTCCTGGGCTCACAGCTCGTCCGCTGCTTGCAGGACTTCACGGTCGTCGACCTGGACGACCTCACGACGCTCGACTTGATTGCCTGAACCGCACCCTGACCGGAGGCTCTTCTATGGTTCCGCACGTCGTACTTACCTGGGTAACCACCGCTCGTGGCGGTGCGGAAAACTCTGTGCTCGAACTCGCCGGGCAACTGGACCGCCTGGTCCCGGGCGTTGATGTGGTGTGGTGGCGTCACGGAGGCCCCCCTGCGAGCGAGACAGATGCGGCTGGGGACGCCCGGGTGCATGAGGTCAGCAACTGGCACGACTACCAGCAAGTGCTCCGCCGCGTCACCACCCCGGACGAGGG
Source organism: Streptomyces sp. NPDC048473 (assembly GCF_043200155.1). Taxonomy (NCBI): domain Bacteria; kingdom Bacillati; phylum Actinomycetota; class Actinomycetes; order Kitasatosporales; family Streptomycetaceae; genus Streptomyces; species Streptomyces sp. NPDC048473. The sequence goes on from NZ_JBICXE010000080.1 coordinate 15,379, forward strand.
CCGCCCCGTCACCGTCATCTCCAACCACCGCACGGCCGCCGCCGATATGACGGTAGCTCCGCATGCAAGTGTGATCCCTGTCGTTCGACACGTCGTCAACCACGAACAGGTACTTCGTGTCATCGACCCCGACACGGGGCAGATGGTTGAGCGGAGAATCGGCCATCTGCCCTGGGACCTGTTATCCAGCGCACCGGTATGGGTGGGGATCTCGAAAGCTTCGGCCGCCGCCCTACGCGAGCACGCCGTGCATGCCGGGTCCGTCTGCGAAATCCACAACGGGGTTTCCATTCCGGCGCAGGTGCCCGCTTGCTCGCGGCCGAAGACAGGACGGCTCCTGGTGGCCGCGGTCGCCAGGACCGTCCCGTGGAAGCGTCTGGACCACCTGGTGCGCGCGGTCGCTGATCCGCGCTTGTCCACCGCTGTACGGCTCGATATCTACGGAGAGGCAGGCTCTCACCACCAGGACCTGCACGTGCTGGTGCGCGAGCTCTGCGCACCCGTCAGGTTCATGGGCTACCACAGTGATCTGCCGCAGAGTTTGGGCGGGTACGACCTGCTGGCCACCGCCGCACTGCAGGAGGGGTTCGGACGCGGTGTCATTGACGCTGCGGGCGCCGCCGTCCCGTCTCTGGTTCCCAACGCAGGAGCGAGCCCGGAGATCGTTGTGAACGGGCTCACCGGCATGGTCTACGACCCGGCGGACCCGGGGGACCTCGTAAGCGCTCTCACCGACGCGCTGTTGGACCGTGGCCGGTTGCTTCGGATGGGTCTCGCTGCCCGAGCCCTGGCCGAGGCCTGGTACACACCCGGACGCTGCGCAGCCCAATACCTGTCGCTGGTGATTGAGCAGGCCCGGCCGCGGTCCCTGGCGGCGGCGCTGTGAAGGCCTTCGGCCCGCTGCTCGGTGACGTGGTGCGCCTCGGCGATGACACCTGCCTCAAGGAGTGGGGTGCGGACACACTCGACGGCGAGCCCATCGCTGCGATCGGTGACCTGTCCGGCGCTGTCTACGACCTCGTGTGCGCAGGGCTGGGCGATAGACCTCGCATCCACCCCAGCGCCTACGTATCACCACTGGCCAACGTGGGCGACGATGTGGTGATCGGCCCCGGAGCCGCGATCTACGAATACTCAACCGTCCGCGGCCGGACCGTGATCTCCCGAAACGTCCACGTCGGCTACGGCTGCGAGATCTCGCGCAGCGTCATCGGGCAGAACAGCGAACTCTCCCACCGGGCGACCGTTTGCTGCTCCGTCATCGGCCAGAGGACGTATTTCGCCGTCGGCCTGGTCACCGCTGTCTGTCTGCTGTCCAACCCCGACATGCTGCGCCCCTCGCGGCCCGTGCACTTCGCCCTGCCGAACGGGCAGCGCGTGAGTACGGGCCAGCCGAAGTGGGGCGCCCTGATCGGGGACGACGTACGTACCGGTATCGGTGTGGCGATCGGCCCAGGCGCGGTCATCGGCGCCAGGACGGTCCTGCACGCCGGAGTGACCGTGACAACCGCCTGGATACCGCCTGACAGCTTCCTCAGCCTGCCGGCCACCGGCTACCAGATCGAACCGCGCTCCGAAGGAGTTCCCTCATGAAGTACGAGACTCAACGCCAGCACCTCCTCACGATCCTCAACGAGCTCAGAGCGTGGGGAGTGCTGAATCCGGCCGGCGGCGCAGTGTCCATGCGCCTGCCGGGCGACAGGATCCTGATGTCCACCACACGGCTCGCCTTCAACCGCTGGCACGCCACGGTGAACGACTTCATCGTGCTGGACGCGGACGGCCGGATCGTCGAGCAGACCGCCGGGCTCGGAGCTTCGGGCACCCCCATGCACCTGGACCTGTACCGGATGCTGCCGCGTGCCGGCGCGATCGTCCACACCCACGCGCCCTACTCGCTGGCCTTCGCCTCACTGGGGGTTCCCATCCCCTCGGTGACCAACCGGGCCGACACGTTCGGCGAGATCCCGTGCCTGCACGCCGACGATCAGACGGTGAAGGCGGGCTTCCTTCGGGATCCGGTGGAGCTGGAACTGCCGGAGGGCATGGTGCAGCGTCCGGAGGTGGCTGCGGTCACCCTCCTCCACTACCGGCCCCAGCTCGTCGAACACATCGCTCCACGCGCTCGGGAGCTGGAACGGCACGGACTCGCTTTCACCCTCTACCGCCACGGAGCCTTCACCGTAGGCCGTCAGGTGGAGGAAACGGCCGACCTGATGCTGCGGCTGGAGGAGACGGCTAAGCCTCGATCCGCCGATGTGATGGCTGTGGGGACTCTTCGTGAAACGAGGAAGTGCCTTGTGACCTGCGATAATGGGAGTTCTTCAGGCTTCCA
>NZ_JBICXE010000081.1:0-17558 GCF_043200155.1 Streptomyces sp. NPDC048473
ACTACAAGGGGCAGGAGACTTCCAGCCTGGCCGGCGCGCTCGGCCCGCAGGTGCACATGAGGCCCGCTCCGCGGTATCCCGCGGTCGATTCCGGGCTCTTCGCCCGGTGGCAGGGTTACTTCGGGCAGGTACAGCTGGCTGTCGACCAATCGCCGCGACGCCAGGAGCTTCTGGCAGGCGCCGCGGAGATCATGGCGGTCCGTCATCAGCCGCCGCCGGTCATGAAGAGGGGGCTCTCGGCCGAGGCGGATGCCTACAACCGGCTGTACGAGGCCATCGCCTACACGGTCGCCTACCACCTGCACAAGCACCGGTCCCTGCCTGACGCGCTCGCGCATGCCCGTGCGACGGCCATGTCGGAGCAGCTGCGGACCGCATTCGGTACACAGCAGTATCACGGGCTGCCCGGCGGCGCCCCAGCCGGTGCGTTCGGTGCCACCTCCCCGTCCAGCCATCAGGAGACGTCTCCCGAGAAGTCCGGCAAGCACGCCGCATCGGCCCCCGAGCTTGTTTCCACGGCGGCGCCTCATCCGCTCGAGACCTCGTCCGTCGCCGGTTCCCCGGCCGACCCGACGACCGACCCGACGGCCGGGGCGAGGAGCGACCCGTCCCAGGAGCAGGAGGATTCTCCCGCGGATCCGGAAACGATCGAGGCCGCACTGGCGGACCACACCACGGCGGTCGAGACGCTCGCACAGGCCCGGGTTGCCCTGGAGACGGCGGAGCAGCGGTACCGCAACCAGGGCGAGGGCAGCTCCGCACGGGTCACGGAACCCGGAGAGGCTCAAGCCGCCCTCGACGAAGCCGAACTGGGCATTTACGGTGCCCGCACCGTCCTGGACGACCTCGGCGTCGACCCGGACGCTCCGGTGATCGACAAGGCGGACCTGCGGGCGCGTCCTCGCCTGCTGGGTGGCAGTCCCGGGCACCGGTTGGCGAGCGGGGACACCGGCTTCCGGGACGGGGCGCGCCGTATGGGCCGCGGTCCGCTGCCGGGTAACGCCCCAAGGCCTGCCTACTGGCGGGGTACGCCGGCCTCCGCGTCGGACGAGCAGCGCATCCGGTACGCGGCGGCGGCGGCCGTGTTCGAACGGCGGCTCGGGGAATACCTCAGCACTCGCGAGGCGCCGTTGCGCGAACTGAGGCGCGCCGCGCGCATCGCGTGGGCCCACTTGAGCGCCAGATATCCAGAGCGCCTGACCCAGCTGGGCGTGGAAAAGGGGAGCGGAGACGCGGGAGCTGTCGGCCGCGACCCCGCGGTGCTCCGGAAGGTGGTGCATGGCGGAAACCTTCGGGAGGTTTTCAACCTGCTTGAGACCGCTGCCCGCAACGGTGCGTTAGAAGATATCGTTCCCGCGCCCCGGCGCATCCCGGAGATCTCGGCGGAGCGGAAGTTGGCGGTCACCGGCGAGTCTGTGCTCACCTGGCAGCTGCCGCACGAGGTCCGGCCGCCACTCAGCGCGGCGGAGGACGCCTTCTCCGTCAGACGCGACCCGACCACGGGCGAGAAAAAGCTGCTGTGGAGGCGTGCCGAGGACCGCAGGTCCATGCCCCTCAGCGCGGACCTGCACCAGCGCGGCCAGGACACCGGTGCTCTGGTCGGTACGGGCACCTCGGGCTCGACCGCCCTGATGCTTGAATCGGTCCGGAACCTGGCCGCCTCTGTCGGCTGGTCCGTCGACTTCCAAGAGGTCCGCCTCGGCATCCTCGGCTTCCTCCTCTCGGCAGGACACCACTCCTTGCACGAGGTCATGCGGTCGGCGCAGCTGTGGGACGAGGCCCTGGGCCAGGAGTACGGGCTTGGCTACGTCGACGGCTGGAGCCGCTACCGCCATCTGGGCCCGCTCACCGAGCAGGAACTGCGGGACAACGTGGCGCAGGACGGGCTGTTCCCCGACGAGATCGCCCTGGGCGTCCGGGACCCGTACGTCGACGTCACCTCGGTCGCCACCGGCATCGACATGCTGCGGGCACGGCGGGTCGACCCCGCGCACTGGGCGGCGGAGCTCGACAGCACCGCGGTCGGCCTCCCACCGCAGAACCTGCTGGACCGGCCCGGATTCCCGGCCGACCGGCTGCAGGCATGGTCCGCCCACTGGTCCGCGACCATGCTGCTGGCGAACTTGCGGGAGGAGGAAGCGTCCTTGCGCACTTCGGGCCGCGCCCCGGACGGCAGGGCCCTGAAATCCGCTGCCGGAGAAGCCTGGCTGCGGTCCACCTTCAGCCTCGACCACGCCGAGCAGGATCGGAGGTTCAAAGCCAGGGAACTGAAATACTGGGGACTGTCCCCGGAGGACCTGTCGGGCCGTCTGCGGAACTGGATCGCCGGCTACCGGCCGCACACCGTCCGCCCGCAACGGACGACCGCCACGGTGAACGATCTCACCGGGCTTCCCCAGCGGTCGCTGCGGATCCAGGACCCGTCCGCCGTCCCCGGACCGAGTACGCAGCGGCCCTGGAGCCCGATTCTCTGGTTCGAGGTCAACCGTGAGCTGCTGCGCCTGGGATGGCGCAGCACCCTGATCGACGACGCGACCGCGCAACGCCTGGCCGATGCCCTGCCGCTGCTCACTCGGCGCCAACCGGAACACGTGGTCGGCGCCGAGATCGCCCAGCGCATCGTCAGCGGGCGGCCGGTTCGAAGCTACGGCGCGGGGCAGTCGCAAAACGGTCACCTGACGGTCGTCGGCACGTCCGGATCCGGGATCTCGTCCGCGTACCGCCCGGAGCATGTTCACGGCATGGTGCGGCGCGCGGAGACCGATTCTCCTGACGTGGAAAGCGGCGCCGGACCGTCATACGGCTGGTCCGTCCTGATCGCCCGGCGTCAGGAGCGCGCGCTGGGCGTAGAACCTTGGGAAACGGAACTCTCCGGTGCCGACCGGGATTCGGTCGCCGAGGCCATCACCATTCTTCAGGCGTTCAACCACTTCCCGCCGAGCATCGGCCACGAACAGCCGGAGATGGCGGCGCGCGCGGAGCAGTACCAGGCACTGGAGGAGGTCGCGCGCGCCCTGCGCGAGGACGGTCCGGACGCGGCAGAGGCGGTGGCGCACGCGATCGCTGTCCAGCGCGGCGCCGCCTGGCGGTACGCGGACACCGAGGACCATGTGCCGCAGATCGCGACCAGCGAGCCTCTCCCGATGGAGGGCGCCGAGCAGGACCTCGACCACGAACGGGCTATTTTCGAACAGCTGCTTGGGGCGCACTATCACGCCGACCCGGCAGCGCACACGGCCGCCCGGGCGGCCGTGGTCCGGCTGCGCGAGGCGCTGCGGGTTGTCTGGACGCCCGGTGACACGAGTGCCCCGGCCGCGCTCGCCGCCGCCGAGAGGCAGAGCGCGGATGTCGGCCCGTCACTGCCCGAGGGCTGGGCGGCGACGGCGGAGAGCGGCCGGGGGGCAGTGACCACCGTCGGTAGCGACAGCCTTCTTCGGGCGGACCTCACGGCTGCCGTCACTCTTGAACTGGCGAGGCTGCGGGGGCAGGCCGGCCAGGTGCCCGTTGACGGGGACGAGGTCATGCGGCTGCATGCCACGCTGTCCGACACCGAGCGTCGGGGGGTGCTGCGCGAGCGGGCCGAGATCATCGCGAGGACCATGCTGACGGGCGGGAAAACGTTGATTCCCGGCGGTGCCAAGAAGAAAAAGAAGCCCAAGGATCCGAGCCAGGCCGGCCCCAGCACCGAGGCGCAGACGCCGGAGACGGCTCCGGCCCCGGTCTCCGAGGAGACCGTGCAGGCCGTCAGAGCCGCCCTTGGTCAGCTGGGTCAACACCACTCGAGGCAGGAGCTGCAGCAGATCTTCTCAATGACGCTCGAATTGCTGCCGAAGATCGCATACCCGGCCGACCGCCCGGTCGCCGACCTCGTCAGGGCCGTCGAGTGGGTGGTGACGGGAAAAAATAATGACCTGAAGGAAAGGCTGCTGAAGTACCCCCATATCGTTTACTCGCTGGTCCAGCAGCCCTATCTGAAGCGCTACTTTCACCACCGTCCGGAAATTGTCGACCTGCTGGGCGAGGCGCCCGGCGTACTGGAAAATCTGGTAGGGGTCAGTGCGAAATGGCACGATCATCAGACGGAGAAGATAGTAGAGATCCTCAGCCGCAAGGACGTCATCCAGGGGCTGGAGTCCGACCCCGCACTACGGATGCAAGTATTTGCATTCCCCAATCGAATGCAAAATCTGAACGGGGAAATTGATGTTATCCGGGCCTCCGTCGATGCGCGTGGATCGGTAGTCGATTTGCTGGAAATAGCTCCGAATTTCGGGGCTGCCCTACTTTCGACCCAAAATCCGGTCGAGGCTCTTTGGGGCATAGGCGGAGAAGCCGGCCTCCTCTCCGCGCTACTGACCCAGGTTTTCCGCAGACGTGAGGGATCCAAGGATTTCTATGGAAGAATATTGGCGGATGAGAATCTCAGGTCGAGCCTCAGGGAATTCGGGAAACTTTACAATGTTCTTCTTTCCGCGCCGGAACTGCTCGACGCCGTTCGGACGAATCGCCGCGCGGTGGAAAAACTCGACGGTTCGCCGCTCTTGACGGATGTGCTGGAGGACCTGCCCGGGGTCGCGGTCCGACTGCTGGCCGATGAGAGGCTGATCACCGCCGCAGTGGACAACGCGCATGTGGCGAAGGCGCTCTCGTACAACCCGCATCGCTATGACGCGGTCGAGGGCGGGCAGTTGCTGGACGCGTTGAAAGAGACGGAGAGCCCGGCGCCGTCGGCACCGGCGGCCGGCCTCCGGGCGCCGCTCGCGGACATCGAGAAGAAGAAGGTCCCCGCTCTGCTCGCATACCTCCGGAGGGAGAATCCAGCAATCGAAGCAGCCCTCGTCGGCCCTGGTGGGAAGGAAGTCACGACTAACCTTCTGAATCGTGAGAACCTTGTGCGTCTTCTGGCGCATCACCCACAGTTCATTGCCCAGCCACATGTTCTGCGCCGGATATCCGACCCGAGAACATCGCGAGTCATCTTTTCCTCAAATGATTCGCTGATGCTCTTTGTCCTTGCTTCCGCAGGGCGCCACTGGGGAATCAACGCGCTGTACAGCCATACAGCCAATACGAGCCAGCGGCTACACTTCGACGGATTGCTGGCTAGCCCCAGCATTTTTCGCCAGCGTGTGTATACGGATTCCGCAACAGCCGTCCTGGCGTATTATGATCAGCGGGTCATCGAGTTTCTGGAGGAAGGTTATTTGAGAGGTAATCCATGGGCGGCCGGTGTGGTCGCAAATGTGCCCACCATCATTTCGGTTATCAAGGTGGGAGGGGAAAAGATCGAGGAAATTATGGTGGCGGAAGATTCTGCCCTGCTCCGTCTACTGTACCGGCGGCCGGCGATCAGCAAGGGGTTTCCTTTCGGACAGTGGCTGACCGTGAGGGAGAATCTGGTGGCCGCTGCGGGGGTTCTGCCGCGGCTGCTCCCTCACGCCGGGCGGGTGCCGGCCGTGCATTGGATGCGGCTGCTTATCGATGGCGGGCTGCTGAGAACGCTGGGCGAGCGGATCGGGCAGCCGACCGCCGAGGCTTTGTTCGCGCACCCCGATGTGCTGCGGGAGGCCATCGCCCGTCCCGGGTTCACCGATGCCTGGATCGCGGAGCCGGAGCGCTTCGACGCGCCGGCCGGGCAGGCGCTCCGGGCCGGGGGGAAGGGTTCCACCGGTGCCCTGCTGGAGGCGGTCAGGGCCGCCGGGGAGTTGCGGTTCACCGCCGACGGGGAACTGGACGTGAAGCTGACCGCGCGCGTTCGGGAGCTCGTTGCCGGGATTTCCCGCGGAGACGCCCGCAACAAGATGCGGGAAACGCTGCGCGCCGGCGGCGGGGAACTCGTGGACAGCAACGCGGTACTGAGCCGTTATGTGACGGTCAAGGAGAACCGGCGGCTGAGCGACGCTGTGCAGAGCAGCCCCTATCTCGCTCAGGTGGTTCTCTTCCGGCAGGGCATGCTTGAGCTGCTCGTGGTCCGCCCCTCGATCCTCGGTCTCTTCGACCGCTCACCGGATGTGCTGCGCCAGGTGGTACGGGTGGAAGGGCTCGCACGGCTGCTGACCAACGATGACAACGCGTTCGGCGTGTTTGTTGAAAACATCCATGTGCGCCAGAACTATTATGAGAAATGGGTGCGCATCGTAGAGCGCAACCCCCAGTACCTCAAGGCCTATGTGCGGCGCGACGGTGAGTTGATGCTCCCGAGCGCCAAAGGCGTCCATGTTTTGGTGTCGACCAGTGCCTCTGCGGCGAGGGCGGTCGCCGACCGGGCGGAGACGTTCACGACCCTCGTGCATTCCCGGCCGCTGGTTGAGGTCTTGGAAACGGCAGGCGAGGGTGTTGTGCGTGCGGTGATGGTGACGCAGGGCCGGTTGGACGGATCGGCCCAAGACTCCTCGCTGCTCACGGCGCTGGGTGCTGTGCCGGGTCTGGCCGAGGTCCTCGGGGACCGGCCGGAGGTCGCGGCGGATGCCGGGCAGTGGCGGGAGCTGCTGGGGAACGTCGACCTCATGCGGCAGTTCAGCGAGCATCCGGCGGTGGTCGGGGATGTTCTCGACCCGGCTGTGTTGCCGGTGGCGTTGGCCGCTCCCGCGTTTGTGACCGCGTTGGCCCGGGTGTCGGCCGGCGCTCGTGGCGGGCTTACCCGGCCGGTGGTGTTGGAGCTGGTCGCGCGGCAGCCTCGGCTGGCGGGTGCGTTGGCGGAGGGTGAGGGGTTGCGGGCCGCGGTGGCGGGTCTGCGCGGTCTGGCGGAGCTGCTGCTCGGCCGGTCGGATGTGGTGGAGGCGTTCCTGAAGGGTCCGGGGCTGATCGACGCGGTGCGGGCCAACCGGACGCTGATCGACGATGCCGCTTCGGAGAGCCCGGTCTGGCTGGTGATCCGGCGGCATCCGGCGCTGACGCCGTTCGTCAACAGTTCGTTCAGGAACGTGCTGAGACGTTATCCCGACCTGGTGTCGGCGCTTGTCGCGCATGAGGGCGACCTGGACCGGGAAAGTGCCGGGATCCTACGGCGGGCACTGACCCGGCATGGTGTTCCCCCGTTGCTGGCAGCGGACGCGGGATTCGCGAAGTCCTTCCTGGGCAGCCCGGCCTGGCAGCTCCGGGCCATCGAGGACAATCTGTTCAGCGCCACGGTGCGCCGTCTGTCCGGGACGGCGGGGTTCGGGGACCTGGTGGCGGACCCGGATCCCGGCCGGTTGCTCGGCGCGCTGGACGAAGTGCTGGGTAGCGGAAGCCAAGTGGCCGCCGCGGTCCGTCCCGCCATACGCCAGGCACGGGACAGTGGTCGGGGTGAGGGGCCGGCCGCGCCGGTTGTCACGGCTGGGGCTGTGCAGGAACTGCCCGCCGCCACCGCGGCGTCGCCTTTCGGGCCGGACAATGCGCCGTTGTTGCCGGCCGAGTTGACGGATCTGCTGGGGGGCCAGCACGCGAGTCAGGTGGCGGATGCCCTGGCCCGTCATGCTGAGTTGTTGCCGTTGCTGACGGCGGTTCCGGCGGTGGCGGAGGAGATCGGCCGGCATCCTGAGCGGCTCGGCACCTATGTCATCCGGGAATTCCTTGACGAGGACGCGGCTGATACGTCGTTCGACAGGCAGTTTGATGCTTTCCTGGAGTCGGTGGATATCGCTCCGGGGCAGCAGTACGCGGCGGTCAAGGCCGGCGCGGCCGTGACGTGGCGCGGCATGGTGGAGGAGCGTCAGGAGCGTCTGTCGGCGCGGTCGCGGGAGCGGGCGGAGCGGTTCGGGGATTTCCGGGCCGATGCGCAGCGGACGTGGGAGCACAGTGGCCGGATCCGCTACGCGGGGCGTCTGGGTCCTGATGACTTCACGGCGGTGCAGCAGCAGACGCTGGAGCGGGTGGCCCGGTGGGCCGAGGGTGTGCGGGAGGCGTCGGGGGTCCGGCGGATCAACACGCCGCTGCACGCGCATCTTGACTCCGGCAGTGGGGGTGTGGCGTTCTTCTACGCGCTGGCGCCGGACGGGCAGGTCGACCTGGTTGTCTTCGCCAGGAGTGGTGTCCGGCAGGGCAACAGCTACCGCTGGGGCAACAGTGGCCAGTATGTCGACGGCCCGCCGGCTCTGGAGACGGTGGCCAACGATCCCGGGCTCAGGGAGTCCAGGAGTCTGGTCGAGAACCGGGTCGCGCATGCGACGGTGACGGCCGGGCCGGCGTCCCAGTCCGACGGGAGCAACCGGGCCACTGCGGTGGAGCGGGACGTCACGGCCCGGGCACAGGGCCTGGCCCAGGCGGTCACCGAGTACCACGCCTCCCTTGACGCCCTCTCCGGTCCGCGTTCCGGGACCCGGGAGCAGGCGGTGGGCCGGTTGATCGCGGCGGGGAGCGCGCTGCGCGGGCTGGGCGCCGATGTGTTTGCCCGGGCGGGGGAGACCCTGCCCCAGGAGACCGTCGAGTCGGCGGACGCGCTCTGGCGGGCGCGCTCTGCCGGGCGGGGCGCCGAGGACGACACCTGGCAGGACGGCTCCGAGTACGAGCGCGGTGCCATCGCCCTGGCCCTCCACACGGCGGGCGAGGCCGCCGGCACACACGCGGCACAGATCCTGGCCCCATCCCGTTCCCTCACCTCGCCGGACGAGCCCCCGGCCGTGGACTACCAGCCGGCCCCCGTGGCCGGGCGGGAAGCCGCGACCGGGACCGGGACCGAGGCGGAGCGGGAGCGGGAGCGGAAGGCCGACGTCCTGACCGGGGCGGATCGCGAGCGGGTGCGAGCTGCGTTCCGGGTGTGGAGCGAACCCATCACGACGGAGGTCGAGAAACTGGTAACGGCTCTGATAGCGGCCGGGGGCGGCGCTCGCTCGCTCGTGCTTCCCCAGGGTTTCGGTTCCGACGAGGCCAAGCCGCTGTACGCGGTGAACGTCCGGGGCGATGTCCGGTGGTACGCCGCCGATAGTCGCGCCGTTGCGACGGCCCCACCGGACAACGTCGGCGCTGTCCGGTCGATGGACCTGGACGCTCACGGCACCCTGCTCGCACCGACGCCCGAACTGCAGGCGATGGGAGTGGGGGCGGCGAGCTTCCCCACGCTGCGTCTCGGCGCGGATCTACTGCGTGAGTTGGGCCTCGACGCGGAGGGCGGCCGCGTACCCGGCCGGGCGACCTGGCTGGACGAAGACCCCCACGCCAACCCGATGGCCGCGCCCCGCGCCGCGTACGGCATGTGGCAGGGACCCCAGGGCGTCACCGCGTTGACGGCCGGGAGGGAGGAAGCCGCCGCGCTGGACGATATGTACGGCCCGGCAGCCGAGCCCAAACGTGTCAAGGACGAGGAACGCTAGTGTCCTGCGCCGGAGATCCGTCGGCAGAAGCGGGCGAGGGAGTCGAGGATCTCCTCGGCCGTCTTGGTCCAGATGAACGGTGTTGGGTTTTCGTTCCACTCCTTGACCCACGCACGGATGTCGGCTTCCAGGGAACACACGCTTTTGTGGGAGCCGCGGCGGATCTTCTGGTCGGCGAGGAAGCCGAACCACCTCTCCACCTGATTGATCCAGGACGAACTGGTAGGGGTGAAGTGCAGGTGGAATCGGGGGTGTTTGGCCAGCCATGCCTTGATGGCGGGCGTCTTGTGGGTGCCGTAGTTATCGCAGATCAGGTGGACCTGGAGATGCCCGGGAACCTCCTTTTCGATCTTGATGAGGAACTTCTTGAACTCCGCTGCCCGGTGCCGACGGTGCAGCGAGGTGATGACTTCGCCGGTCGCGACGTCGAAGGCCGCGAAGAGGGTGGTCAGACCGTTACGGACGTAGTCGTGGGTGCGACGCTCGGGCATGCCCGGCATCATCGGCAGCACCGGCTGAGACCGGTCCAGCGCCTGGATCTGCGACTTCTCGTCCACCGACAGCACCACCGCCCCTTCGGGCGGATTGAAGTACAGCCCGACCACGTCGTGGACCTTCTCCACGAACAAGGGGTCCGTCGACAGTTTGAAGGTGTCCGTCAGATGAGGCTTGAGATGGAACTTGCGCCAGATTCGGCCCACGGTCGACTTCGACAGCCCGATGCGGTCGGCCATCGACTTGCGCGACCAGTGGGTGGCGTTCTTCGGCATCTCCTCCAACGTGCTGACCACTACGGCCTCTACCTGGTCGACGCTGATGGTGGGCGGCCGGCCCGGCCGGGGCTCGTCCATCAACCCGTCCAGCCGGGCGGCCAGGAACCGCCGACGCCACTTGCGGACCGTATCCGCCGCTACCCGAAGATCCCGCGCCACCACAACAATCGGCGGAACGTCAGGGCCTGCACACGCCAGCACGATCCGCGCCCGTAACGCCACCGCCTGCGCAGACGTCGCCCGCCGGGCCCAACGCTCCAGCACCGCACGCTCGTCAACGGACAACAACAACGGTTCCAGCTTCGGACCACGACGCGGTGCGGGCACACCCGCAGAAACACTCATACAGGAACTAACGATGGATCTCCGGCGCAGGACACTAGCCGTCCTCCCGCGCCCGCGTAACCAGCTGCGCCAGATTCACGAACCGCATGGCGATCACCAGCAGCACCAGCATCGACAACGTATAGAAGATCCACAGGAATTGACAATTACTCGCGGCTACGTACTCCTCACGCGAACTCGCACACTCCATGCGGTGGCCCGATCCATCCACACTGTTCTGGCTGGTGGCGCTGCGCTCGCGGTGTGCGCGGGTGAACTTGGCCCCGTGGCGGGCATCCTGACGAGCCTTCTTGCTCACCGTGGACTGCTTCTTCGGCATAGCTACTCCGGTAACCGCCGGGACTGCCCACGCCCTGCCGGCGGAACGAGTGCCAGTCAGAGTTCGCGGGCCCCGGAAGACCTTGACCGACTGTGCCACCCATGCGGGCGTGGGCGCTGGTGGCTGCGGTGAACGGCGGTGCGCGGCTGGCCGTTCCAGAATGATAGGGCCTCGCGCCAAGCCGCTATTGTCTCGACACATGGTGTCGCCGCCGCCGACTGTCCCGAGGTGCGGCCCGAAGGTCTCCCTGTCCCGGGCCTGGGCCCGAGGGCTCGCGAAGGCATATCCTGTCCGACGGCGGCGGCTGATCCGTGGCTACGCGGCTCATTCCAGCCCCAGGGCGGTCAGAGCGGCACGCTGCGGTTCGCTCAGCTTGTGCCGCCTCGATTTGGTGTTGGAGATCCACACCCCCAGCTTCACGTGGTGCTCCTGGTCCTGGAGCACGATCCGTTCGACGTGGGAGCGCCCGACGGTATGTGTGCCTTCGCGTGCGATGTACTGGCGCAGGGCTGCGACTCCCCGTTCGAAGGTCCCCAAACCACGGGGCTTCGCCGGGGTCTCCTTCGGCGCTGCGGGCAGCGGCCGGATACCCAGTTTTTCCAGGCGCTCGCGCTGTTCGGGCATGAGGCTGTGCCACATGGTGTGGTCGCGCTGGCGCTGGAGCCATTTGCCGGCGTCCATGCCGTGGACGGTGACGCCGGGCAGTACCTCGGTCGGGCTGGTTTCGTCGGCGAGGAGTTCGCGTACGGCGGCGTAGTGCCGCTGCCACTCCACCGGCCAGTGAGGGGCCCAGTCGGGGTCGATCGCCGTCAGTGCCCTGCGGCGTTCCTGTGCGCGTTCCTCGTCCCCTCCCAGGCCTTGGGGTTTGCGGAGGTTGGCGAGCCACTGACCCACAGCCACTCCGTCCGCGACTGCGTCCTTCGGCGCGGCGAGTGTGCCGTGCACCGCGTGATACACGCGGGCCGCGGAGAGGTTCTTGTAGAACCGGGCGTCCGTGACTGACCAGACCATGCCCAGCTCGTCCAGGAGCTCGGCCCGCCATGCCTTCAGCGTCCCGAGGCGGAACGCACGCCGCTGCTCGCTGACCCAGGCCCCCAGCGCATACGTCCCGCCGTTGCCGTTCTCGCCGTCGCTGTCGGTCATGCCGATGGGCACGACCGTGTCCAGCGGAACCTGCGGGTGGCCGTGGGCCTGGACCCATTTGCGCAGGGCGTTGAGGCCGGACAGCCACACCTCGGAGTCGGGTCGCAGGACTCGCGTGCGCAGGAAGGCGGCGATGACGTCGGGGTTGCGTGGCAAGGAGAACCGCAGCAACGGCACCGCAGGCCTCTCGTCTTCCTCGTCCCGGCCCTCGTTGGCCCCGCCGGCTCCAATGTTCTCTTCGCCCTGGTCCCCGCTCTCGGAGGTGGTGCTGTCTGCGTCCGTGGGCTGAGCCTCGCCGGTTTCACCGGCTGCCCCCTGCGCTTCCTCTTCTTCGCCTTCGTTTTCGTGCTGCGGATCGAGGGCGACAACGGAGGTGGCCTGTCCGCGGGCGGTGGTGGTCCCTAGGGCCATCCGTTCGACGATCCGCTCGTCATGGGCCCGCAGTCCTTGCAGCACGGCCACGAGGGGCCGGTAGCTGGCGGAGGCCATCATGTCCTCCGGATCCTCTCCGGGCTGGAGGAAGACGGGCACGATCAGCCGTGCGACCTTTCCGTCGCCCGGGTCCTGGCGCAGGCCTCGGCCGGTGATCTGCACGATGTCCACCGGAGAGCTGCGGGTGTCGGCGAAGACGACACCGCCGACACCGCGCTTGCCGCGGATGTCGACGCCCTCGCCCAGGACCCGGCAGCTGGCCAGGATCCCCATGTCGGTCACCCACCCCTGCGCGTCGAGGCCGTCGGCGAACCGGTCCAGCACCGTACGCCGGTGAGCGGCCGGGTGCTCACCGCACAGCCACTCCGCACCCACGCGTTTCGGGTAGGCGACAGGGTCCGTCTCGTGCAGCTCGGCCGCGGTCTCCGGCAGCGCACGCGCGAACGCCATCGCGTCCAGGGTGCGGCTGTGGAACGTCATCAGTGACCGGACTCCGGTGGTGTCCGCGTGCTTGAGCAGTGCGGCCTGCAGCGCGGCCAGTCGCCAGCCCCGCTGTTCCTCCACCGCGGCGTCCGGGCCGGGCGCCTCGGGATCACGGATCTCCAGCACGTCGACCTCGAAGGAGGCGAGGATGCCCCGCTCGATACTCTCCATCAGCTCGAGCTCGTACAGCACAGGGCCGTAGAGCTCGATATCGTCCATCGAGGCCACCAGACGCCCGCCCGAAACATCCGGGCCGTCCTCGGAGCCGCTGTGCACGTCCGCCCTGCCCGCGCTCCCGGAGCCCGGTGTGGCCTCCCACAAGCGCGGCGTAGCCGTCATGTACAGGCGTCGCGCCGCCGGGATCCGCTCCTGATCGTGAACTGCCGCCCACACCTTCCCCAGATCACCCGAACTGCGGTGCGCCTCATCCACGACCAGGAGGTCAAAGGCGCCCATACGCTGACCGAAGGAGCCGCGCATCGCCCGCTCCAGCACCCCCGGGGACACCGTCCCTTCCCCGTCGCCCTGGTCGTCCTCCAGACCCTGCGGCGACAGGCTGGCGTACGTCGCGAAAACGACCATCGGCCCACTCTGCGCCCACAGCGCCAGCTGCGTCGGATTGGTCGTGCACCGCACATCGAGCGCCTCCAGCAGCGGATCGGCACCCAGACTGCACACCGCCACCGCGGGCCCCGATTGCCCGACCGCCCGCCACGCCTCGACTGTCTGCGTCAGCAGGTCCAGTGTCGGCACCACGATGCCGACAAGCCCCCTGGGCACCATCCGCAGCGCCGCCGCCGCCGCCGTGATCGTCTTGCCCGAACCGGTCGACGACACGACCTGCCCGCGCAGACCCCGGGCAGGCAGAACCCCGTCCACAGGAGCAGAAAGCCCCCCGATAATCGAATCCACGGCCTCAACCTGATGCGGCCGAAGGGTAATGCCACGCAATTTCATCACTCCCCATAATCAACGAATTCGACAAGCCGTGGAGGGCTCAGCGTCAATAAGTCAACGCGAAGGCGTGAACGGCGCTACCGAAACCGATCCGTCCTCGCCGAGGACCACGCGCTCGGACAGCTGCGCGAGGACCTCGTGCACCGTGAGACCGGCCAGGTCCGCGGCCGTACGGATCAGGCGGCCGGCGGAAGCGCTCAGCCACAACTCGGCATGCACCTCGTCCAGTTCCTCCCGCCGCCGCCCCATATGGGCGGCATGAGATCGCAGCGCGGCCGTGCGCCCCGCTCGCGGGCCCAGGCACTGTCCACGTCGTCGAGCTCGGCCTCGTAGGTCGGCGACCACCCGGGGGAGCGCAGCGCCTGCTGTGTCTCCCGCTCCCGTGTGGCTGCCTCGGTGACCTTCTGGGCTACCCGCTCCATCGACATGCCCGTGCCTTGACGGCGCACGGTGTCGCGTGCCAGATCCTCCACGCTCCAGATCACCGCGCACCCTCCTGTACAGGGTGGCTCCCGCCACCCTTCCAGCGGTCATGTTCCGTTCCTTCCGTCGTCGGCCCGGCGAGGTCCCGTCGCAAGTCCTGGGCCTCACATCGCCGCCCGCATGCCGCCGCCATGCAAATAGATGCCTAATCACTGCCCAATCTGAATCCAGGATACGCCTAACTGATGTATCCTCGAGGTATGAATGAGGAAACTGACAGTGTGGAAGCTCTGTTGGAGGAGGCGCGGCTGACGGCGCGGATGCCGGAGCCGGCCGAGCGGCTGAGGTTGCGTCAGGCGGCCAGCCTCTCGCGTGCCCAGGTGGCCGCAGCGGTGGGCGTTGGACGGCAGACGGTCGCCAACTGGGAGGACGGCACCACTGATCCGCAGCCGCCGGGACGCGTGAAGTACCTGCGCCTGCTCGAAGGCCTCGCCCAGCTCCACCCCGCCCCGGCCCAGCCGCTCACCGAGACATCCGCCCCGGAGGCGCCCCCGGCCGCAGCGTTCACGGCCCCCGAGACCGCAAGGGGCCCCGACGGTCTGGCCGTGGAGGGTGAGCCCGGCCCGTGCATCCGCTGCGGCGTCATGACGACCTACCAGGCCACGGACGGCCGCCCCCTGCACGCCGGAGCCATGTGTCAGCCTCCCGCTGCCGCGCCCCAGGTATCCAGTGCCCAGGCACCGGTCACCCCGGTCTCACTCGCCCCCGCACCGGCGACTGCTGCCTCACCCGTCCCGGCGCCGGTGCCCTCGCGGCCGCAGCGCCGGGCACGGTCGGCCGCCCGCGCCCAGGCCGAGACCGCCGACCTCATCGGCCGGGCCGTCCACGAAGAGCTGGAGCGTGCCGACGGCGACGTCGATGTCGTGCTGCAGGCCCTGATCAAGCGCGCCATCCCGGACGTCATGCACCTGTTCAACGAGACCCGCGCCACCGCCCGCTACACGTACACCGCCTACCCGGCCCTGCCCGACATCCTCAAGAAGCCCTCGAAGAAGGAGCCGGACCAGATCTGGGAGGCCCGCCCCAACTTCCGCCACCCCGACTACTCCCTCAAGATCCCCGGCAGCGTCGCGGTCACCGCCCTGGACGTCAACGCCGCCTACCTCTCCGCCCTCAAGTGCTGGCTGCCGATCGGAAAGCTGGAACACGCCACCGGCAGCGACGGCGTGGACCCCAAGCGCTCCGGAGTCCACCTCATCACCCCCACACCCTGGACCCACCCGCACCTGCCCAACCCCCTCGGCGACCGCGATGAACCCGGCGCCCTGTGGATCACCGACGCCACCCTGCGCCTCCTGCTGCGCCTGTCCGGGCCGAAGTACGGACTGCTCGAACCACCGGCCATTCACGAGTCGTGGACGTCCGGTGCCACGGAGAACTTCCTGGACGCCCTGCGCAAGACGCTTACCGCCGCGCGGGACACGGCCATCTCCGAGGACGACACCGTCACCCTGGAATACGTCAAGGCGATGTACTCGAAGTTCATCTCCACGATGGGCGAGTCGATCCACAACCGCGAAATGACCCGCCCGGACTGGATGCACATCATCCACAGCCAGGCCTACGCCAACCTCTGGGGCAAGGCATACAAGGCACACCAGGCCGGCCTTGACGTCATCAGCATGATGGGCACCGACGAGCTGCACGTCACCGGCGACTGGCGCCAGGTCTTCCCCGAAGGCCGCGGCGTCGCCCAGATGAAGATCAAGCACAGCGACGCCAAAGCATCAGGTGAGTACCTCGTCGGCAAGGCGGCCCGCTGATGGCCGGTGACAACCGCTGGCAGGATCTCGGCATCTACCAGGCCCGAGGTGTTCACGGCGGGCAGGCCCTGGCCGAAGCGGTCGACCGGATGGTGACGGGCATCGAGTCCCCCGTCGACTCCGAACGAGGCCTGGCCGCCCGCCTGCGCTACCTCACCACCTCCGACGCCGGATACGAGGCCATGGACCGCGCCGGCATCCACGTCAGACCCCGCACCCTCATCGCCTGGCTCGCCGAAGAACAAACCCCCAGCCGGGCCAACCTCACCCGCCTCGACGCCGCCTACTGGGACCTGCGCCGCCGCAACGTGGCAGCCGACCTCAAACGCCGGCTCAACAACCACGGCCGCGGCACCCGCATCGAGATCGACCCGGCCGACCAGTCCCGCGTCGACCGCCGCCACCAGCGCGATCTGGAAACCCGCAGCATCAGCGTCCGCGGCGTGTGGGACCGCGCCGTCGACGCCTGGATCCACGGCGACGAACAAGAACTCGAAGCCATCTGGGACGACATCACCAGCAGCAGCCTCGGCACCGACTGGGACGCCTACACCTACGTCTCCTCCGTCGGCTGGGCCGCCTGACTCCGGGCCCGTCCCCGTCACCGTATCAACTGATCCGGCAAGGACATCGAACGGGCCCGGAGTAAAGCGAGTCCCGCAGTACGAGCTGTCTCGCCCCGGCGGTAAACGTGACGATCCGCGCTGGCCACCTTCGCACGCTGTCAGAACCATCATCCAAACAGCCGCAGGCAAACCGCCAAGCCCCAACCAGAGATGGCCTCCGTACCCGAAGCTGCGCTCGACGCCATCCACACGTCTTACAGGCGTCGATCCGGCTCGCCTCGGTCACAGCAAGGGCGTCCCGCATCTCTGCTTGCACTGCTTCGCTGAAACGTACCGGTATACCTGGTGCTACCGGCCGCAGTGGCGCGAGACACAGCCGTTACACCGCCCGGCGCCGACACGATCGTTAGCGACAAGCCCGTACGAAACCGCGGCCTTCCTCAGGTGCGCTCCGCGATGAGCCGGCGGCATAGGCGCGCGCGGTCCGCCAGCTCATCGCCCGCAGCGGAGAGTTCAGCCAGGTATTCCAGCATGTCCGTGACGACTTCGGGTTCCTGCCCTCCGGCCAGAAACACCTCGGTTGCCTCCGCCACACCGGCTTCTGGTTCGAGGATCAGCACCTTTAACAGGTCGAAGAACCCGATGAGGGCCGCATCCGCTGTGACCATCGGCGAGGCGAGCAGCTGTCTCCACTGCTCTACACACGCCCCGAGCCCCGACGTCACCGTGTCGAGCATGACCCTCGAGCCCGTGCTGGCTGCGTGGAAGGCCGGGCGGCCCTCGGCCACGGGCCACGAGGGCAGGTACGAGATGCGGGAGATCGTCAACGCGATCCTGTACCAGTCCCGGACGGGCTGTCAGTGGGCCTACCTGCCAGGCAACCTACCGCCCAGCGGCGCGGTGTACTACTACTTCGGCCTGTGGCGGGACGACGGCACCGACCAGAACCTCCATGACCTGCCAGCGCAGCAGGTCATGGAGGTTCTGCCCCCATTTTCGGCAAT
>NZ_JBICXE010000082.1:0-17322 GCF_043200155.1 Streptomyces sp. NPDC048473
AGCCGGACAGAACAGTCGCAGGACAGCCCAGCAGGACGTCAGTCAGACCCTGAGCCACGACCACCGGAACCCGCTACGAGTATCAATGTCAGACCTGCCTGGGATGCTCCGAGCATGGAGATGACAGTGCAGCTGACGATCGACTGCTCCGATCCGCAGAGAATGGTGACTTTCTGGGCCGAGGCCCTGGGCTACGTGCCTGAGCCTCCGCCGGGCGGGCACGCCACGTGGCGTGCTTACTGGGCGGCGGTGGGGGTGCCCGAGGCAGAGTTGCCGGCCGGCGCCGGGGATATTCCGGAGTCGATCATCGATCCCGCGGGACGTGGACCGAGGGTGTGGTTCCAGCAGGTTCCGGAGCCGAAGGTCGCCAAGAACCGGTTGCACTTCGACCTGAAGGTCGGTGGGGGCCGTGACGTCCCATTGGACGTCCGCACACATCGGGTCAAGGCTACGGTGGAACGGCTGGTCAAAGCTGGTGCCACCGTGCTGCGGATCAAGGATGAGCCGGACATGGGACTCTACGCCGCCGCCATGCAGGACCCCGAGGGCAACGAATTCGACGTCGTCTGAGAGCCGTTGCGACTGTGCTGGTCACAGCCACTCGTTCACGGCTGCGACCAGCACAGTCGCCTCGTAGCGGACGGAGAGCTTGTCGTACCTCGTGGCCACTGCTCTGTGCCTTTTAAGTCGGTTGATGCCGCACTCGACCGCATGCCGAGCCTTGTAGTCCTCGGCGTCGAATCTGGGCGGCCGGCCGCCGCGAGAGCCCAGCTTCTTGCGGTTACGTGCCTGGTCGGCCTTGTCCGGGATGGTGCAACGGATGCCGCGTCGGTGCAGGTAGGCACGGTTTCTGCGGGAGGCGTACGCCTTGTCAGCCCTCACGCGATCGGGCCGGACACCTGGTCGGCCCGACCCGATGCGGGGCACGCGAACCTTCTCCAGCACGGGTTCGAACTGCGGCGAGTCCCCGCGCTGTCCAGCGGTGATCACGATGGACATGGGCTTCTGTCCCTGCTCAACGGCCAGGTGCAGCTTGGTGGTGAACCCGCCGCGCGAACGTCCCAGCCCGTGATCAGAGGGCTCGGTGAATACGCCGCCGGGTGGTTCTTTCTGCAGGTCACCCCGTTTACGGGCCCCGGCCGCATGCTGATGAGCGCGGCACACCGTGGAGTCGACACTCAAATCCCACGTGATCGCACCCTCCGCATCAACCAGGGACTGCAGCCCCGTGAGGACCCGGTGCCAGGTGCCGTCGCGCTGCCATCGACGGAACAGGTCGTAGATCCGGCCCCACGGCCCGTACTCAACAGGGACGTCCCTCCATGGAACACCGGTACGAACCCGGAACCGTATGCCGTCGATGAGCTGCCGCCGGGACCAGATGGGCGGCCGCCCTGCCTTCCTCCCCTTCGGCAACAACGGCTCCAACACCGCCCACTGTGCATCCGTGAGATCTCCCCGAGCCATGAAACGTGATCATTCATCACTCAAGATCTACTTTCGATACACGCCCTAACACTCTTTTCCGCGACACCTGTCGCGCACCACACATCTACCGGTGCCTGCCGCTGAGCTGGGCAAAGCCAACGCGCTCCAGGCTCGTCCGCCCCTCAACACCCATAGGAGCCACATGAGCGAGGAGGGCCGGCCACGACTCGGCAGCGGTCGGGCCATCAGCGTCGGACTCCGGCCGGCCCTTCGCCGCTTCCCATCTGCCTGTATGACGTGCGGACTTCGGAGCCGTCCGGCTCTGGAGTCCGGTTGCTCCATCACCCACTCGAGGCCGGCTGACCGGTGCTCTGCAGTTCCAGGCCCATGCACTCGGCGAGGCCGGCGGCGAGTGCCGACAGCGTCGGATGCTGCCAGACAAAGTTACTGGCGAGCTCGACCCCGAGGTCGGATTCCAGACGGACCCGTAATTCCATGGACAGCAGTGAATCGAAGCCCAGTGCCTTCAGAGGGGTCTGCGGGTCAAGGGTGGTGCTGCCCAGCCGGAGAACTCCGCGAATGTGATCGGCCAAGTAGGTCTCGAGGGCCTCTCGCCGGGCGATGCCTGGCGCAAGGCCCTCGAGACGGCCCCGGATGTCGTGGGAGTCCTCCGGCACGTCGGCCGCGTGTTCGTTGCCCGGGGCGAGGAGGCTGAAGAACGAGGACCGCCATCCGGCAGATGGGATCCAGGTGCTCGGCTCCCCGGGAATCACTCCGGTCTGGACGCGTCCGTGCGCCAGGAGAGAGTGGAGCGCCAGCAACCCTTGGTCGGTCGGGATCGTCTCGTAGCCCCGGCTGCTGAAGTCGGTTGCGACACCGGTCTCGCCCCATGGCCCCCAGTTGACGGCGAGCGTGGGCAGGCCTTCGCTGGTCCGCCAGGCGGCGAAGGCGTCGAGCCAGGAGTTGGCGGCCGCGTACACGCCCTGCCCGGGGTTGCCCAGCAACGAGGCCATGGAGGAGAAGACGACGAACCAGTCCAGTCTGTGCGCTGCTGTGGCGTTGTGCAGTTTCCATGCGCCGGTGACCTTGGGGTTCCATACGCGCTTCAGCTGGGGGTCGCTGATGTTGGTGATCGCGGCGTCCTCAAGGACCATGGCGCAGTGCATGACACCCCGCAGGGGTGTCCCGTCTTCGGTGGCGGTGGCCACAAGGCGTTCGGCGGTACCCGGTTTGACGATGTCGCTCAGCACGACAGTGATCCGGGTACCGTCGGCGGACAGCTTCCTGATTGCGCGTGCGGCGGCGAGGGAAGGAGGTGTACGACCGTTGAGGACGATGTGACTCGCACCCTGCCCGGCCAGCCAGTGCGCGGTTGCCAGGCCGAGGCCGCGCAAGCCGCCCGTGACGATGTAGGCGCCGTCGGTGTGAACGACGGGCGGCCCCTCGGGAAGGACCGCGGTGGTCTCCCCCCGGTTCGGGATGGTCAGGACCAGCTTGCCGATGTGGCGGGCGCCGGCCATCAGGCGAAAGGCGTCGGTGGCTTCGGCGAGCGGGTGCGTGGTGCAGAGCAGCGGCTTCAGACGGCCTTCGGTGAACTCAGTGAGGACCTCACGCAGCACGGTCGCGAACATATCAGGACGGGTCCGCTGGAGTTCGATGAGATCAACGGTGCTCAGGGTGATGTTGTGCCGGAACGGGGCCAGCCCGACAGAGGCGTCGGACAGGATGTCGCGCACTCCCAGTTCGACGAAACGGCCGAAGGGCCGCAGCGTCTCCAACCCTGCGCGGATTGCCGCACCGGAGAGCGAGTTGAGGACGACATCGACGCCTAGGCCGTGGGTGGCGTTGCGAGTCTGCTCGGCGAAGTCCAGGGACCTGGAGTCCATCACATGGCTGATCCCGCTGCCCCGTAAGTATTGTCGCTTTTCTTCGTTACCTGCTGTTGCCAGCACCTCGGCGCCGAGCAGCCGGGCGACGGCGACCGCCGCCATGCCGGTGCCCCCACTGGCCGAATGGATCAGTACGCGTTCCCCCGCGCGTAGCCGGGCGACGTGGCGCAAGGCGTACCAGGCGGTGAGGAAGGCTGTGGGCATTCCTGCCGCGGAGACAGGATCGAGCATGGCCGGAATCGGGGCGACCACGGTCGCGGGCACAGTGATGAACGAGGCGAAGGCGCCGCCTTCGAGGTGAACGGCGAGCACCGGGTCGCCGGCGCGCAGGTGCTCGACGCCGGGCCCGACTTCGGTCACCACGCCTGCGCACTCGAAGCCGATCCGGTACTGGATGTCCTGCTCGCCGGGCAGGAGGCCCATGGCCGTGAGTACGTCGCGGAAGTTGAGGCCCGCCGCCTGGACGCGCAGCTCCACCTCGCCCGGTCCTGGAGTCCGCCGCCCGGTTGCGGCGAGTTCCAGACTGCCGAGGTCCCCGAGCCGTCCCGCCCGGAGGCGGAATCCGTCCACTCCGTAGCGCACGGTGCGGGTGGCGGCCGTGACTTGTTCGGAGGCGGCAAGGGGGGCGTGATCGAGCCGGGCGATGTACCGGGTGGCGCCTCGTAGGGCGATCTCGTCCTCGTGGCCGTCGGCGAGCAGTTCCTCGGCCAGGCTCCGCAGGCCTGGGTCGCCGTGGTCTGTGTCCACCAGCGTGGCACGCATACGCGGGTGCTCGAACGCCAGGACGCGGATCACGCCGCGCAGTGCACTTTGCTCGAGATCCACGGTCTCGCCGGCCGCTACCGCACGGGCTGCACGGGTGACCGCGTACAGGCGAGGGGGGGTTGAAATGCGTGCGGTCGCCTGGGCGATGCCGAGGATTCGCCGGGCACGCCGCTGGGCGCCCACCGTGGGATCGTCCGCGGTGGTGGGCGATGTGCCGCACAGCATCACCACGGCGCGGGAGGGGGACGGGATGGCCTCCAGGTGTGTGCTGACGGAGTCGGCGAGCGGCCCGAGCCGTTCATCTCCCAGCGGGGTATCCCACACTTCGGCCCGGGCCCCGGCTTCACGCAGGATGCCGGCCAGTGCTTCGGCGTCTCCGCTGTCCTCCCCGATGACGAGCCAGTTTCCGGGCGGGATCTGCGAGGTGGCCTGCGGACGTGGGGCCGGATGCCAGCCGGCCTCGAGGAACCACTTGTCGGCCGTGTCGGCCTTCTGCGGGCTTCGGCGTGCGAACTTCACTCCGTCGAGGGCCATCACTGCATTGCCCGCTTCGTTCAGCAGGCGGGCATGCCCTACAGCGCTGTCGGCCGTGGTCTCGACGATTCGCGCGTGGCAGTACGCAGCGGTTGCGGGATCGCCCAGAATCCGTACGGCCTGCATCTGAACGGGGAGAATCAGTCCCTGGCCGGCGTCCTCGACGGGCCCTGCGACCAGGAGTTGCAGGCAGAGGTCAACGAGGACGGGGTGGACCCGCAAGGAGTGCTCTGCGGTCCGTGCGGGCGGCGGGACCTCCACACGGGCCCAGAAACTCTCACGGCTGCGGGAGGCGCGCAGTTCCGTGATTCCGGCGAACGCCGGACCGTGTTCCAGTCCCCGGGAATGAAGTCGTGTGTAGAAGGCTGCGGAGTCGATGGTGACTGGGTGCCGTTGGGCCAACGTGCTGACGGAGACGGTGCGGGTGCGCGGGGGCAGGGAGAGACGGCGCAGCACGGCGGAGGCGTACGTTACCCACTGGCCGTCGTCGCCGCGTCCGAAGATCTCGCATGTGGCGTGATCCGGGGCGGTCATGGTGACGGTCGTGCTGAGGTCGGTGTGCCCCGTCAGGCGCAGCATCTCCCGGAATGAGACGTCGGTGACCTCTACGTCGGTGGGGGCGGCGTCGAACACCTCGCAGGCGGTGGTCAGTGCGATGGCGTAGTGGGCGGCGCCGGGCAGTACCGGGGTGCCGTGCACTCGGTGGTCGGTCAGCCAGGGCAACCCCGTGGTTCCTGCGTCCCCCCGCCAGCAGTGACGCATCTGTTCGCCGGGTACCTCGGTGTGGCTGCCCGGCAGGGCGACGGCCGAGCGTGCGGCGCTCTGTTCCCCGGGGGTGGCCGGCGGGGCGGCATCCACCCAGTGGCGCTTGCGGTCGAAGGCGATGGTGGGGACGTCTGCGAGGCCGGCCTGCGCGTACAGCGGCGACCAGTCGACTTTGACACCCGCGCAGTGCAGGGCCGCGAGCTGGGTGCGGAACGTAGTGGACTCGTCCTCTGCGCGGCGTAGCGTGGGCAGCACGACCGGTTCGCCAGCCAGGTCGCCCAGGCTCTCCATGACGGCGTGTGTGACCACTGGGTGCGGGGAGACCTCTACGTACACCAGGTTCCGGTCTGCGGCGGCCGTGGCCACCGCCGGGAAGAAGCGGACCGGGTTGCGCAGGTTGGCGCACCAGTAGGCGGCGTCGAAGGCCGGCACCTCGTGCGGGTCCTGCAGCACGGTGGAGTAGAAGGGGATCTCGGGGCGCTGAGGAGTCAGGTCGCAGAGGGTGGTGAGGAGTTCGGCAAGCAGCGGGTCCACTTGCGGGCTGTGGGAGGCGACGTCCACCGCGATGGGCAGTGTGGGGATTCCGCGGTCCTTCCAGGCGGCGACGAGCCTTGCCACCTGGGTGGTGTCGCCGGCCACGACGGTGGAGTTCGGTGCGGCAAGGACCGCCACGGAGACGGACCCGGCATCGTTCGCGGCGAGTTCGGCCTCCACCGCGGCCCGGTCCAGTCCTACGGTCGCCATGGCGCCGGCTCCCGCGATCCGGGTGAGCAGCGCGGAGCGCCGGCAGATCACCCTGGCGCCGTCCTTCAGTGACAGCGCCCCGGCCACGACAGCGGCCGCGACTTCTCCCATGGAGTGGCCGATGACACCGGCCGGCTCGACGCCGTGCGCGCGCCAGGTGGCGGCCAGCGCGATCTGCAGGGCGAACAGCACTGGCTGCACCTTGGAACATTCCGTCACCGGTTCACCGGCGCGTACCACGTCCAGTACGGAGAACCCGGCCTCGGCGCAGATGTGGGAATCCGCTTCGGCCAGGGCCGCCGCGAAGGCCGGTTCCTCCTGCAGCAGCCCGCGCCCCATGCCCGGCCACTGCGAGCCCTGCCCGGAGAACACCCATACCGGCTGCCGGGAGACGGTGACACTCGTCGGTCCCGACACCACGGCCGGGTGCGCCCGGCCCTCCGCGAACGACCTCAGTGCACCGACCGCGTCGCGCGTTGAACAAGCCACGACTCCCAGACGTCCCCGCCCTGCGCTGCGTCGCAGGGCCAAGGTGTGCGCGACGTCGCGAAGCGGTACCTTCGCGCCGTCGCCCTCCAGC
The DNA here is from genome assembly GCF_043200155.1 of Streptomyces sp. NPDC048473. NCBI lineage: Bacteria > Bacillati > Actinomycetota > Actinomycetes > Kitasatosporales > Streptomycetaceae > Streptomyces > Streptomyces sp. NPDC048473. The sequence continues at coordinate 6,706 of NZ_JBICXE010000082.1, forward strand.
CAGTCGGCCAGACGCAGTGCCGCGGCCGGCAGTACGGCAGGGGATCCGGCCGGAACCAGGACCACTTCGGGTGCGGCCGGAGGATTCTGTCGCGGACGGGGCAGGGCCGTTCGGCTGCCCAGTGGCGGTTGTTCCAGGATTACGTGGGCGTTGGTACCGGAAAATCCGAAGGAGGAGACCGCGGCCAGCCTCGTCGGCGCCTGTACGGGCCACTGGGTCAGCTCGGTGGGCACGAAGAAGCGGGTCTTGTCTGCGTCGATGGCCGGATTCCAACGGGTGAAGTTCACGTTGGGGGGAATGAGCCCGTGCTGGAGGCACAGGACGGTCTTGATCAGTCCGGTGATCCCGGCGGCGGGCTCCAGGTGGCCGAGGTTGGTCTTGACCGATCCCAGAGCGCACCGGCCATGGCCGGTGCCGTATACCTGCGCCAGGCTGGCGAACTCGATCGGGTCACCGACCGGGGTGCCCGTTCCGTGAGCCTCGATCATCCCCACGTCCTGCGGGTCGATCCCGGCGTTGGTGAGTGCCTTCTGGAACAGGGCCCGCTGGGCGGTGAGAGAGGGAGCGGCCAGCCCGTCGGACCGGCCGTCCTGGTTCACGGCGGTGCCGCGGACGACTGCGAGGATGCGGTCGCCGTCGCGTACGGCGTCGGCCATGCGTTTGAGGACGACGGCGCCGCAGCCTTCACCGCGGACGAAGCCGTCCGCGGCGGCATCGAAGGTGTGACAGCGTCCAGTCGGCGACAGCATTCCCATCCTGGCGAAGGACAGGGTTGTTCTGGGTCGGAGCATGAGTGTGACGCCGGCGGCGAGGGCAAGATCGCATTCGTTGTGGAGCAGCGCCCGGCAGGCCAGGTGGAACGCGACGAGCGAGGACGAGCAGGCCGTGTCGAGGGCGATGCAGGGGCCGTGCAGGCCCAGGAGATAGGAGATACGTCCTGCGGCGACGCAGTGCCCGTTCGTCAGAATGGAGCCCTCGAGTTCCTGGGGCTGCCCGGCGAGCTGATCCATGTAGTCGTTGTAGCTGAGGCCGGCGAAGACCCCCGTCGGCGAGCCGGTCAATTGATCCGGTGGCAATCCGGCGTGTTCCAACGCCTCCCAGGCCACCTCCAGCAGCAGCCGGTGCTGGGGGTCGAGTACGTCCGCCTCGCGGCCGGAGACACCGAAGAAGTCCGCGTCGAAACCTGACACGTCGCTCAGGTACCCGCCCTGCTGAGGAGGAGTGGGCCCGCCGGCGGCCCGTTCAGCGCCGCCCTGTGCCCAGAGCTCCTCGCGTCCCGGCGGCGGGTTCCCGACCGCCTCCTGCCCCTGCGCCAGCAGCCGCCACAGGGCCGCGGGGGAATCGATGTCGCCGGGAAGCCTGCAGCCCATGCCAATCACGGCGAGAGAATCCGTCGCGTTGTTCGAGGTATGCCTGTGTCGGCCCACGGGAGTTCTCCTTGTCGATGTACTGCGCAGGGGCGGGAAACCCCCCGGCTCTGCTGACGGTCCGCCGCCCGGGGTTGACGGCGTGCATGCGTACCGGAGTCGGCCGGGTCGGGCGGGGGACGGTGGAGGGCTGAGGGTTACCGGGCCGGACCTCAGACGTCGGGGCTGCCCAGGAGGATCGCGCTCTTCACCCCGCCGACCTGGTAGTTGAAACTCAGCGCGTAGTCGAAGTCGAGTGGCCGGGTGCGCACCCCTGGAACGGGGTCGAAGGTGAGGTTGTCCGCCGGCTGCTCGCAGTTCGCGGTGGGACATACCTCGCCGCGCTCCATCATGAGCAGTGTCAGAGCGACGCCGAGGCAGCCCGCGGGCGCGCCGTTGTGGCCGAAGCAGCCTTCCTGGGACGTCATCAGCAGGTCCTGTGCGGTGGATCCGTACAGTTCCTTGATCGCGTTCGCCTCGAAGGCGGTGACCACCACGTTGCCGTCGCTGCCGCCGTGGACGTAGGGCACCTGGTCGATCTCCCAGCGGTCTTTGAGACATCGGCGGACGGCGGTCACCAGCTCGTGGCCCGTCTCGTCGGACGCCAGAGGATTGGTCAGCCCGTCGCGGGTCGTGGCCTGGGCGAGTACCTGACCGTACAGGTGGGCCCCGCGCCGAGTGGCGTGCTCGCGGCTCTCCATGATGACGGTCGCCGATCCCTCGCCGTGGTTGATGCAGTCGGCACGCCGGTCGTAGGGGCGCATGAGGGAGTCGAAGGACGGCAGAAGGGCGGGCATGTCGTTGGACCGGATGATTTCGTATGTCTTCTGCGCGCCCTGCAGCAGGCGCTGGATGTTGCGAATCAGTTTGACGCTGAAGATGTCGACGCCGGTCACGACGGCGATGTCGACCTCCCCGTCGGCGATCAGGCGTCGGGCGTTGCCGATCTGCACCGCGGATGATGCGCAGCCGCACGACACCGTGAAGTTGGGGCCTTTCGAGCGGGACAGTGCGCCTTGGACCAGGGCGACGTCGGATGGAGTGACGGCCTGTTCCGCCGCGACGAAAAGTTCCATCGCCTCCGTTACGCGAATGGTCTCGGGGTCGGCTCGCAGCACGGCGAGGTAGCTGTCGATGTTCGCGTCCACGCCGCCGCGTCCGGCCAGGATCGCCGCGTCTGCCAGGTCACCCGAGAGGGGGTCCAGCTCGGCGTCCGAGCATGCCTCCGCCATGGACACCAGGCCGAACCGATGCGCTGCGGTGTAGTGGCGTGAGAAGAACGGGGCGATATCGGGGAGGCGTTCGTCGAACATCGCGTCCGAGAGGTCTACGGAGCCGTAGTAGGCATTGCTCTGCCTGAGGCAGGAGGCCCCTCGGGAGGCGATGTTCCACAGGTCGTCCGCGGTGAAGACGGGTCGCCCGTCACCGGGAAGGCAGAACCCGATACCGGTGACCACGGCATCCCGCGCGTGCCGGCCGCCTCCCGGGAGGGGGGCCGCCCCGCTCACGACACACCTGCGTACAACAGAGAAATCGTCATTTTGATCCCCTCCGGATCAGTTGGTAGCACCCACACGTAAGCGGCTGTGTGCTGCTGAGGAAGAGATTCTGCAGCGGCCGGATTCGAGCAGGGCTCTATTCGGCAATGTATGTGCGGTAGATCCAGCGGTAGACCGGCAGCAGTTCGCCATCGAGTTCGGCATAGTGATCCGCGAACTCAAAATGCTCATAACCGTTCCAGCGGGGAACCGTCACTCTTGTTTCACTGTCCAGTGATTTCACTTCCCAGGTCGGCGGTGAGCCTTCCGGCCCCCCGCTGAGCATTACGCGAATCGATTGAGGCATAGCGCTCTCCTGTCGGGAGAATCAGCACTGAGTGACCAGCGGAGGCGTCGGCTCGATTGTTTTCCGCCACGCCGTCTTGAGTGCAGCCGGAAATGCTTCCACCACAGAACGGTGAGTGTCACGAAGCCGCGCAACTGGTCCAGGAATCCCATGCGCGGCGCGTCACTCTCCAGCGCACGGGAGCCGGCCCGGAGGAGGCGCGTACGGGATCGGCGGCCGGCCTCGCGTACGAAACGACGTGAACGCCACGGTGCCGCAGCCGGCGGTGTGCGTCGTCGTGGCCGCATTGACCAGCGCGGCCTCAGGGCACAGCGCGGGGGTTCGGGCGCAGGCGGCCGTCGGCATCATGACCGGTCCTGATGTCAGGAGACAGACCCCGATGACGGACTGAACAGCACAAAGAACTCGCATGGTGCCCCTTGACGAGGTGATGCGAGCCGCCTCTTCCTTGCCGAGGGGCGCTCATTGCGACGAACGATCCCGATGCTGCTCACAACTGGCTGGCCAGTTCTGCAGCGGATCGTCGGTTGCCGCGCTCCCCGGAGAGGAGGGCAGCCCACCGGTTGGATTCAAAACGGTTATCCCATGGAGCTGAATAATCTCGCAATGAGACCGCCGACAGTTCACCCGTATGGCGCAGTGCACTGAACAGGGGATGCCTTCTTCTCGGCAGGCTCCAGAAATCTGACCCCGCCGGGCCGCAAAGTCGGATTCGTGGCGATTTGCCGTCGAGATGTCGCGGCTGAAAAGAAATAGCGCGCACCCGGCAATTACCCAGCAGCGGCTGGTTGCAGTGAAATGATCTTGGCTTGACTGCTGCGATCACGGCGACAGCGGCCGGCAGCTGGCCCCCGCTCTCGGAGCGCATTTCGGACTGGGCCGATCGGGTGACTAACTGGCTCAGGGGTTGATGGCAGTTCATTCATTGGAGTTACTGAAGTCGTTGAACCGGTGGGCCGCCCATCCCTCTCCGGGAAGCTCGGCAATTGGCCCGCCCGTTTCGGCCCTTCCTTCTGGCAGGGCTCCGGCGAGCAGAGCCACTGCATGGCTGCCCCGGAGAGCCACCGGCCGGTGGATACTCCCGACATCGGCTGGTGAAGCGGCCCGCCGTGCTTGAGACCGGGCAGTGGTGCGCACGTCGCGGCTGATGCCCGTCGGCCCCCCGGTTGCCGTCGGGTCCGCCCCCGTCCCGAGCGGACTCATCGCCGCAAGCCACTGCCCGGTCGGCTTCCGCCAAACCGAGAGCCATTCTTCCTCCCACCCCTGACCCCGCATCGGGCATGAGGGAAGCCTGCCGTCGATCCCGGCCAGCCCCCGCGCGGACCGCAACGGTCCGCCTGTCACAGGAAAACCCGTCATGTCCACAAACACAACCTCGTCCGACCAGTCCCGGCCGGTCGCCCAACTGCCTTTCCCCTTCGGCCCGCTGCTCCTGGCGGTCCTGCCCAACTCCGGACCGGTCGCCGACGGCGATACGGTTCAGCTCCTCGGAGTGGGCCTCAGCGGTGCCACCAGCGTTCTGTTCGGTACCACGCCGACCACCATCGTCTCCCAGGACGTGCTGGGGCTCACGGTCACGATCGTGGCCCCTGCAAACGCCGCAGGCGCGGTGCCGGTCACCGTGACCACCGGCGGTGGCACAAGCAACCCGGTGTCCTACGCCTACGTGGACCCGTCCACGCCCGCTCCTCCCACCGCCACCAGCATCACCCCGGCCTCGGGCCCGGTCGGCGGGGCTACCCCGTTCGTGATCGCAGGCACCAACCTGAACGGTGGCGCTGTCACCGTCAACGGAGTTCCGGCCACCGTGCCGGGCAGTGACCCCACTGGGATCCTGCTGTTCGGGATCCTCCCGGCCGGCGCCGCCGCGGGCAACGTCCGCGGTCGTGGTCACGACCGCGGCCGGCACCGCCACTGTCCCTGGCGGGTACACCTACATCCGACCATCCCCCTCAAGGCCCCTGCCCTGCACGTCGCCACGCCGACTGGCCAGACGCTCGGCGGCTTCGTAGGCCGTCTGCGCGAGCTGGTCGGCATTGCGAACGCTGCGGTTGCGTAACCAGGTCGCCAGCCGTTTGGTGCCGAGTCGACGCAGGGCAGCCGGGGTCCGGTAGCCGGTCAGCAGGGTGAGCGGGCCGGTGTTCATGAGATCCAGCGCCCGCTCGAGGCCGGGGGAAGAGTCCGGACAGTTGCGCCCGCAGCCGGTTGACGGTGCGAGTGCGGTCCGCGACCAAGTCCATTCGCCTACCCGGTAAGGATCTTGAGATCGGTGACGGTCTCGTCGCCGGCGCGTAAGGGCTGCAGGTCACGCCGGATACGTACCTGATCCGCGATGACCGCGGCATCCTTGGCGTCGGTCTTGCCTTCACCGCGGTAGCTCTCGGAGACTCGGTGGATGGCTCGGCCGGAGATGTAGTGGACGAGCCTGGTCATGGTTGAGGGTGTTGTGTTCATGCGGGGCTCGGCGGACGGGATCCCGATTGCGGACCGAATTCTGGAGGGATTTCACCCGGTCAGTGAGATCCGTGCCCAGAATGTGCGGCCGCCGTCGGTCTCCCGCCGCGTTCCCAGTGCCTGGGCGAACTGCGCGACCACCACCAGCCCTCGACCGTACTCGTTGGCGTCGCCGGCACGGTGCGGGACGGACGATGTTCCACCCTCGTCCTGGACTTCCACGAGAAGCCAGTCACTGTCATTCTGCAGACGGCCGGTGATCGAGAGACTGTTGGTGTGGACGATGACATTGGTCATCAGTTCAGAGATCACGAGTAAGGCCGCACATCGGGCACTTTCGTCCGTTATGCCCTCGGAGTCCATCCACAGCCTGGCCAGTTGGCGGCAGACCGGCACCGCTCGCTCCAGTGTCGGTACGCGGAACGAGGCCGGTCGTCTCGTAGGCCAACCGTCGACCAGATCCCGGGCTGACGCCGTATCCGGCCATTGTTCAATCTCTTCGGGGGACAGTGCGATCTGCGCCCCCGACCAAGCAGTCGGCAGCATGGTTCTTCCTCTCTCATCCTGGGCCTTGCTCATGTGGCGGGGTGCCAGGTTTACGCTTGCGGACACAACGCGGCACAAGCCGCCGGCTACGGATTTCCCGCCGTACTGATGTGCTCGCCAGGCGGGGACAAACGCGCCGGGAGCCGAGTGGGCAGTTCAGTGACGGGAAGCGGGGTGCGCCCGCCGCTTGCACGGCGGGCCGTGCATGGGATGAGCCAGGCAGCCCGCAGTCCCCCATCCGCGGTGGTGTCGATCCCCCGGATCGACTGCGGCCCCCGGTGGCGGTGCTCGGACCGGTGCCGTTGAGGTTGCCTGTGCCGCCCGTGGTGGCAGCACAGAAGCGAGATGAGCGGAGATCCCACCGAGAAGCACGGCACCGGGCCCCTGGATCCGCAGGAGCGGTCACGGTCACACAGACAGTGCCGGTGTCGGGTGGTGATACGACCGTCCAAGTGGGATCGGCACCGGGGACGCCAGTCACCGAACGGGGTCCGGACGATGCCCGCCGCCGGCGTGGAAGGTGATTCGGTGCCGTGGGGGGCAGCAGACTCCGTGCTCCGGCAAAGCCCCCGCGCCATGCGCGACGGTGAGCGGCTTGGCTGAGAACAGCGTGAGAGCGACAAGGTATCCCCGTCGATTGGTGTTTCGCCGCGTCGACCGGAGCGGTCTCACTGCGGAACCCAGGAGTCCTGTGCCGGGCGTTGGACATCGGAACAATCGTCAGAGAAGCTCACATGGTGCCTCCAAAGAGGTCACATGGGCCGCCGCGCCAGCCGGCACCGGCTACTCGCACCGACTGGCGGATCCAAACCCCTCCCACGGGGGTGCCCATTGCGGCAGCCCCACCCGGCAGATCCCCAGGCTTTCACCTCACCTGGATAGCTACGAGAGAAATGAGCAGCCGCTCCCCCGGAGAGGGTGGGCGGCCCACCGGTTTGGATAGTGACAGTTATCCTCTCGGCCGCATATGACAGCAACAAAGCCGACAGGATGTCACCCGAATGGCGTAGTTACGGCAATACCATCGCCCCCGCACCGGACCGCTCGAAGACTCCCCGGGCAGGGCCGTCATCGAGCATCTGGATGAAGAGATTCATGCACGTGGGCAGCCCGCGATGCCATGGGGTCGATGCCACACGGTGCAACGATTCCACTTGGCGAATCGCTTCTTCTGACTACCTTTCACGACCGTCTGCAGCGGCTGTTCTTGGCGTGATCCGTTCGACCTGATCGCGTGGGGGAATTCGATGGCCGGTGACGCCCTATGGCAGAGCCATAAGACGTCACAACATCACGATCCCCTCGTTCTGTGGGGCTGCGCACTTCGACACCGTGATCGGCACCCATGACTCGGTTGAAAACCGCACCACCACAGGTCAGATCACCCTCGGCACCGCGAATCACCCGGCCCTCGGACGGCGTGAGACAGACCCGCCATCTGCCGTGAGCAGGCACGTTGGCGCGTGTTGCACAGTCGGCCACTGACTCCGACCACCGCACTGCGGTGATCGTTTGACGCCGAGTCAAGGAATAGTGCAGCCTCAGTGCTGCAGCAAATGAAGTCGCATACCAGCGAGGGACTTGGTCATGGAACTGACGCCCGAGCGACAGGCTTCCTGCGGCGTCTTCAGGTCGGGTGAGTGAGATCAGGCGATGCTCACCAGCCACGTCTGCATAACAACCAGCCGTTTCCACGTTGCACCACCCGGATCACCCCGGAGTGCGCATTTATGCGGAAAACGAAATCCCTTCCACACATAAAATGATCGAGCTTGGATCTTGCAGACGAAACAAGAGATGACTCCTTGCCACCACCGCATCGATTCAGCCAGATAGTTCCTCGATTAAATATTTTCCCCGTGCAGCCGGATGAACGTGAGGACAACAGGTGCTGGGCGGGCCTCGTGCAGGCCCCAGGCGTTCCGGTCTATCTACGCTCCACGGAATTTAAGTCGCTTCAGTCGCTGAAATGAGTACGTATGGTTCCTGAACTGCACCTATGTGACAGCGACTCAGACCGGGCCGTAGCGTCTCGACCGGCAACTTTGTTGCCTGACGTCCTGTCGATCACGCTGTGCTGCGCCCGGCGGGGCCGGCCGGTGCAGCCGCCGGTTGTCCCTCGCAAGACACCCCCCGCCCATTGCCACGATTGCCGAAAACCGGGCCACAGCTGCCAAGAGTGCCCGGGCATCCGGGCCGGCCATCGTTGTCACTGCTTCCACGCCGCGGCGATTGATGCCGGGTGTATCCGGGCGTGGTGGGCTCAGCAGCCCGAGTTCGAGGTGGGTGTCGCGTGCAAAGGTGCTGGTCTGGACGTCATCGATGTCGATGCCCATCGAACACCACTGCCCGAGCGGGACCGGCTGCTGCCCGGCATCGCGATTCCCTCGTGGGTGTCACTCCACGGGCGCCGGCCCGGATTCCACCGTCTCGCGCTCGCGGCGCTGGACGCAGGTGGCGGCTCCCGCCTCGCGAAAGCGAATCCGGCCACCGTCCTGGCCCCGGTCCTCGACTGCACTGCTGTGGCAGAAGAGGAAAACTTCAGTGCCGAGCTCAACCAGGCCGCCCACACCGCGAGCGGCCTGGCCGCCACCGGCCATCTGGCGGCGCAGGACGCAAGAGCGGCCCTTGTGGCGGCCGCGGTTCACGTGCGCCCGGGCCAGGAACGCCGAACACTGCACATCGTCCAGTCCGGGATGTCTGCGGGCAGCCGCCGTCCCCTCGATCTGGGAGACCGTAGGTGAATCACGCACCGAGCCACGACGACGGGCCGTTCCACCCTCACGAGGTCGCGCGCCAAATTCTGCTCGGCTCCCCTGCCGGCACCGTCCCGGCGCAGGCCGCCAAGACAGCTGCGCCGACAGCGATGCGGGCAACCGAGCACGGTCTGCTGCCCGACACCCTCAGCGACCGTGGCAACGCCAAGTTGTTTGTCGCCTTGTACGGGCGGGAGTTCAAGCATGTGCCGGGCCTGGGCTGGTACCGGTGGTCGGGCTATCGGTGGGAGACCGACGAGGCCGACACCGTACTGTGGGCGGCCGGCGAGATGGCCGAGAGGCTGGCGGAGACCGACCCGCACGGGCGGCACGGAGGGGCGGAGCTTCGCCGGCACCGCCGACGGGCTCTGGCGACATCCGGAATGATGGCCATGCTGATACAGGCCAAGGCCGCGCCGGGGATGGCTCTCAACGCTTCGCTGCTGAACGCGGATCCCTATGCGCTGTGCACGCCGGACGGGGTGGTCGACCTCCACACCGGTCTGGTCGCCGCGCCGGATCCGGAGAGGCACTGCCACTCGCGTGCCACGAGTGTCGAAGCCCGGTCGATGGAAACACCCCGCTGGCAGCGGTTCCTCAACGACGCATTCGGCGACGACGCCGACGGCCGTCAGATGATCGACTTCCTGCACGAACTGCTGGGCTACTCGATCACCGGGGATGTCGGCGCGCAGATCATTCCGTTCCTGTGCGGACAGGGGAAGAACGGCAAGAGCGTTCTTCTGGACGTCATCGTCAAACTTCTCGGGGACTACGCGGATGCCGCCCCGCCCGGTTTTCTGATGGCCCGGTCTTTCGAAGCACACCCCACCGATCTTGCCGAACTGCATGGCCGGCGCATCATCGTCTGCTCCGAACTCAAGTCCGGCGACCGCTTCGACGAGTCCCGCGTCAAGTTACTGACCGGAGGAGACCGGATCAAGGCCCGCAGGATGCGACAGGACTTCTTCAGTTTCGCCCCCACCCACACACTGTGGCTGCTCGGCAACCAACGCCCCGAAGTCGCAACCGGCGGCTACGCGTTCTGGCGCCGGCTGAGGATGATCCCGTTCGAGCGGACCATCGCAGACGACCGGAAGGTCGACAACCTCGCCGACGCCCTGGTCACCGAAGAAGGCCCCGGCATCCTGCACTGGCTCGTCACCGGCGCACGCCGCTATCTGAACGGCCCTCGCGACCTGACCGGCCCCCCACAGGTACGCACCGCCACCCACGCGTACGCAAAGACCGAAGACCACACGGGCCGGTTCCTGAGCGAGTGCTGCACCGTGGACCCCGCCATGCGTGCGGAACAGACCCAGCTCTACACCAGCTACCGGAACTGGTGCCGGCTCGGGGGCGCCAACCCGACTTCCTCACGAGCGTTCGCCGCACGTGTACGTGAGACCGTCGGCATCACCACACCCAAGAAGATGATCCTGTCCAACCAACGCAAGTTCTACCCCGGTATCGGACTGAACCCTGAACCGGGAGAGAAAGCATGAGGGGGGTTAACCCCAAGGCCGGGTAGTTAGCGTTCTCGCAGGTCACGCAAGGGAGTTGATCGGCTCTTGCGTAGCGGCTGTGTAGATGCCGGGGCCGTGCTTTCG
>NZ_JBICXE010000083.1:0-16759 GCF_043200155.1 Streptomyces sp. NPDC048473
TTCTGGTGATCAAGATGGCAAGAGCCGTGTAACGGGAGACTGTTACGCACGGTTCTGTGGGAGCCCGGGGGTGAAATTCCCCCGGGCGACCCAACCGCGTCTGCCGTCGGTGAAGCCCTGAACTCCTGGCTGGAATTCCTCGCTGCGCGCCTGCGCTGCCGCTTCGCGGATGTGCTGCGATCCCTGGGGCTGCCGACCCGGGATGTGGCCATGGCGAAACCCATGCTGCCCCGGTGGGCTGTACACGCCAGCGCCGAAGAGATCACCGGGATCGCTGTCGTATCGGGTGTCGCCGAGGAGGTACTTGCGGCGATGACGCTTCGACGGTTCGACGGACACGCGGTGGTGATCCAGCCGGAGCAGCGGCGAATGGGCCGACGGGAGAAGGGGGACACACAATGACCATCACGGACCTCACCTCGACCAACCTGGACAGTGCGATCACCAAGGCGGACACCGACCTCACCCGCACCGACACCAAGGCCGGGCTGCTGCTCACGCTGGACGGCCTCCTGGCCGCGGCGCTGAGTCTCAGCGGCACCGACCTCCACGGCCTGGCCAGGGTCCTCGCTGTGGTCGGCGCCGCCGCGGTGATCGGCTCCGTCGTCCTCTCGCTGCTGGTCATCCGCCCCCGCCTCGCGGGCAAGCGCCTCAACGACCGGGCCTCGTATGCCTATTTCGCGACCGCCGCCCCGGACACGATCGCGGACGCCCTGGCGTCGGACCGGCGCCCCGCCGCCCGCCTCCAGGCCCTGAGCCGGATCGCGCTCGGCAAGATGCGGGCCCTCGTCTGGGCCGGTGACGTCACCCTGGTCGCGGTCATCGCCATCGCCGCCGCGATCCTCACCCGCTGACCCGCCCTCACCCTCATCCGGCGGGCGCCCGAGCGCCGGCGCCCGCCCCGAGCACCCAGGAGACCCACCATGTGGCAGACCCTCATCGCCGTACTCGGCACCCTCGCCGGAGTCGGGATCACCAGCACCTACCAGCGCCGCGCCGCCCGCACCGCCCGCGCCGAGGACCGCCGGACGGAGGCACTGACCGCCGTGACGGCCCTGGCCGCCGCGCTGGCCGACCACCGCCGGGCCATGTAGATGCGGGAGTCCACCAGGCTGGGCGGCGGGGACTGGACCGCCGCCCGCGCCGAGTCCCACGCCACCCGCTCCGCGCTCACCGCCCCGCTGCTGCGAGTCCAGCTCCTGATGCCGACCGTGGCCAGCGCCGCGCAGGAGGCCGCAGCCGCCGCGTACGCCATGCGGGGCGCCGACGACCTGACGCATCTGGCCGGGCGCCGCGAAACCGCCATCGCGGCCGGTGACACCCTGGTCGCCGCCGCCGCGCGCTGCCTCGCTGCCTGACCCGCCCTCACCCAGGGATCCCGCCCCGCACCGACGCAGTTGCCGGAGTTGAGTAGACGTCCACTCAACTCCGGCAACTGCTGCATTTTGGCCTGGTCGGCCGGGGGTTGCGCCGTTAACCCCCGCCGGGGCTAGCCTCCGGTCACGCTGCCTGCGTCCACTGGTCCGCGATCGGTCGTAGCTGCCGTACGGTCCGGCTCCGGCGCTGCCGCCATGTCACGGCGGACACCCCGGCCTGCTCCGCGTTCTCCCGCGCCCCGGCCCGGGACTCGTCCGCGATCACCCGTGCCCGCACCACATCGAGCAGGCCGGCGGTCACGGCCCACACCAGCAGCTCGACCAGCTCGCCCCGCGCACCGTCCACAGCCTCGCCGCCCCGTACTAGCCCGGCCTCGGCGGCCTGCCGCCCGAGGGCCGTCTGCCAGGCCGTCTCTGCCGGATCGTCCGCCGTCGGCTCGCCGGGCACGATCTCGGATTCGAGGACGGGGTGCCATGGCATCGCGTCCGGCTCGGCCTCCGTCTTCAGCTCACGGCTCGCCAGATGCAGCGTCTCCAGGAGCAGTGTTGCCGCGACCCCGCCCCTCCGCCACAGCGGAAACCGGCGCACGACCTGGTAGAGGCACGAGACGACGACCTGCCCGGTCTCGTCGAAATCCCGGCCGGCCCGCAGTAGCCGCTGCGTCATCCGTACCGCCCCGGGCAGCATCGCCTGCACCACCACCCGCGCCGCCAACTGCGCCCCGGCCCCCTCACCGGCCGCCCGCTCCAGGAGCACCCGCATCCACCGGTCACCGTGCACACGCCCCCGCGCCCGGTCCCGGCACTCCAGCTCCGCCAGGAGCTCCGCCAGGCCGTGCGCCTCGGCGAGTACCCCGCCCCCGCTCAGCCAGCCCAGCACCATCTCGGCGCGCTCGGATTCGGCGCAGACCAGCGCCCATTCGGCATCCAGCGATTCAAAAACACGTGTTCCCGTCACGACAGCTCCCCGTTCGGTGAGGCCGTGAACTCTCCTCAGCGCCCCTGCCCCAAAAGCTGACCCAACTCCCCGAATGCGCAGGTCAGAAGGTTGCCCAAAAGCTGACCCACGGTGTACCCCGCGCCTTGCGCTGCCCCGCGGCGAGGATCGGATCGGCCGGTCCCGGGCAAGCGGAAATCCCCCGCGCTCCCATCAGGGGAGGGGCAAGCCGTACACGCCCCTACCGTCGCTTGCGTGACTAACCCCGTCGTCCCCGAAAGTACGGACCGCACCCCGGCGCCGCCCGCCTGCTGTCCGCCACCACTGACCCAATTGCTGACCCACACCGCGAAGTCGCAGTTCAGGGCCTCATGAATGGGCGCCCTGCAACGGCAGAGCTGAGCCCGTCAGCCGGTACCCCGCGCGCCTGCGCTGACCCGCGGCGAGGACCGGGCAGGGGGTGCCGGCTGCTGCAACACGACAGCGGGGCCGAACGTTTCGCGGATTGCAGCGCAGATCATGCGTGCCAACAAGGGGCGGCGATAGCAGTTCTGTGGGGCCCATTCAATACCTGGCGAAAACAAAGATGCAGGTCAGCGCCATTGAATGAGCGCCCCGAAATCCGAAGAGTTAAGCCCGCCATCCGGGGCTTGCGCCGCTAACCCCCGTCCCGGTCATCGTGCTGCCACCACCCCGCGACGCCCGCCGTCAAGCGCTCGCGAATCCGCCTCAGCCGCCCTGAGAACAGGGCCGGATCGGATTTTCGCGAGAACTGGATCGGCCGGCCGTCAGCGCGGACTGTGGCCACCGCGCTCACCCGGAGCGCACCTACTCAAGGAGAGATTCCGTGTCCTCGCTCGCCCTGCTGATCGTGCTCGCCGTGGTCCTCACCCTGGTCGTGGTCGTCGTCATCGTCCTGACGATGGGCGGCCTCGCCTACGTCACCCACCGCCACCCGTCCCTCGGAACGCCGTTGACGGTCGCCATCGGCGGCGCCGGCCTCCTGATCGCCGCACTTGCCGCCGGCGCCGCCATCGTCGCCGTCGTCCTCGCCACCCGATGACGCCGCGCACCGCCCGTTCCCGGGCCGGGCCGGCGGCCACCGGGCACCCGCTCCGGGCCCCGCCCGGCACGCCCTCGCCGGGCGCGGCCGGTAGCCTGGCGTCAGACGGACCGACAGTGAAGTTGACGGCCGTCACCTTCGAGCGAGCACGGCGGGCTCCGGACGGCGGTGCTGAGCAGCACCGCCACGTCGCCGCTTCTCTTCCCCGCGGCCGGTTGCCCAACAGGTTGCCCTACCAGTTGCCCTACCGGTTGCTTTACCGGTTGCTCAACAGGTTGCTCAACAGGTTGCGAATGTTTTCGTCCCAGACGCCGCTGCGTCGCAGGTCACCGCCCGTGGGTCAGCACCGCCCCAGGGCCGACACCTCTCTCTGCAGGAGAGAGGTCCCTCTTCTCATTCACCCTCCCCCCGGGCAAGGGCCGTGAAGATCGTGATGGTGCGGCTGCGCCGCGTTACGGTGAGCGCCGACTGATCAACGCACGGGGGTGGCCTGGATGGTGACGATGACTCGAACGAGGCGCACGGCGGCTCTGTACGGCGCTGTGACGCTCGTTCTCGCCCTGGCTGGATGCGGGGGCGGGGGAGACGACGAGAAGTCGTCGGCGGGCGCTACAGCCGCCCCAGCGCCTGTCACCTCGTCGACGGCTCCGGCCGACCCGGACGCGGCGGAGAAGGCGGCGGTGCTCGCGGCGTACAGCTCGATGTCGGCGGAGCAGGCGAAGGCGTACGGCAAGGCCGATGCCAAGGGCACTCAGTTGGAGAAGTACGCCACCCTCGACGCGCTGGGGCAGATCCGCAACGACCTGGCCCGGATGAAGGCGGCCGGGACGGTCGTGCGCGGCGGGATCGGACACGACCCGAAAGTGACCGCACTCGACACGACTACCAAGACGCCGAAGGCGACGCTCACGGACTGCGTGGACCTGTCGTCGTACGAGACGTACGACACCAAGGCCAAGAAGGTGATCCCGCTGCCTACGGAGCAGCCGCTCAGGTACGTCATGACGGTGACGGCGGAGAAGTGGCCCAATGGGTGGATGGTGACGGCGATCAACCCGTCGGGCGGACCGACATGTTGAGGCGCGCAATGGTGACCGCGGTGACCCTGGTGGGAGTTCTCGCGCCCGCCGCGCATGCCGACGGCGGCGGCTCCGGAGTCGGTACCCCCGGCTGCAAGGGCGCGACCCTGTTCGTCAAGGTGTGCGCCGAAGACCGCCACAGCACGCCCTCGGGCGGCGGCCACGGCGCGAAGGCGACACCCGCCGGCACCTCTGGCAGCGGCTCGAAGCCCCACTGCGAGTACACCAAACTCGACCCGCCGCCCCCGCCGGAGAACCTGGCGTGGGACGGCAAATCGCCCAAGGACGGCTCGGTCTACCAAGTGAACTGCGCGGACACAGGCCGGGTCGGCGTGGTGTTCGTACCCAACGGCGCCGCCGGCCCGGCCGCGCCCACGATTGATCCCGAGCTGGTGGCGCGCCGCGCGGTCGACTCCATGCGGTTGGTGGGTCCGAAGGTGGCGAGTCCGCGTGCGGCCGGGCGGTACGTGGTCGGGATGCCGATGTGGATGTGGGTGACACCGTCGCCTACGACGTACGGACCGGCCACGGCGACAGCGACGGCGGGCGGCGTCACGGTCACCGCCACCGCGAAGGTGGCCGCGATCCGGTGGGACATGGGCGACGGCACCACCGTCACCTGCCATGGCCCCGGCACCCCGTACACCCCGGACAAAGGAAAGGCGCTCTCCCCGGACTGCGGACACCGCTACCAGCGGACCTCCAGCGACGAACCGGATAAGCGCTTCAAGGGGACCGCGATCGCGACGTGGACCGTGACCTGGACGGCGCCGGCCCTCGGTGACGGCGGCGAGTTCACCGAGACCCGGCAGACCGCGTTCGGCGTGCGGGTCGGTGAGGTCCAGGTGCTCAACACCGGCTGACCGGGCCCGTTCGGCGTGGTAAGTGGCCGTGGTAAGCCGGTGGTAAGTGGTCACACCGCCCGTCACATCCGCCCCGGTCCGTGTGACGTCACACGCTCTGACCTGGAGATATCTGCCACAGGAGCGGGGTCGGCCGGTTGGTCACACGCGTCACACGAGCACCGCCCGGCCACGGCTGGGGGTTGGTCATCGGTCACGCCTGCGATCGTGTGGGACAAACCCCGCCTTCCCGGGCCTGGCCTTGGTGCACGATGGAGGCATGGGCGAGCATGGCGGGGACCGGGGCGAGGCCGCCGAACCGGTCCGGCCGGTCGGGCGGCTGCTGGACGTGGCACAGGCCCGGGAGGTGACGGCCGGGCTGCGTGAGGCGATGGACGACGTCCGGCGTACGGTCGCGGTGCTCGCGGCCCGGGTTCGCGACGCGCACGCAGCCCGCGTCTGGATCCCTCTCGGGTTCGTCTCGTGGGAGTCGTACTGCACGAAGGAGTTCGGCATCAGCCGCGCTCAGGCGTACCGGCTCCTCGATGTCGCCCGCGCCCTGGACGCCATCCAGACCGCCGTTGTGAGGTTCGGGGAAGGGAGCCTGGGGTGTTCGGGTTTCCTCGCCATTGATGCGGGATCGCTTTTGTGCTGGTCATTGGCCGTGCCGACTGGTTGATCTTGGTGGCGGCGATCCGGATTCGGTGGTGGTGATCCCGGACCGGCGGGTGGCGTGTTCGTCGAATCTCCTTTGTGGAGAGCTCTATAGCGCGTGTGTGCCCGAGCCGGGAGTGGATCGAGTGGGTGTCACTCGTCTTGGGGGAGGTCTCGGGCTGCCTCTCAGTGCGTGAGCTCTAGCGTCACTCCTGGCGCGCCTTTCGCGGGCGTTACGTGAACTGCCCTGTGTGGGGCGGTTGTTGACCGCCCGGAGGCTGACACTGTGATCACTGCTTGGTTACCGGTTCGCTCTGTGTGTGCATGCCAGCTCCGGTGACGGCGGACGGCGACGCCCCTGGGGCCGTGGATGACGGCCTGGGGCGGCATCGGGATGAGTTGCGGCCTGCGGCGGTGGCTCAGCTGTTGCGGCTGCGGGCCGCGGGGGAGCTGACGACGGCGCATGTACGGCTGGTCGCTGACGCGGTGGGTGTGCACAAGAGGACGGTGTGGACCTGGCTGGCACGCGCCGAGGAGACCGGCAGTGCGGAGAAGCCGGAACGCACACGGTTTCGGATCACCGAGGAGGTCATCGAGGTCCTCGCTGACTATCAGGGCAACGTGAAGCGTGCTCACGAGCGCCTGGTCGAGGTGGCGGTGGCGGCGGGGCGCAAGCCGCCGGGGCTGACGACGCTGCACGATGCGATCGCCCGGGATCTCGATCCGGGTTTCATGGCGGGCCTACGGGAGGGGATCCCGGCGGCCCGGGGGTTCGACCCGTGTTTTCAGCGGCCGGCGGTGGCCCGAAACGAGGTGTGGGAGGGCGACCACAAACAGGCCGAGACCGTGGTGATGATGCCGGACAAGAAGCCGTCGAGGGTGTGGGTGACGTGGTTCGAGGACCGCGGTACCGGCTATGTGATGGGCTGGGCGGTCACCGCTGGCTCCGCGCACCGGGGTTCGGTCCTGGCGGCCGTACGCGCCTCCGTACTGCGCGAGGCTCCGTACGGTCCGCCGGGCGGGCTGCCGCGCCTGGTGCGGGTCGACGGCGGCGCGGATTTTCTGTCCAAGACAGTGCTGCGCGCCTTCGGGCTCCTCGGTGTGCCCGTGCACCGCGTGCGCAGCGCCCGTCACAAGGGCGGCGTGGAACGCCTGAACCTGACGAGCATGACGCGTTTCTTCGCCGACCTGCCCCGCTACACGAAAGCACCCCGGCTCGATCACCGTTGCCGCCTCGGCGAGACGGACCCGCCGCTGACCTTCGAGGCGTTCGTCGGCCTGCTGGGCGAGTGGGTCCACAAGCACAACACCCAGCACGTCATCAAGCGCACCGGTATGACGCCGCTTGAGGCCTGGCAGGCTGACCCCGCCGAGATCCGGCCCGAGCCGAGTGCGTCCGAGCTGCGCGCCCTGATGCTGGAGAGCGACAACAAGGTCCACAAGATCACCAGTCACGGGGTCGAGTTCGCGGGCCGCGCCTATATGCCCGAGAACGGGGTGGGCCGGATCGGGCTCGAGGTGCGGGTGCGGTGGATGCCGCACCACAGCCACGAGATCGACCTGTACACCTTCCGCGGCAACCGCTACCTGGGACGGGCCTTCCTCAGCAACGAGGCCAGCGAGGAACTGCGCGCCAAGGTCCTGAGCGAGCGCGCCGAGCACAGCAGGGTGCTGCGTCAGGCTCTGCAACGCTCCGCGGAGCGCAAGCGGGAACGCCACCTGCCGTCCACAGAGCCCGAACTGCCGGTCCGTGCCCTGCGGATGACCGAGCAGGAGGCCCGTGCCGAACTCGAAGGCACTACCCCGCCCGCCGCGCCCCGCCGCCGAGAGCAGCCGTACCGGCCCCTGACTCCTATCCCGGCTGCGTGGAAACGCCCCGGCCAAGACCCCACCAGCACCGCGCCCACCGACACCGCATCCAAGAACACCGAGGACGACATCTCGTGACAACTGCCCCCAAGCGCAAGCACATTGGCCAGCGCCGCCAGTCCGCCGCCCCGCCGAGCGAGACATCCAGGCGCCGCCCCGATCTGCGCCCGCAGCACTTCCTCGGTCTCAAGGACTCCACTCTGGTGGCCACGGACACCCTGCTGCAGATCAAGGACACCGTCATCGACACGGTCGAGTCGCGGGCCATGTCCGTGCTCTACGGCGACCCCGGGCTCGGCAAGAGCTTCTCCACCCGCGCCACGATCCAGGAGATGAACCCGGACCTGATCCTCCCCTTGGACTTCGCCCGTTCCCGCCCGGGGCCGAAGGACCTGCGCGAGGAGCTGTTCCACCAGATGCGGCTCAACTGCAAGATGCCCGGCACACCGACCGCGTTCGACAAACTGCTGCGCGAGAGCCTGCCGCGCCGCCCGTATGTGATCGTGTGCGATGAGGCGCAGCAGTACCGGCGGGAAAAGTGTGGGGCGCGGGGTTGTTCGTAAGGCGGGAGTTGCCTTTCTCCAGCCGCCTCGTTGATGTCTTCGGTGGCACGCCTGTTGTTCAGGCGTTGCCTTAATCGAAGAGTCGTTGACGTGATGGCGGTGGAGTGTGGGGGAGAAGCCTCTTCTTCGGCTGGTTCAGGGCGGGCTGACCAGCCTCGTCCCTGATGCCGGTCGGGTACCGGACGTGTGGGTGTTCCAGGCCGGCTGCGTCCAGGCGTTCGCCGCGACGTGGATGGTGCGGGGGTTCGCCCCGACGACGATCGGCGCCTACACCTCCTTGCTTCCACGGGTGCTGGCCCACTTCGACCGCCCGGTGTGGCAGATCGAGCCGGCCCATGTGGACGCGATGCTCCACACTCTGCTGCTCGCGGGCCGAACTGCGGGAACCAGACGCCGTTACCTGGACATGCTGCGCGCGTTCCACACGTTCGTGCGCCTGCGCTACGCCGCCGAGATCCGCGCCCTGTACGGCACCACCGTGGGTGATCCGCTGGACCGCTTCAACCGGCTGCGCCATGTCTGGGACGAGCCTTCCCGCCGGCTGCCGCCCACGGCCGAGCGCCTGACGGCCTTCTTCGCTCACGCACGCGCCCGCCTGACCGTCACATCCGACTACCCGGCCGCGGCACGGGACTACGCGCTGTGGCGCACCCTGTACCACTCCGCGCCGCGGCTGAGTGAAGCACTCCGCCTCGAACTGTACGACGTCCACCCCGAACTGGGTCCGTCCGGCAAGCTCCATGTGCGGTTCGGCAAGGCGGCCAACGCCTCGGGACCACGCCCGAGATGGGCCCCGATGCTGGACGGCCTGGACCAGATCCTTGCTTGGTACCAGAGCGACATCCGCCCCCTGTTCCCCGATACCACCGCGCTGTTCTGCGACGCCCACGGCCAGCCGCTGAAGCCGGAGACCGTACGCGACCGCCTCTCCCGCCACCTGGACACCGAAGCAAGACCCGGGGGCGATCGGTTCACCCCGCACGACCTGCGCCGCGCCTGCGCAACCCATCACTACGAACAGGGCATGGACCTGCTCACCGTCCAGCAACTGCTCGGACACCACCACATCGCCTCCACCATGGCCTACGTCCGGCCCTGCCTCACCTTCGTCGAGGACGCCTGGCGCCGCGCCACGCTCACCGCCATCACCGGCCTGGCCGGCTGACCCCCGGAGCCCCCGTGACCACACCCCCTCTCCACGCCGTGGAAACCCCCGCCCCGCCACCCGAGGTGGAATGGAAGCTGCGCATCGCCGCTGCACAGCGCGGCATCTGGACAGGCACGCAGCTGCGCCGCCTCCTGGCCGAGCGGGCCGGTCTCGAGCTGTCCGCCGCCTCGGTCTCCGCGCTGTTCACCAAGCAGCCTTCCCAGGTGAAGCTCTCCACCCTGGCCGCCCTGTGTGCCGCCCTCGACTGCACCCCCGGCGACCTGCTGACCCTGCAAGAATCCACCGCACCCTCAACCCCTCCGCCGCGCCCCGCCCCCGATCCGGCCCGGCAGCCTTCGCAGCAACAGCCCGTACCCCGCCACCGATCTCTCCCGCCGCTGTGACCGCCCCCAAGACGACCGCGATCCCACCCGCGCCCGCCACTGCAGTGCCCCGGACGGCCAAGGACACCTGCTCGGTCTGCCACCGCCTGCGCCGGCTGTGCCCCGACACTGGCCGCTGCGCCTGGTGCTCACGAACCTGCGCCCTGTGCGGCGCTCCACGACGATCCTCCCAGGACCTGTGCGCGGTATGCCGACACCGCTCGGCAGGCCGACCGGCACGGGGCCCGTGCCAGCACTGCGGGCGTCGACGCACCCTCGACGCGGCGACTCGGCGGTGCCGGGCCTGTACCGATCCCACCACCGCACCGCCCCCGGCATGCTGCGAACGCTGTGGCACCAGCGGCCAGTGGGCCAAGGGCCTGTGCAAACGCTGCTACGAGCACTCACCGCACACCGTCATCACCCGCGCGACCGGCTGGGCCGAGCGCATGCCCGCCGCACCACCCTGGTGGAGCGACTTCGCCGCACACCTCGCCGATCACCGCCACCCCATCTACGCGGCAGACGTCGTCGCCACCACCGCACGCCTGATCATCGCGACCACGACCGGTGATCCCGGCACGCTGCTCGCCCACGCCCACAGCAACGCCCCCGAACTCGTGGGGGCACTCACCGACTTCTTCCGCACCCGCGGCCACCTCGCCCCGCCACCAGACCTCGCCGACCGGCGCGCAGCAACCCGCCGTACCCGCCGCATCGAGGCCATCCCCGCCCCACTGCGTCCCCAGGCCGACGCCTTCGCCGACTTCCTGCTGCTCCAGCGCGAGCAAGCCCGCCAACTCGGACTACACCCCAATCAACTGAAGACCATCGAGATCCGCCTGGACACCATCCGTGACCTGGCCCTCCACCTCCACCCCGAGGGACATACGAGCTGGGCGAGCATCACCACCACCGACCTGGAATCCTTCCTCACCCTGGCCCCGGACCGCCGCGCCTCCCGCCTCGCAGGGCTGCGTCAGTTCTTCGCCTACGCCCACCGCTCCAAGAGCATCCTCCACAACCCCACCGAGCCGATAACTGCCGTACAACAGAGGGGATTTCACGGACCCACCCTCACCGCAGGCAGGCAGCGCGCCCTGTACGAACGGTGGACCACCAACTACGACATCCACCCGCACGAAGCCTTCATCGGCCTCGCCGCCCTCCTGCACGCAGCAACCATCACCGAGCTGCGCCAGCTCACCGACGCCGGCATCGCCCCCGACCGCCACAGCGTCCGGTTCCCCGGCAGATCAGTGCACCTCCCATTGGACAGTGCGACCTGGACGGCGCTGCAACGCTGCCAGGAGCACCGGAGCCGACTCGGTACGGACAACCCCCACCTGCTTGTTACCCGGCTCACCCGAACAGACCACGGACCGGCTGGCGCCGCCCACATCCGCGACAGCCTCGCTCCCGTCGGCCTCCTGCCGCGCATCCTGCGCTCCACACGTCTGCTCGCTCTCGCAGACGAACTCGATGCCAAGATCCTCACTGTCTCCTTGGGGATGTCCTACGCAGGAGTCGCCCACTATCGGCCCTCCCCGAAGCTCACCAGGCCCCTGTGATGGATCACCAGGCCCAGGCACTGTCCCGGCCAGGGGAGCGACCTCACCAGCGCATGCCGAGTGCATTGAGGTCCGCACGCCGCTGCTCGGGGAGCTTCGCGGCCCGTCGCCGTACGTTGTCGAGCCACATGCCGAGCTTGACCACCACGGCCCGTCAGCGCCGCCCTGACGGCCCGACAGCGCGTCCTCCGCCTCCAAGTGCTCGGGCGTGCTTGCGGGGCACCCGCAGATGCCCCTCGCGGGCGTGGAACTGCCGCGCCGCCGCAGTCAGGATCAGGAGGAGACAGTTTCAAGGCGATAGGAGAGCCGGAAGTCTTCCCCTCCGTAGATGGACTGATATGTGAATTCCACCGCGAGCCGATTGACGATCAGATCCCACATGTCCCCGTGCTGCCCATCGTCGTAGTGGTCCACAGACAGAAGGGACCGGGAACTGCCAGCAGGCAGGATCCAAGGCCGGCGGTTCATCTCCGTCACGCGCACGGTCTCCCGTAACTCGCTACGGAGCAATTCCATCGACTCCCAGTCCCACTGCCCCACATGAACCCCGTCCAGCCACACCTTTGAATGAGTGACGAAAGCAGGACCCAACCCATGGTTGTGCAGGCTCATCCCGGTCATGTCACGGACACGACGCTGATTACAGATCTGAAGGACCGGCAGTACCGAGTGACGGTTGTGCTTTCGGACAGCTCGCCCTTGCTGGACCGAGACAGCGAATGAAGCAGAAGCAATAGCTGTGGCACAGATGGCGGTGACAGTGTTTGCATCCATAGCGGCATCCCTCCTGGCTTGGAGGACGAATACGCACATGGGCACGGTTGCAACGACGGTCATCTCGGCCAGCGCCCCGATCTCCTGCGCCAGCTCCTGAGGTATTCCCTGCGCAGCCGTGAGAGGGGCCGGGATCCCCATCGAATCCCGGCCCCACCACGCGTCTGAACCCTGGCCGTCTACCAGCGCATGCCGAGCTGATCGAGGTCGGTCCGGCGCTGCTCGGGGAGTTTCGCGGCGCGTTTGCGTACGTTGTCGAGCCACGTGCCGAGCTTGACCACTACAGCCCCGTCAGTGCCGTCCTGACGGCCTGTCGGGCCGTCTTCCGTCTCCATCTGCTCGATGTGCTTCCGGGGCACTCGCAGGTGTCCTTCGCGGGCGTGGAATTGCCGTGCTGCCGCGAGGTTGGCCGCCCACTTGGTGTCCTGCGTCTGCTTCACCGGCCTTTCATTGCCCCCGGCCGCCTGGAGCCCGAGGGTGTTCTCCAGGATCCACTGCTGTGCGGGCAGGAGCTGTTCCCACCCGAACCGCTGCGCGGTGACCCACCGTCCGAGGTCTTCGCCCTGGACGACGACGTCGCCCGCAGCCTCCGGGAGCGTCCCGCCGGCCCGGACATGGTTCTGGACGAGCCGGTTGCAGCGCTGCCACCAGGTGTCCCACGCAGGGCACCACCCCGGATCGATCGCATCCAGCTCGTCCTGCCGCGCCTCGGTCATCGCCCCGGCCGCCGAGGGCACGGGACGGCCGGCCGCACGCAGCTCCTCGTTCTCCCGCGCCCTACGGGCCGCAGCCCTCGCGTTCTTCGCCCACACACCGATCGGATGCCCCTCCCAGACTGCGGTGGTCGGCGGGAGGAAGTGGCCGTGCACTGCGGCGTATTCCTTGGCGACGGAGATCCCGTCCGCCCAGGCCGCTTCCTGCTCGGACCACACCATCCCGAGCTTTTCGAGCTCGGTGACCCGCCCGGCGTCCAGTGTTCCGGCCGTGTAGGCGCGGCGCTGGTCGGTGTGCGTTCTCGTTCATGGTGAAGCTGTGTTATCGGCCTGACCTGTGTAGATGCAGGTAGCTGAGAGACGCTGAGGCGGACGTTCAATAGCGCTTGACCTGCAAGGCGGCAACTTGGTTGAGAAGGCTGCATCTAGAGTGAGGATCCCGGGCTGGGCGGAGGTTGATCCGGACTGGCTGCGCTCGGAGGTGTCCGCGGCGGCCGGCGAGCGGCGCGGACTGAGCGCTCGCGGGGAGGGCGGGGGCGTGGCCGGCCGCCACACGCCCGGCCACGCCCCCGCCCCCGCGGCGGACCCTCGGGACCGGTGGCCGCGCCGACGAACTGGGTGGGCA
Source organism: Streptomyces sp. NPDC048473 (assembly GCF_043200155.1). Taxonomy (NCBI): domain Bacteria; kingdom Bacillati; phylum Actinomycetota; class Actinomycetes; order Kitasatosporales; family Streptomycetaceae; genus Streptomyces; species Streptomyces sp. NPDC048473. Next base: position 13,597 of record NZ_JBICXE010000083.1, read on the forward strand.
CGTACTTGCCGAGATCCCCGCCCGTGTACGCGAGGATCCCGATCCGGCCGTTTACCAGCGCATCCCGAGCTGATCGAGGTCCGCCCGGCGTTGCTCGGGGAGCTTCCCAGAGCGTTTGCGGACGTTGTCGAGCCACGTCCCTAGCCTGACCACCACGGGCCCGTCAGCGCCGCCCTGACGGCCCGACAGCGCGTCCTCCACCGCCAGGTGCTCGGCGTGCTTGCGGGGCACCCGCAGGTGCCCTTCACGGGCGTGGAACTGCCGTGCTGCTGCCAGGTTGGCCGCCCACTTCGCATCCTGCGTCTGCTTCACCGGCCGCTCGTCCTCCTCGGCCGGTGTGATCTTGAGGGTGTTCTCCAGGATCCACTGCTGTACAGGCACAAGCTGGTCCCACCCCAACCGCTGCGCCGTGACCCAGCGTCCGAGGTCCTCGCTCTGGACGACGATGTCGCCCGCGGCCGCCGGGAGGGGTCCGCCGGCCCGGACGTGGTTCTGGACCAGGCGCAGGCAGCGCTGCCACCCGGTGTCCCAGGCAGGGCACCACCCCGGATCGATCGCGTCCAGCTCGTCCCGCCGCGCCTGGGTCATCGCCCCGGCCGCCGACGGCACGGGACGCCCGGCCGCGCGGAGCTTCTCGTTCTCAGCGGCCCGACGGGCCGCCGCGCGGGCGTTCTTGGCCCAGACCCCGATCGGGTAGTCCGCCCACACCGCACCGGTCGGGGGCAGGAAATGGCCGTGGGCAGCAGCGTAGAGCCGGGCCGCGGCCACCCCGTCCGCCCAGGCCGCATCCCGCTCGGCCCAGACCATCCCCAATGCCTCCAACTCCACGAGACGCTCCGCCCCCAGGGTGCCGTCGGTGTAGTAGCGCCGCTGGTCGGCAAGCCACCGCCCCAGCGGGTACCCGCCCACCCCACCCCAGTCCTCCGTGTCCGGCGTGACGTACGCGTACGGCACCCGCAGCGCGGTGTTCCCGCTCTCGCGCAGCCACCTCGTGGCAGCCTCGACCCCGCGCCGCCAGTACGCCCCTTCCGGGTCGATGACCCGCAGCCGCACGAACCGCGCCAGGACCGCCGGGTCGCGCTCCTCGCTGAACCGCAGCACCCCGGCCGCCCCCTCACCCACCCGCGCCCGCGCCGGGGCGCCGCCCTCCAGGACGTCCCCGCCGTCGTCCAGGACATCCTCGTCGTCGTGGTCGCCGTCGTGGCCGTCGGTGTTCTTCCGGCCGCTGCGGGCCCGTGAGTCGGTCAGCGCCTCGATGATGTCCGTGTCATGTGCCCGCAGGGCCCCGAGGACCTTCGCGAGGGTGGTGTAGGCGTCCGAGGTCAGCATTTCATCAGCGTCCTCGCCCGGCCCGAGGAATACCGGCACGACCAGAGTCGCGAGTTTCCCGCGTCCGGGACGGGTCCGCAGGGCACGCCCGACCATTTGCACGATGTCGACCATCGACCCCCGCGCGTCCGAGAAAAGCACCGCATCACACTCCGCCGTATCCACCCCTTCCCCAAGCACTTTCACGGAACTGAGCACCCGCAATGCGGCGCGTTTATCAGACGCCCCGCCAAGAAAAAGCGAAGCGAATTCGGCCAGTGTCCGGCGGCGGTGGGTGGGGGAGTGGTCCGCGTAGAGCCAGTCCGCCCACACCCGGTCCGCGCCCGGGTACGTCTGCGGGTCGTCCTCGGCCAGGGCGGCCGCCACGGCCGGCACCCCGGCCGCCATCGCCTCCGCGTCCTCCACCCGGGAATGGAAGCTCAGCACCCGCCCGAAACGCTCCTTGGCCGCCGCGTGCATCAAACCGGTCTGGACCGCCGCCAGCCGGGCCCCACGCGCCGCCCGCGACCCGGCCCCCTCCTCCACAAGTGCGGCATGCAGCCCCGGATCACGAATGTCCAGACACACCACCTGATACGGCGCAACAATCCCCCGCCGCACGGCCTCACTGAGCGACAGCGCGTAAGCCACAGGACCGAACACATCGCTGTCGGGGTCCATGCTCGCGACCAGCCGCGGCGCCCCGCCATCCCGGGCCTCCCACACCCTCGGCGTCGCCGTCATATACAACCGCCGCACCGCCGGAATCCTCGCCTGATCGTGCACGGCCGCCCACGGCTTCGCCGCATCACCACTCGTCCGGTGCGCCTCATCGACCACCATCAGGTCCCACTGTGCAAGGCCGGCCTCGTGAGCCCGCTGAAGCACCCCCCGGCCGACCGAGGCGTACGTCGCGACCACCGTCACCACGTCCAGACCCCTCACCAGCTCGACCAGTTCACCGGCATCGGTGGTGCACGGAATCCCGTCGGACTCCTCCGCCGGCAGCCTGCACACCCCGACCATCGCCCCACCCCGACCCGCCCGCCGCCACGCCCCGGCCATCTGCGTCAGCAGGTCCAGCGTCGGGACCAGGACCAGCACACGCTTCGCGGCGAGCCGATTCGCGACCTCCGCCCCGATCCGCGTCTTCCCGGACCCGGTAGCGGCGATGACCTGGGTCCGCAGCCCCCCAGAAGGCACACCGCCGGCCGGGACCGACAGACGCCGCAGCGCCGCATCCACGGCCTCGATCTGGTGCGGGTCCAGGCCGCCGTCCGAAGCGGACCCGGGCTGATTCACCTGTGCCATACCGTTTAATTCCTCCTTGAGCTATCCGGCGAACACCTGGTGCGATGTCAGCCCAGCGAATATCGGCCCCCCAGAATGACGCGCCCTCAGAAGAGCTTTCATACCGGATTCAGCAGACCGATTTAGAAGTGTCTCCGGCTGCTCTTTCCGACTGCTCTCAAAGGAGGCGCCACGCGGGGGATGTGGTGCATCGTCACCACAGAACCTATCCTGCCAACACGGGTGACGCATGCAAAGTTCGGAAGTGTTCGACAGTGACCGGATCCGACCAGATGCCACCCCCTCACGCCCGCGAGAAGCAGTGACTACCCGTCACCGCACATCCGACCGAGCCAACCCCCACCTAGCCAGCCGCCCGCGCAGCGGGCTTTCGAGCAGGCGCGGAGCGGCTGATCGCGATCCGCCCTGACGGATCGTCATGGTCGGCGCTCCGCGCCGACCATGACCCTGGGTCACGGAGTGACCCAGCAACCCGGAGCGCGAAGCGCTCCGGGAAAGTGCCGCGTAGCGGCACCGCGTCGCGTCTGCGGAGCAGACCGCGCGC
>NZ_JBICXE010000084.1:0-16513 GCF_043200155.1 Streptomyces sp. NPDC048473
GACTGCCTGTACCAACGAGCTCCGTTGCTCTACATCAGAAACCCGTCAACACCCCTTGCGTGACCTGCGAGAACGCTAACTACCCGGCCTTGGGGTTAACCCTTGATCGTGGACACCCTGATCATTGGATCGTGAAGATCCATAGGACAGGAGTTCCCGTTCGGGCCGAAGTACTCGCCCGAGTTCCGGGCGGATGCCGTCGCGTTGTACCACGCCAGCCCGGGTGGAACGTACGCGTCTGTCGCCAAGGACGTGGGGGTCAACCACGAGACACTGCGAAATCTAGGTGCGGGACGCCGAACAGGCCACACGGCCGGGGGCGGGCGAGGCCAGTGCCGTGGAGAGGGAGAACCAGCAACTGCGGGCGCGGGTAAAGGAACTCGAGCTCGAGCGGGAGATCCCGCGGAGGGCCGCGAAGTATTTTGCGGGCGAGACCAGCTGGTGAGCCGCTTCCGGTTCGTTGACGAGCACCGTGGCGCCTTCGGCGTCAAGCGGCTGTGCCGAATACTGAAGGTCTCCCGTTCCGGCTTCTACCGGTGGATGGCCGGCGCTGAAATGCGGGCCAGCCGGGAGCGGGACGACGTCGAGCAGGCGCGATGAGCACCTCTTCGTCCTGTCCACTGGCTCTCAGCGCTCGCTCGCAGGGCTGGCAGAGATTGGTGCGGCTGCGGCAGGGGCTGCCGCAGCCAGTGACCCGGCCCGGCGGGTGCGGCTCCGGCCGTACTGCGTCCCGTCACGGGGACCGGGGCCTGCCCCGCGCGCTCCATTCCGGCAGGCTCAGTACATAAACGAGGAAGTCAGTGCCCCGCAGCACGAAAGCGGGGGGACAGCCTTACCGGGGGGCGCCACCGAAGGGCTGGGCGCCGGCCCAGTTCGCACTTTGTCAGTACCAGGTGCCCGGCTGGACGGATGCCCGGTGATCGTCGCTCTTCTCACCGGGTGGCTGGGTCGTCAGCCGACCAGTCGACCGCGACGTGTTCTGAGCGGCGGGGGGATTAACTTCGTCGATGCGTCAATCATCATGATCTTGGTGTTGGTCCTGAGGCACCGAGCGATGGAAAGCTGAGGCTCAGCCCCCACACGGCGGCCTGGCGTGCAGCGAGAGGCAGACTCCTTGGACATCTTCAAGACGAGGAACGGTTCAGTCAAAGGCCATCGGGCCGCTCCCGACGTCGTCGCCGTCCTCGGCATTCCCTATGCCGCCGCACCGTTCGGCGCCAACCGGTTCCGGGAACCACGCCCGGCACCGGCGTGGACCGGAGTGCGGAACTGCACGGACTTCGGCGCGATCGCCCCGCAGTCGGCGCAGCTGCCCGGCGCACCCGCGTGGTCCCCTGACGACGAGGACATCCTCACCGTCAATATCTGGACCCTGCCCCGGACGGCGGCTGCCTGCCTGTTCTGGTCTGGATCCACGGCGGTGCCTACACCTTCGGCTCCTCAGCCCAGCCCGACTTCGACGGCACCGCACTGACCCGTGCCGGTCTGGTCGTGGTCACCCTCAACTACCGGCTCGGCTTCGAGGGTTTCGGACACATCCCGGCTGCCGAAGGAACCTCCTACCCGGACAACCGGGGTCTGCTCGACCAAGTCGCCGCCCTGCACTGGGTTCGTGAGAACATCGCCGCCTTCGGCGGCGACCCGGGCAACGTCACGGTGGCCGGACAGTCCTCCGGGGCCGCTTCGGTGGCCTGTCTGATGGTGATGAACCGCGCCCGCGGCCTGTTCCACCGCGCCATCACCCACAGCGCCGCCAGTCCCTGCTACACACTCGAAATCGCTGCGGCGACCACCCGCGAGGTCGCCGCAGCAGCAGGCTGTCCCGCCACGCCCGACGGCCTGGCGTCCGCGACCCCGCAGGCCCCGGTCACCGCTTCCGACCAGGTGGTCGATGACTACCGGCGCGACCCCGCCTCCGGAACCCGCCACTACGACCCCTCTCTCTACGCCCCCGTCCTTGACGGCGACGTTCTGCCCACCGGCCCCCTCACAGGGATGGCCACTGGCACGGCCCGGGAAGTAGACCTGCTGGTCTGCCACACGACGGAGGAGTACTGGCTACTCGACACCGTCGGGAGCAGCGCGAAGATCACCACCGACGATCAACTGGACCTGTTCGCCCAAGACTTCGACCTCCCCGCCGGGCTGGTGCCCGGCTACCGCGCTGTGATGCCCCATGCCCCGGCGCTCGACGTATACCTCGCCGTCTTCAGTGACCTGCTGTTCGGCGAGTACAGCAACCGACTCGCCGAGGTTCATGCCCAGGCCGGTGGCCGGGCGTCGGCGACCCGCGCGTACGGTGAGCGGCACTGGAGGCTGTGCGTGCCCCGGTCCGCGACGGCTCTGGACCAGCCGGTGGGGTGCGGCTGCCCAACCTGTGGTGTCGCGGTGCGCCGGCCGCGCCGGGCGGGCGGGGGCCCTGGCGGCGATCGCCCCGTACTGGAATCCGGACTGGCCGGTGGGGTGACAGCGGTGCTATGCCAGCCTCCGGGAGCTCCTGGCCGAGGAAACTGTCCTCGCGCGCACGTGGAGTCCGGCGTCAGGCCGGCGTGTAGCCGCGTTCCTGGACCACGTCACGGGCAAGCCGGATGAAGGCGCCTGCGGCGGCGCTCTCGTAGGCGCTGTCTCTGCGCAGCAGGGTGGCGACGCGGGTGGGAAGCGGAGGGTCGATGGAAATGGGGGTGAGATGGGGGTGGTCGTCGGCGATGGCGTCGGGAAGCACGGTGGCCAGCAGGCCGGTGCGCTGCACGATCTCGGTAAGAGCCTGGATGCTGTTGGCTTCCACAGCGATCGGCGGGCTGATGTGATGCTGAGCGAAGTAGTTGTCGATGTGGCTTCGGGTGGCGAAGTCGCTGCTGAGGAGGGCGAGTTGCTGCCCGGCAAGATCGCTCACCGGCAACGGCCGCTCACCGCGCGTATCGGGACGACGCGTGGTGACGACAAGGCTGAGAGTCTCGGTGAAGAGCGCGGTTGCGACGACCCCGGGCAGATGGGTTCCCTCGAATGCGATGCCGAGGTCCAGTTCGTCGGCCAGAAGGCCCGCTTCGATGCGGTCCTGCGTCATCTCCCGCACCTCCAGTGTGACGCCGGGGTGGCGGGTGTGAAGCTCCTGCGCGAGAGGGCCGATGAGATAGGCGGTGAAGGTCGGCGTCATCGCCAGGCGCAGATGCCCGCGGGAGAGGTCAGCCACGTCGAGGACAGCACGGTCCGCCGCTGCCAGCTCCCGGAGGGCGCGCTGCGCATAGCGCACGTAGACCTCGCCGGCATCGGTCGGGCGGACGCTGCGGCCACTGCGGTCGAGCAGTTGAACGCCGACAACTCTCTCCAACTGCTTGATCTGTTGCGACAGCGTCGGCTGCGAGATGCGCAGTTCATCGGCGGCGCGCGTGAAATTGCCGTGCTCGGCCACCGCGATCAGATAGCGGAGGTGGCGTAGTTCCGGACCCATGCTTGGAGTATAGAGCGGGTCAATCACCACTCCCGCTAATGCGCTCCTTCACCTATGGGCTTCTGCCTCGGGAGAGCCCGGTGTCCGCTGCCCCGGTGTGTATGTGTGGTCCTGCGAGAGGGCCACCGGCCCCCGGCATGGCTGTTGCCCACTGTCGCAGCGAAGACCTGAAGGTGGTGTCACCGGGCTCGGATGGTGCCGTTGGCGATGCTGGTGAGGGGTCTGGCTACCGCCCGGCCGGGCGCAATGCCCCGGCCGTCCGAGGGCAGCAGGTCTGCCTCACGTGGGTGCGCGTGTACGGCGCCGATGACCGGTCCAGCACAGCACGAGCCCGGAATTCGGGAAGTTGAGTTGTACGACACCGACGACGTAGGTGTCCTTCTCGGTCTGAACATCAGCAAGGCCGCTCATCGCGGCCATGGGCTCACTCCGGCCGGCAAGAAGGTCTTCGACGAGCGGCTGCCCGACAGCGAACCGGAACTTCGGGCCGTCTTCGGCACATTGGCCGCGATGTTCGGCACCGTCCCGATCGTCGTGGACCAGGACGGGCACCGGCGGAGCCGATGGTCACGGGGCCGGTCCGTTCGATCTGCCGCGATGGTCAAGCGCCGTACAGCGGGTGATGGTGGTTCCGGCTGCGTTGCCGCGCGGCAACGCAGCCGGAACCCAGGTGTTTCGGCTCCGCCCACGGCAACCTGGGCCCGTCTCCTCGCGGAACCTGCGCCGACCGGTTCGGCTGACGCGGATCACCTGGTACTCAGGAGCAAGCCGGCGAGGCGTGGGCAGAGGCGCCTGACAACGCGGCAAGGCCGACCCGGCTGCCAAGCGGTCCAGGCTTCAGTCCTTTTCCACGTCGGCCGTGGTCAGCGATGCGTAGCGCTGGGGATCATCGCGGCGGATACGCAGCGCGACATACAGACCGGCCACAAGGACCAGGGGCAGCGGCGCCAGCAGCACGACGTTCACAAGCCCTGTCTCACCGGTCAGCAGGTCGAAGTGGAAGACGGCCAGGACGGTCAGCAGGGCGAGTCCGGCGAACGAGACAAGCGGTGCCCAGACCACGCGGGCCGCGGACATGCCGCGCCGGTCGTGGCGGAAGAAGGCCCAGACCGCAAGTGCGGCCATGGCCTGCATGAGCATGATGCCCAGGACTGCGGTGCTGTTTGTCCACAGGAAGACCACGGTATGGGGGTCGGCGGCCAGTACGGCACCTGCCAGGACGAGCAGCAGGTTGAAGGCGGTCTGGGCAATCACCGCCCCACCTGGAGATCCGTGCCGCGCAGAGACCTCGCCCAGGTGTCGGGGCAGGAGTCCTTCACGGCCGAGCGCGTAGAGGTAACGGGCGGCGGCGTTGTGGAAGGCGAGGGTGGCGGCGAAGGCGCTGACGATGATGAGCGCGTGCATGGTGTCGGCCAGCCACGCACCGACGTACAGCTCCCCCGCCTTGAAGGTGAGATCGGGGCCGGCTGCGACACGGGCCATCGCCACGGCCTTGTCCGTGCCGACGCCATATGGAGCCGAACCCATGACCACCCGCCGCTCTGACCGTCGCGCCTCGATCGGCGACACCCACCAGTCCCTGCGGGACCGGGTGTATGTGGAGCTGCGTGAGCGGATCATCGAGGGCGAGTACCCGGCGGGACATCGCCTGGTGGAGCGGGAACTCGCCGAGGAGCTCGGGGTGTCCCGGATCCCGCTGCGGGAGGCGATGCAGCAGCTGGAGTCGGAGGGATTCCTCATCACGCAGCCCCGGCGCGGCTCGTTGGTCGCCGGCCTCGGGACGGACGACGCCGAGCACCTCTTCGACGTACGCGAAAAGCTGGAGGGCCTCGCGGCCGGCCTGGCCGCCCGCCGCGCCACCGACGCCCAGCTGCGAAACATGGAGCGTCTGTTGCTCCTCAGCCGCAAAGCCGCCGAAGCGGGTCGGCTGCGCGAGGTGGTCACCCACAATGCCGACTTCCACCAGCAGATCGTCGAAGCCTCCGGCAACCCTCTGCTGCAGGACCTGATGGGCCCCCTCGACTCGCGCTTGCGGCGCCTGTTCCGCCTCACCTCCGCCCTGAACGACGGCGACCCCATATGCGGCGAACACGAGCGGCTCCACGAAGCCATCCGCGACCACGACGAGCTGAAGGCGGAAGAGCTGGCCCGCGCGCACGTGGCGGGCACGCGCGCCTCCGCAATGCGCTATCTGGCCGCCGGCACCACCGAGAACCGGGACAGTTCGACGCCGTCCTGACCAGCGCTCTCTGCGACAGGGAAGCCTGCGCACTCGTGGTCGTCCACGCCGCGGCCTGCCGGGCACCGCCGTCACGCATCCGGGCTGCCATCCGGTTCGCGCGCCGCTCCTGCCGCGTTGCCTGCACGGCGGCCAGAAGGACTCTCCGGCGCGGAGCGGCAGCACATGCCGCAGCCTTCGCGGTTCGAGCCGGTCACGGCCCCGGGCGACTCACGGCCCCCGAACGACCCCGCATCCAATATCGGATCCCCCTGGCAGGACCCCTCCCGCAGCGAACTATAGATGTGATCAATCAAAGTTATGGATATCAAGACTTGGACACTATAGGGGCCGCTCATGCATGGTGAACTTCGTCAGCCCGTCGGGCCGGCAACCACCGAAGGGAGTGACTGTGCACGACCTCACAGACGGCCCCGCACGTTTCCGCCGCGATGTCTTTCCTGCCAAGGCGAGGCTGTTCGCCCGTCTGGCCATGACACACCGGCCGAAGACGCTGTTCATCGGCTGTTCCGATGCCCGGGTCGTACCCGAGCTGATCACGCAGAGCGAACCGGGTGAGTTGTTCGTCGTCCGAACCGCGGGAAATCTGGTCCCGGCCTACGCCTCGGGACCGGACGGTGTCGCAGCAAGCATCGAGTACGCCGTCGCCGTACTGGGCGTGAACGACATCGTCGTCTGCGGTCACTCCGCGTGCGGAGCCATGACCGCCCTGGCCGAGGAGCACGACCTCAGCGCCACGCCGGTGATCGCCGGCTGGCTGCGGCACGCGGACGCCGCGACCGCCCGCGCCGCTGCCGTCCCCGCCGCACCGGGCACGCCCGAAGTCGCCACCCTGGTACGGGCCAACGTCCTCGCGCAGCTGCAGAACCTGGCCACCCACCCGTCAGTGGCTCGCGCCGTGGCCGACCGGTCACTCACCCTGCGCGGCTGGGTATTCGACATCGCAACCGGAGCCATCGAGACGATCGGCGACGCCGCGGCCGCGGCATGACCCACCACCCCACCGAACTCGCCGGCCGCTCCTCAAGGCCGGTACCGCAGAAAGGAATCCCTCTCATGACACACGCCCAGTTCGACCCCACCGCGCGCCAGATCCTCGCCGCCACCGCCGTCGACGCCAAGACCCGCAAGGACCTGACCTGGCAGCAGATCGCCGATGCCGCAGGCCTGTCGGTCGCCTTCGTCACCGCGGCGGTGCTCGGCCAGCACGCTCTGCCGGAGAAGGCCGCCGACGCCGTCGCGGAGCTGCTGGGCCTGGATGCCGACGCGGTGTTGCTGCTGCAGACGATCCCGACCCGTGGATCGGTCCCCGGCGGATTTCCGACCGACCCGACCATCTACCGGTTCTACGAGATGCTCCAGGTCTACGGCACCACTCTCAAGGCCCTTGTCCACGAGCAGTTCGGGGACGGCATCATCAGCGCGATCAACTTCAAGCTGGATGTGAAGAAAGTCGCCGATCCGGAGGGCGGCGAGCGCGCCGTCATCACGCTTGACGGCAAGTACCTTCCGACCAAGCCCTTCTGACTGTCCGTCCATTGATCGCGGCGGGCTGGAACGCGACACGGTTCCCTCCAGCCCGCCCCCTCTCTCTTCCCCCGGGACACCGCCTGCCCACCAGGCGCCCCCTTTCCACCGGAGGCCTCCGCATGGACTTCGCCCAGCGCACCATCGACATCGCCCGCCAGAACGTCGAAGAGGGCGGGCGCCCCTTCGCCACCGTCATCGTCAAGGACGGCGAGATCCTCGCCGAAAGCCCCAACAAGGTCGCCCAGACCTCCGACCCCACCGCACACGCCGAGATCCTCGCCATCCGTGAGGCCTGCAGGAAGCTCGGCACGGAGCACCTGGTCGGCGCCACCATCTATGTGCTCGCCCACCCCTGCCCCATGTGCCTGGGTTCGCTGTACTACTGCTCCCCCGACGAGGTTGTCTTCCTCACCACGCGCGATGCTTACGAGCCGCACTACGTGGACGACCGCAAGTATTTCGAACTCGACACCTTCTACAGTGAGTTCGCCAAGGACTACACCGAGCGCCGCCTGCCGATGCGCCACGAGCCGCGCGACGCGGCCGTCGAGGTCTACCGGCTGTGGCAGAAGCACAACGGCGGCAATCGACGTGTCACCGGGGCACCGACCGCCGCTTAGGACGCGACGGGCCGCACGCGCAGCGCAGTAGCCCGTCTCCGTTCACGTTCCGGCGCTGTGGCCGCTTCGGCGTCCGCGGCGCCCGAGCGTCCTCCGCTCCCTTTCCCGTTCCTGCGCCCCGGCCCACCGGCCGTCGTCGCGTCCCTCCCCGTCCCAGCGCCTCGACGCCGCCGTCCGAGCCCTCCGCCCCCGCCGGACAGCCGACCGCGCAGTCCGGCACGGTGCCGCCGGCCCGCGTCCGCGTCCCGGCCAGGGCCGGCAGCCCAGGCACCGTGACACGGCCGCGCCGCACGCCCGCCGATGATGCCTCCGTCCGGCCTGCGGACGCGGCACATCAACCGTTCGGCCGACACGACAGTCCACCGCACTGCTCCCCTCACCGAGCCACTTCACCCACCGCGGCGCCCGTGCGCGACGTGAGAGTGGATGGTGCAGATCACCTGCTTGCGCCCGGCGTCCCGCGGCGCTGCCGCTTCCCGCCCGTCGAAGGGCTCGGGAACCGGCGGCCATTCGGGCCGAAAGAGGACAGATGACACCTGTACGACGCTCCACCATCCTGTTCACGGCACTGGCGGGCGTGCTCGCAGTCACGACCGCATGCGCCACACAGTCCGGCAGCGACAGCAGCGCCCAGCAGCGTTCCACCCTTGCCAAGGGCGGTACCCCCTCACCCGCGAAGTCTCCGGCACATTCGCCTTCCACGGCGCACTCCCCCGCAGAACCGGCCACCGGTCCGGACCTCCTCGAAGCGGCACGCTCCGGTGACACAGACGCCGTGCGCGAGGCCCTCCGACGCGGCGCCGACGTGGAAACCCGCGACGAGAACCGCCGGACCCCGCTCCTGCTGGCGGTCACCGGCAATCACGTGAAGGCGGCCGAGACCCTCATCAAGGCCGGAGCAGACCCTGACGCGCTCGACCAGCAGCACGACACGCCGTGGCTGGTGACCGGAGTGACCGGCAGCGCCACCATGGCCCGGACCTTGGCCGCCGCCCACCCCGACTACACCGTCGTCAACCGATACGGCGGCACCTCCCTCATCCCCGCATCGGAACGAGGCCACGCCGAATACGTACGGGAGGTCACCAACAACCCGGAGATCGACATCGATATCAACCACGTGAACAACCTCGGCTGGACCGCGCTCCTGGAGGCCGTCATCCTCGGCAACGGCGGCCAGGACCACCAGGAAGTCGTCAAGCTGCTCCTCGACGCAGGAGCCGACCGCTCCATCACCGACAGGAACGGTGTCAGCCCACTCCAGCACGCCCGGCGACACGGCTACACCGAGATCGCGCGACTGCTGCGTCGGTGAGAACGCCGACAAACCGCCGCAGGATTCTGTGGCACCCGCTCGCGTGCCTTCTGCCCGTACCGGTCCGGCCTGCGCACCTGCCCGCCAAGGTCTGAGACCTCCTCGGGCGCGGCGATGGCGGGCCTGTGGGCCGCGAGGCGTGCTTCCTCGGCTGCGCGCACCCTGACGACCTGGCGCAAGAACTCGCTCCGCGGCATGACGGCACGTACCGGCTGTCCTCTCGCCTGTCCAGCCGGTGCCTGCCGTCACGTACGCCGTCCTGCGCCTTCCACATCTGCGCCGGCATCCACGAGTCGCTGAGTCTTCCCGCCTGCACCGGGCATCCCGTCACGTTGTGCGCGTACCGATCTGACGGGTCGCTACCGGGGCGGAAACGCAGAACGGCCCGTTACGCCAGTGCGCCGTCCCGGGCCACCACCCGCCCGCCGTGCACCACCATGTCGCGCGTCGGCATGTCCACCACGACCTGCGGCAGGCATTCGGCGCGCATCAGGACGAAGTCGGCCGGGGAGCCCGGGGAGAGGTCGGCACGGGGCAGTCGCATGACGTCGGCACCACCGTGCGCGCCCACCTCGTAACAGGCCGCCAGTTCCTTGTCGAGGCGCACGTCCGTGACCCAGCCGAGCAGGTGTGCCCGGTGCAGCATGTCCGCGTTTCCGAACGGGCTCCAGGAGTCGCGTACTCCGTCCGAGCCGAGCCCGACCCGCACGCCGTGCTCCCGCAGCTTCGCGATCGGCAGGACGAGCGACTCGTTGGGCGCCACTGTGGTCAGGGAGATGTCCAGGCTGCCCAGCTCCTCCGCCATCTTCGCCAGTTCGGTGTCGGAGAGACCGGGCAGACAGAAGACGTGGCTGACGGTCACCTTGCCCTGGAGGGACAGGGCCCGGGTGCGGTCGATGATGCCGCGCAGCACCGTCAGGCCCGTCTCGCCCCGGTCGTGCAGATGGATGTCCACGCCGACGCCGTACCGGTCCGCGAGGTCGAAGACGAGGTCCAACTGCTCATCCAGGGCCTGGTCGAAGCTGATCGGATCGATCCCCCCGATCATGTCCACGAGCCCGCTGCGAGCCGCCTCCGTCAGCAGTGCCGCCGTGCCGGGAGCGCGGACGACGCCGTGCTGCGGGAAGGCCACGATCTGCACGTCAAGCGCGTGCTCGAGCCGTTCGCGTGCCTGCGCGACGCCTTCCACGCAGGTGAGACCGTAGGCCGGAGCTATGTCGGCGTGGGCACGCATGGCCCGCGTCCCGCGGGTCACGGCGTGCGCCATGAGCCCGTGGGCCCGCTCGGCCACCGGCCGGCGCTGACTGCGGAACAGCTCCACGTCCTGGGCGGCGAAGTCGGCGATGCTGTTCGCCGGTCGGCGCGAAACCCATGGACCGCCCCACGTCGTCTTGTCGGGGTGGATGTGGGCGTCCACGAGGGACGGCAGGGCGATTCGGCCGCCGCCGTCGATCACCTTGGCGCCTCGGGGGGCCCGGGCGCGGGTGATCAGGCCGTCGACGACGGTGAGATCCACGGGGTTCGTCGCGCCGAAGGGGCGCACATCACGGAAGATCACTGCGTTGCCGGGCCGGCTCCGGGAGTCGGCCCGGGCCGAGGGTGTGGCTGCGGACAGTGCGACACCGGTGCCCGCCAGGGAGGCGGCGCCGGCGAGGACACCACGCCGGGACAGCGGAGAGGGAGGGGGCGTCATGGGGACTCCTTCGACTGAGCAGAAAGGACGGGGACAGGTGTCGCGGCAGGCCATGAGCGACGGCCGTTCGGCAGCAGCACAAGGGCTTCAGATCCGCAAACGAAGAACCGGCACGACTAGAGCGCCCTGCCCGCGCGCACCACGCGAAGGGGTGTCTTGAGCACGGACACGTCGGCGAGCGGGTCGCCGTCCACCAGGATCAGATCTCCTGAGAAGCCGCGCGCGAGACGGCCCGCCGTCTCCTGGAGTCCGAGGAGCCGGGCTGCTCCGGTCGTGGCGGTGCGGATCGCGTCGAGCGCCGAAAGGCCTGCCGCACGCATCAACTCCACCTCGCGTCCGATGGGTTCGATCTCACCGCCGGAGGAGTCGGTGCCCGCCGCCAGCGGGACGCCCAGCAGGTGCGCCGCCCTCACCGCCTCCTTCAGAATGGGCAGGTAGGTGCGTCCGCGTTCGGCGAGTACCGGGTTCGGTGAGTCGGCGAGCCCGGCGATGGCGGTCAGTGTCGGTGTGAAGCAGGTACCTCTGCGCCGCATGTCGTGCAGCGTCCGCTCGCTCACGAACACCCCGTGTTCCAGGGAGCGGATGCCTGCCCGGACCGCGTCGTCGCAGCCACGCTCGCTGTAGCTGTGGCACAGCACGCCCTTGCCGCCGCGCCGCGCCGCCCGCACTACCTCGGAGAGTTGCTCGTACGAGTAGACCTGTGCCAGTGGGTCCTGCTCCGGCAGGCCGGCGCGCTCGTTGACCCGTGTCTTGATCACGTCGGTGCCGCGGGCGAGATTGACCCCGACGACGCGGCGCAGTGCCTCGGCAGAACGTACCCCGTCCTTCAGGCGTGCCAGCGGCGTGAGGTCCGGGTCGGCCAGGATGGTGTCGCCCAGGTCGGGCGTGACGAACACACCCGCGGCCCGCAGCCGAGGAGCCAGCTCCGGGGCCTGGCGGGCCAGCTCCCTCACGGCAAGATCCTGGTAGAAGTTCGTGGAACCGCTGCGAGCGCTGGTGGCACCCTTGCGGACCGCTTCACGCGCCTCGGCGGCGGTGTTGAGGTGGATGTGCGCGTCCACGAGGCCCGGCAGCACCCAGCGGCCGTGCGCGTCGAGGCGGGGCACGTCGTCGGGGACCTCGACCCGTGCCCGCGCCCCGGCCGTGCGTACCCGGCCGTCACGTATCACGACGACCGCGTCCTCTGTGACCTCACCGGTCGCCGGATCGAGCAGTGTGCCGCCCTCGACGACCAGGTCACCCGCAGGCGCGGCGGTCCTCCCCGGAGCGCGCCCGTGCGCCGCCGCGGACGGCGCTGCCGACAGGGCCGCGGCGGTACCCGCCAGAGCGGCGGCCCCGGCCAGGACGCCGCGACGGGTGACACGACCGGGCGGGGGCGGGGCGGAATCGACACACATGGCGGGCTCCTCGACGCTAGATGTCCAACGGGGGCTAATTGGTATACCAAAAATGGGTACGGAACAAGACCTCACGCATTCGTCGCCTGCCAATGCTCGAAACGCAGCCGCTAAGCACCGTTCACCGCACAGCTTTTGGTATACAGATTTAGTACGAGACACTGCTCACCTCGTACCGCAGCCCGGGTGCAGGAACGCTCGAACGCCACCGTCGAAGGGCCGCTGCCGAACTGTCGGCGCCGCGCGGCGATAGACGCCGCCGATGGCTGCGATGGCTGACATCTCTTGGACGCCTCAGGCCACGGCCTGGCACGGTGGGTGCCGTGAGATCTCCCCCTGACGGCGAAGGTGATCCCGTACACGCAAGGAGCGAGTCTTGTCATCTGCCGAACTGACCGGCGTGGAACACCAGCACCTGGAGCGGGCCGGGCCGCGTGAACGCCCTGGACTTCTCCCGGGCTGCGGTCGATAGCTCCCGCATCCGGGCGTTAAAGGGGGATCTAAGACTGGACGAAGCCCCGTCGACCGGGGCAGAAGCGGCAGCAAGCACCCTCTCATCACCGACGCCACCGGCACCCCGCTCGCAGCCACCTTGACCGGCGGCAACGGCAACGACGTCACGCAGCTCATCCCGCTGCTGGAGGCGGTGCCCGCCGTGCGGGGCAAGCGCGGCCGGCCCGGGCGCCGCCCGGATGTGGTGCTGGGTGACCGTGGCTACGATCACGACAAGTACCGCCGACTCGTCCGGGAACTCGGCGTGAAGCCCGTGATCGCCCGCCGGGGCACCGAGCACGGCTCCGGACTGGGCACCCAACGTTGGGTCGTGGAGCGTGCCTTCGCCCATCTGCAAGGAGTCCACCGACCCGGACTTCGACGCCAAGCTGGACCAGATCGCGTACGCACTTCACCAGCGGCCCGACGCCACCTTCGCCTTCGATGAGTTCGGCCTGCTCGGTATTCGTCCGACCGCCGTTCCTGCTGGGCCGAGAAAGGCAAGCCCAACCGGTTGCCGGCGACCTTCCACCGCACCACGTACTTCCACGGCTGCTACTCGGTCGGCGACGACACCCTCTGGGGCGTCAACCGGCGACGCAAGGGCAGCGGTCCGACCCGGGCCGCGCTCAAGAGCATCCGTGCGGCGCGTCCGGACGGCGCCCCGATCCACGTGATCCTGGGCAACCTGCCGGCCCACAAGAACTGGCGCATCCTGCGCTGGGCGGAGAACAAGAAGGTAAAACTGTGTTTCACCCCGACGAACGCCTCCTGGGCGAACCCCATCGAGGCACACTTCGGCCCGTTGCAGCCGATCACCCTGACCAACCCCCACCACCTCAGGCGGTCGGAGTGACCGACCCGATGGGCATGGGCGGACAGTCGATGGCACTGCTCGGTGTCGCCGTGGACGGCGATCCGCGAGCGGTCGCCGACAATCTGGCCGAGCGGGCCGAGGTGGTCAACTCGGTGCCCACCTCCGGCGGCGTCGACCTGTCCGCCGAGGTGGTCTGCCCGGGCCCCAGAGACATGCTGGATTTCGTCAACGACGTGGTCCGCCCCATCGAAGGGGTCCGACAGGTCCGGTCGTTCACGTACTTCGGGATCCACACACACCGGTTTCCGTGGAACGAGGGCTGAACGCCGCGACGCCGGCCCCGGCTACGCGCCCCCGCCCCCGCCCCCGCCCCGAGACGACACCCGGTCGGGTGTCGCGACAGACGCCCCGAGGGGGCGGGCCAGACCGATCAACCCTTCGTCCAGGCGCTGCAGATGCCGCAGGACACGGTCCGTGACACGGTCGTGCCGGGGGGAGCCGGGCTTGTCCGTCTCCAGCATGGAGGCCAGACTCGCGCCGGTCTCCACCACGCCGTCGCTGTCGTCGTCCTCGACACGCGCGACGAGGACGTCGATGTTGTGGGCGATGCGGCGGCCTGCCCCCTTCAGGAGCGGGTCCGCGGCGACGCTCTTGCTGTTCGGGAGGAGTTCGGCCGTCGCCGCCAGCGAACGCGCGTGGTAGGCGCACGTCTCCAGCAGTGCCACGACGTAGCGAGCGGTGTGGCGGCGGGTCCGCAGTGGGGTGATCGGGTGGGTCAACGGCTGCGTGGAGGACCGCAGATCCTCCAGTGCCGTATCAAGCTCCCTGGCCATGTCCAGCAGATCGAGCGCGGGCCCGCCGCTCAGCTGCTCCACCGCGGCATCCGTGACGTCACCGAGCCGGGTCAGCACCGTGCCGAGGAGTTCATCGGTACGGCGATCGGTGTGCACCGGCAGGATCACGGCCGCCGCGATCACGCCGCAGGCGGCGCCGAGCGCGGTCTCCTCGATGCGCAGGACGAGCACCGCGGAGCTGTAGGTGTTGAGCAGGGTGTACAGCAGCCCCAGTGCCGCCGTGACGAAGAAGGACATCAGGGCGTACGACAGCGGTGCGGTGAAGAACATGGCGAAGATGAACAGCAGCACGAGTGCGAACGCCGTCCAGGTGTGGTGGCCCACCAGGCCCGCCAGGCCGACACCGGCGACGACGCCGAGAACCGTGCCCAGCAGCCGACGGTAGCCCTTGACCAGGATCTCCCCGGTGGACGCCGTGTTCAGGAAGACGACCCAGCAGGTCAGCACCGCCCAGTACCAGCGCTGACTGGAGAGGAACTCCCCGCCCACGATGGCCAGCGCGGAACCCACCGACACCTGGACCGCGGCACGGGTCGTGGGACGCTCCAGTCCCTTGCGGACATTCTCGACAGGCTCGGTCTCCTCGGCCTGCGCGATGGCGACGTCCTCGGCGTCCAGTTCCTCGCGAGAACGCGTCGTCGCAGGTGTGTCGTCGGACTCGTCCTGGGGCCCGTCGAGGGCCAGCCGCAGGCCCATGACAGCGCGCGCGGCCTCCCCGATGCCGCGGAAGACGTCCTGGACGGGGGCCGAGGCGCGCGGCAGATTCTCCTCGTCCCGATAGCCGATCAGCCGGTTGCGCAGGTGGGCCACCGCGGCGCCGCGATTGTTCGAGGCCGGGCGGGCGACGAGCAGGCGCAACGCGTTGAGATCACGGCGCAGCGTCGCGGTGATGTCGTCCTGTGTCCGCAGCTGGTTGCCGGGCGTCGGCACGGGCGCGTGCGGCAGATGAAGCGTGAGCGTATCGGCGCGTTCGGAGCTGCGCGCGGTGAGGATGAGTACGCCGAGCCGCTCGGCGGCGATCTCGGCGTCGGCGATGCGGCGCTGGACGAGCAAGGCGGTGGCGCTGTCGCTGGTGCCCTCCTCCAGCCGCCCCTGGATCATCATCGCGCTCTGGTGAAGGCGCGCGGTGTGCCGGCGTACGTCCTCCAGCGCCTTCTCGACGTGGTCCGGCCCGGCATCGAGCAACTCGATCTGGGCGGAAACCAATTGGGCGAGGCGAGCACGGAAGGCCTCGCGCAGTCGCAGCAGAATGCGTTCGGGCGTCTCGACGACCACGCCGAACCGCACGACCGCGCTGCAGACGAACGCGACGATCAGCGTTCCGCACAGGCCCGGCAGCGCGGAGACAGAGGCTCTGACGAACAGGGACACAAAGTAGATCTGAAACCCGATGAGTCCCAGGGCCGTACCGCGATCACCGAACCGGCGGCTGTAGACCGCGGCGAAGATCAAGGCGAGGAAGAAGAGATCGCCCGCTACGACCTCGGTGCTCAACAGCGCTCCCAGTGACATCGCCACGAGCGCCACGGGCAGGCCGAGCGCGAGCGTGATGGCCTGTTCGCGCCGCTGCTTCTCCTTGATGGCGAAGGTCGCGACCATGGCCGCGATGGCACCGGCCACCATGTGGCTCACATCGGCCTTGAGCAGCGCCAGGACGGCGAGCGTGAGCGCGATGGCGCCGACTGTCCGCAGGCCGGCCATCAGCCGCAACAGTCCGGGGTCGGAAGCCGAGAACCGGTCCCAGATCCTCGTCCGGCTCGCCCGTGTCACTGTCCTCACGCTGCCGCTTTCCCTGCTCGCCGCCATAAACCGGAAGTTCCAGCATGGCACGCGTCAACGCCCCGCCCTTCCCTGACCCCGCCGTCCCGCGGGAGTGATCAAGCGGTTGTGTGTGATCAGGTGGACGTCCAGGCCGGCAGGCACCTCTTTGTCGAACTTCATGAGGAACTTCTTGAACTTCTCGGCCCGATGCCTGCGGTGCAGGGAGCCGCCGGTGGACGGCCCCGACCTCACCGATTGCGTCCTGCGCAGACGCGTCGGGCAACTGCACACAGCCCTCGCCAACCGGGGCGACGAGTTCGAGGCGGAGAGCCGCCTGGCCCTCATCG
>NZ_JBICXE010000085.1:0-16506 GCF_043200155.1 Streptomyces sp. NPDC048473
GGTGAGGCCCGTGAGGCGGATCTGGGTGTCGCGTCCGGGAACGGCAAGGGGCAGATCTTCGTCAAGGGCGAGGTCATCAAGACCGTGCCCGAGTCCAAGATCGTAGAGACGCTGATCGAAGAAGCCCTGAAGATCGCCGAGGGCATGGACGACGCAGGGACACCATCGGGGGTTCCCGCCGTCACCGTGAGCTGAAACAGAACCAGAGAGGGGGCCCGAGCGTGACGATTCTGGAGAACATCCGGGGGCCGCACGATCTCAAGGCGCTGAGCGAAGCACGACTCGGCGAACTCGCCGAGGACATCAGGAAGTTCCTGGTCCAGGCGGTAGCGAGGACCGGCGGTCATCTGGGGCCCAACCTGGGGGTGGTGGAGCTCTCCATCGCTCTGCACCGGGCCTTCGACTCGCCCGTGGACCGCATCCTGTGGGACACCGGGCACCAGAGCTATGTGCACAAACTGCTCACCGGGCGGCAGGACTTCTCCAAGCTGCGTGGCAAGGGGGGCCTCTCCGGCTACCCCTCCCGCGAGGAGTCCGAGCACGACGTCATCGAGAACTCGCATGCCTCGACCGTCCTCGGCTGGGCCGACGGCATCGCCAAGGCCCATCAGGTGCTGGGACGGAGCGATCATGTCGTGGCCGTCATCGGTGACGGGGCACTCACCGGGGGGATGGCCTGGGAGGCGCTCAACAACATCGCGGCCGCGAGGGACCGGCCGCTGATCATTGTGGTCAACGACAACGAGCGCTCCTACGGCCCGACGATCGGCGGCCTCGCCAACCACCTCGCCACCCTCCGTACCACCGACGGATACGAACGCTTCCTCTCCTGGGGCAAGGGCGTGCTCCAGCAGACGCCCGTCATCGGACAGCCGTTGTACGAGTCGCTGCACGGCGCGAAGAAGGGGTTCAAGGACGCCTTCGCCCCGCAGGGCATGTTCGAGGACCTGGGGCTCAAGTACGTCGGGCCGATCGACGGTCATGACATCGCGGCCGTCGAATCCGCACTGCACCGCGCGAAACGCTTCCACGGCCCGGTGCTGGTGCACTGCCTCACCGAGAAGGGCCGCGGCTACCCGCCCGCGCTCCAGGACGAGGCCGACCGCTTCCACACCGTGGGCGCTATGGACCCGCTGACCTGCGCACCGCTCGCCCCGGCCGGCGGGCCTTCCTGGACCTCGGTGTTCGGGGACGAGATCGCCGCGATCGGCGCGGAGCGGCCGGATGTCGTGGCCATCACCGCGGCGATGCTGCACCCCGTCGGACTGACGAAGTTCGCCGAGGCGTTCCCCGACCGGGTCTGGGATGTCGGGATCGCCGAGCAGCACGCGGCGGTCTCCGCGGCGGGACTCGCCACCGGCGGGCTGCATCCGGTCGTCGCCGTCTACGCCACCTTCCTCAACCGGGCCTTCGACCAGCTGCTGATGGACGTCGCGCTGCACAAGTGCGGGGTGACCTTCGTCCTCGACCGGGCCGGAGTCACCGGACCCGACGGGCCCTCGCACAACGGCATGTGGGACATGTCCATGCTGCAGGTCGTCCCCGGACTGCGGATCGCCGCCCCGCGCGACGCCGACGAACTGCGCGCCGAACTCCGCGAGGCCGTCGCCATCGACGACGCACCCACCGTGATCCGGTTCCCCAAGGAGTCGGTGGGGGAGCCGATCCCGGCCATCGACCGGATCGGCGGCATGGACGTACTGCACCGGGCGGACGATCCCGATGTGCTGCTCGTGGCCGTCGGTGTGCTCGCCCCGGTCTGTCTGAGCGCCGCCGACCTGCTGGCGGGCGGCGGTATCCGCTGCACCGTCGTCGACCCGCGCTGGGTCAAGCCGGTCGACGAACAGCTGGCTCCGCTCGCCGAACGGCACCGGCTCGTCGCCGTCGTAGAGGACAACAGCCGGGCGGGGGGCGTCGGTTCGGCGGTCGGGCAGGCGCTCAGGGACGCCGGGGTCGACGTACCGCTGCGGACGTTCGGCATCCCCGAGCAGTTCCTCGCCCACGGCAAACGCGCCGAAGTGCTGGCCGACATCGGGCTCACACCTGTCGAGATCGCCGGACGGATCAGCGCCGCACTGGCCGCCAGGCAAGCGGCCGGAAGGACCGAGGAGAGCGGGGCATGAAGGACGACGGGCCCAAGGGCTTCGATCTGGCGCAGCTCCTCGCGGAGCGCGGCGCCGAGCGCTACGAGCTGCACACGAAATACCTCAACCATCAGCTGCCCCGCATGCTGCACACCATCGGCTTCGACAAGGTCTACGAACGGGCCGAGGGCGCGCACTTCTGGGACGCGGACGGCAACGACTACCTCGACATGCTCGCCGGGTTCGGGGTGATGGGCCTCGGCCGGCACCACCCCGTCGTACGCAAGGCCCTGCACGACGTCCTGGACGCCTCGCTCGCCGATCTCACCCGCTTCGACTGCCAGCCGCTGCCCGGGCTGCTGGCCGAGAAGCTGCTCACGCACAGCCCCCACCTGGACCGGGTCTTCTTCGGCAACAGCGGTACAGAGGCCGTCGAGACCGCCCTGAAGTTCGCCCGGTACGCAACCGGCAGGCCCAGGATCCTCTACTGCACGCACGCCTTCCACGGGCTGACGACCGGCTCGCTCTCGGTCAACGGGGAGAGCGGTTTCCGGGACGGCTTCGCACCGCTGCTGCCGGACACCGCCATCGAGCTCGGTGATCTCGGCGCACTGCGCCGTGAGCTGAAACGCGGCGACGTGGCGGCACTGGTCGTCGAGCCGATCCAGGGCAAGGGCGTGCACGCCGCACCGCCCGGCTTCCTGCGGGACGCACAGGAGCTGCTGCACAAGCACAAGGCGCTGCTCATCGCCGACGAGGTGCAGACCGGCCTCGGCAGGACCGGCGACTTCTACGCGTACCAGCACGAGGAGGGTGTCGAACCCGATCTGGTCTGTGTCGCCAAGGCCCTCTCCGGCGGCTATGTGCCGGTCGGGGCGACCCTCGGCAAGGACTGGATCTTCAGACGCGTCTACTCGTCGATGGACCGGGTCCTGGTCCACTCCGCGAGCTTCGGCTCCAACGCCCAGGCGATGGCGGCCGGGCTCGCGGTCCTCGCGGTGATGGAGGACGAGGAGACGGTCGCGGGCGCGCGCCGAACCGGTGATCTGCTGCGCGAGCGCCTGGCAGCACTGGTCGACCGCTATGAGCTGCTGCACGAGGTGCGCGGGCGCGGGCTGATGATCGGCATCGAGTTCGGCCGGCCGTCGTCACTGAAGCTGCGCAGCCGCTGGACCATGCTGCAGGCGGCCCGCAAGGGCCTCTTCGCACAGATGGTGGTGGTGCCTCTGCTGCAGAAGCACCGCATCCTCACCCAGGTCTCGGGCGATCATCTGGAAGTGATCAAGCTGATTCCGCCGCTGGTGATCGGGGAGCCGGACGTCGACCGGTTCGTCACGGCGTTCACCGCGGTGATGGACGACGCGCACAGCGGCGGCGGACTGATGTGGGACTTCGGCAGGACCCTGGTGAAGCAGGCCGTCGCCAACCGCTGACCCGGCGGGCCCTGCAGAATTTGCCGAGTTTGCCTCGGAGGCAAGGAATTTGCCTCCGAGGAAAGCTCCTGGCCCAATGGGTACATGAACACTCCAGACGGAGGGGTGGCCGACGAGCTCCCCGGAGTCGCGCCACGCCTGCGCGATCTGCGCCGCGGTCGTGGTCTCACCCTGGAGACCGCCGCTCAGCGGGCCGGGCTCTCGCCCGCCCATCTCTCCCGGCTCGAAACGGGCCGTCGGCAGCCGTCGCTGCCGATGCTCCTCGGTCTTGCCAGGATCTACGGTACGACGGTCTCCGAACTGCTCGGCGAGACGCCCCCGGAACGTGAGGCGATCATCCGCGGCAGGAGGTTCGAGGGGGCCGAGGCCGACGGCTGGATGTATCAGCAGGCCGGCGGCTCCGGCCGGGCGATGCAGGCGCTCCGCGTCCGGGTTCCGTACGGCGCACAGAGTGATCTCGTGCGCGTCCATCCCGGCGAGGAGTGGCTGTACGTGCTCGTCGGGCACCTCCGGGTCGCGCTCGGGGACACCGTGCACGATCTCGCCCCCGGTGACAGCGCGCACTTCGACTCGCTCACCCCGCACCGGATCGCGGCCGTCGGCCGCGACGGTGCCGAGCTGCTCTTCGTCCACACCCTGCTGCAGAGCCCCGCCGCCGAGCTGTGCCTCGGCAGCGGCATCCACCGTCGCTGAGACCGGTTCATCCGGTCACCAGAGAGGTCTGTCATGTCCGATTCAGAGAACTTCGACCCGCTCGGGTCCAGGAAGAACTACGAAGCCCAGGAGCGGAAGTTTCCGCGTGGCGTGGTGATCCGGCTGTTCGCCTATCTCATCGCCGGACACATCTTCGCGGCCTTCCTGTACCTGCTCTTCGCGGTGGCCGGCAAGGGCTGACCACCGCCGAGCGAGCCCGGCTACGCCTCGTCGAGGAGCCGGTCGCGCAGCCGCTCACGGGTCTCGGGCGCGAGCTTCAGGCCCTCGGAGAAGTACCGGTCCGTACTGCCCCAGTTCTCCTCGATGGCGGCGAAGGCCGCGGCGAGGTAGTCGGCGTGGGCGCCGAAGAGCGGATTGAGCAGCTCCATCACCTCGGCCGACATGCCGTCCGCCGAGGTGTCGCTGCGGTGCACCTTGTAGCGGCGGTGGGCGTCGTTGGACTTCAGGTAGTCGGCCTCGATGGCGTCGCGCTCGACACCGACCGCGAGCAGTGACACCGCAATCGACAGACCGGCCCGGTCCTTGCCCGCCGCGCAGTGCATCAGCGCGGGAACGCTGTCCTCGGCCAGGGCGTGCAGAACCCGGCTGTGCTCGGCGGTACGGTCCCGGATGATCGCGCGGTACGAGGCGATCATCCGGTTCGTTCCCTTGCCGTTGGCGAGAATCGAGCGCAGCTGGTCGAGATCGCCGTCGCGGACCATCCGCCAGAACTCGGCGCCGTCGGCGGGGTCGGAGAGCGGGATGCTCACATTCCGCACGCCCTGCAGCTCCACGTCCAGGCCGTCGAGCCGGTGGTCGGCCGCATTGCGGAAGTCGAAGACCGTGTGCAGACCGAGACCGCCCAGGAAGGCGGCGTCCTCGGCGGTGGCGTGCGCGAGATGACCACTGCGGAAGAGCCGTCCGTACCGCACCCGCCGGCCGTCCACGGTGGGCAGGCCGCCCACATCACGGAAGTTGCGGACACCCGCCAGCTCGGGTTCCGTCGACGGGATCTGCGGCAACTGCTGCGTCACAGTGACTCCTGGGGTGTCTGGCGTCGACGCGAGTCGCCGACAAGGCCACTCCCGCGACGATACGACATTGATTCCTCAGGCAATCATCTCGGTCTTTGCTTGTCGATACCTCGGTGAACCCCCGTGCTCCGGCGGTGAATCCGTCCGGTGAATCCCTCGCAAAACCGTTGCCCGACCACCCGGCATTGGTCGATGATGTGCGGAACTGTTGAAATGTGGGGATGCGATGATCGAGACTGGCGACAAGGGCCGGACCTGGCTGCTCACCGGGGCGAGCAGCAGCTACGCACTGCGAGTCACCGGACGGGACGAGCTGGTCCATCTGCACTGGGGGCCACGGATCTCCCTTGCTGCGGCCGAGGCCCTGGCCGCAGCACCGGAGCCACCCGTCAGGGGCTTCGAGTCCCCGCTCGACGGCCGCGAGGAGTACCCCGTGGAGGGCGGTCCCCGGTTCGTCCGCCCGGCCCTCTCGGTACGCACCCCACAGGTCCGCGGCACCGAGTGGGCCTTCGCCGACGCCACGGTCGACGGAGACGAACTCCGTATCGCCTTCACCGACTCCGTGCACCGGCTCGCCCTCACCCTGCACTACCGGATGCGGGACGACTCCGATGTGATCGAGCGCTGGGCCACCGTCGCCCACGCCGGGCCGGACGGTCCGCCGCTGGAACTGCTGCGCGCCGACGCGGCGGCCTGGGCGCTGCCCGCTCGCGACGGCTGGCGGCTGAGCCGGCTGCACGGCCGCTGGGCGGCGGAGTCGCAGCTCGCGCGGGCGGAGCTCACGTACGGCGAGAGCGTCATCTCCAGCAGGCGCGGCCACACCGGGCACCAGTACCTGCCATGGGTCGCACTCGACGCCGACGGCGCGGCGACCGAGGAGAGCGGCGAGGTGTACGGCTGTGCGCTCGGCTGGTCCGGATCGTGGCGGATCTCCGTACAGCGGCTCCCCGACGGGCTCGTACAGATCACCGGTGGCGCCGGCTACGACGACTCGGGGCTGCTGCTGCTCGCGCCGGGGGAGTCGTACGCCACACCCGTCTTCGCCGGTCTGTGGAGCGCGGAGGGGTTCGGCGGGGCGAGCCGGGCCTGGCACGCCTGGCAGCTGGCCCATGTGATCCCGGACGCACAGAGCCTGCGACCGGTTCTCTACAACTCCTGGGAGGCGACCGGCTTCGACGTCTCGCAGGAGCAGCAGCGCGCCCTCGCCGAGCGCGCCGCCGCGATGGGCGTCGAGCTGTTCGTCGTGGACGACGCATGGTTCGGGCAGCGCACCAGCGACCGGGCCGGGCTCGGCGACTGGACACCGAATCCGGACCGCTTTCCCGGTGGGCTCAAGCCACTCGTCGACGAAGTGCATGGACTCGGCATGCAGTTCGGTATCTGGGTCGAGCCGGAAATGGTCAATGCCGACAGCGATCTCTATCGCGCACACCCCGACTGGGTTCAGCACTTCCCCGGGCGGGCACGGACCGAGTTCCGCAATCAACTGGTGCTCAATCTGGCCCGCACCGATGTGCAGGAATATCTCTGGGAGCAACTGGATACACTGCTCTCCAGTGCATCCGTCGACTATGTGAAGTGGGACTTCAACCGCTCCTTCACCGACGCGGGCTGGCCGGGCGAGGAGTATCAGCAGAAGCTATGGATCGAGCATGTGGACGCCCTCTACGCGCTGATCGACCGGCTCCGGGCCGCGCACCCCGGCGTGGCCTTCGAGTCCTGCTCGGGCGGCGGCGGGCGGATCGATCTGGGGATTCTGTCCCGCACGGACCAGGTGTGGACCTCGGACAACACCGACCCGCTCGACCGCCTCACCATCCAGGAGGGCTTCGGTCAGATCCATCCGGCCCGGGTGATGGCCGCCTGGGTCACCGACAGTCCGAATGTCCAGCTCAACGACAGGGTCAGCTCACTGCGCTTCCGTTTCGTGAGCGCGATGGCCGGTGTGCTCGGGGTCGGCGGGGACCTCGCCGAGTGGAGCGAGGAGGAACTGGCCGAGGCGCGGACCTGGGTGGATCTCTATAAGGCGATCCGGCCGGTGGTGCAGCTCGGCGCGCTGTACCGGCTGCGCGCCCCGCGCGACGGACTCAGCGCGGTCCAGTACGTCCACGGGGAGGAGACCGTGGTCCTGATGTGGCTGGAGGCGCAGAGATACGGGGAGCGGCCCCCGGCCCTGCGGCTGCGCGGACTCGACCCCGCAGCGACGTACACCTGCCTGGACACGGGGGCGGTGCACCACGGTTCGGTACTGCTGCATCAGGGGCTGCACACCGGGCTTCGGGGGGATCTCGACGCGCGGGTGCTGAGACTCCGACGCGGATGATGGGCATGACATGTCCGTAATGGGTGCATTTAACCCAATAAGCCCTGCTTGTAGGGGAGATGGTTGCCCACTCGTGAGCGGGATCATATCCGTGACGGTGTGTGCTGGCGGGGCAGTTGGGTATTCCGTGCGCGGCGTGGAATGTCAAGATCCTTAATCCACGGAGTGTGACCGGAATTCCGTGCCGATTTCCGGGCGCGGATTCCGGTACGGAACCAGTGGCTTGTTCTCGCCGTCCCGACTCGCTTACGGTCACCGTCAATCCGGACGGACCGCCTAATCCTGCCGCCGCCCGGAATTCGCACCCACTCATCGTGTGGCAGGAGCGGGGGAACCAGGTAGGCCGCCGATCGGAGAAATCCGGCCGGCTAGGGGTGAAGTCGCGCTCAGCGCGGCCGGGCATCTCCAGCCCGAACC
The DNA here is from genome assembly GCF_043200155.1 of Streptomyces sp. NPDC048473. NCBI lineage: Bacteria > Bacillati > Actinomycetota > Actinomycetes > Kitasatosporales > Streptomycetaceae > Streptomyces > Streptomyces sp. NPDC048473. The sequence continues at coordinate 7,985 of NZ_JBICXE010000085.1, forward strand.
CGACAGCTCACCTCGTAGGCGCCGGAGAGGAAGCACCACATGCCCATATCGGGTAAGCACCGTCGTACGAAGTCCAGCACCATCGCCCGTGGCGTCGCCGCCGCAAGCGCCGGCGGCGCCGTCATCGCACTGCCGCTGCTCGGTGCCACCGGTGCCCACGCCGCGGAGCAGGCCGCCCCTGCCGCCGCCCCGCAGTCGGCCTCCGCCGCCACGCACGCCGCCCCGGCCAAGCCGGCTGCGCAGAAGCAGGCCGCCACTACGACGTACTCCGTCGTCTCCGGCGACTACCTGTCGAAGATCGCCGCCGAGCACAAGGTCAAGGGCGGCTGGCAGAAGCTGTACCAGGACAACCGCAAGGTCGTCGGCGAAGACCCCAGCCTGATCTTCCCGGGCATGAAGCTGACGCTCGGCGGCAAGGCGTGGGGCGACTCCGCGCCCACCGGCGCCGGCACGGGCGCGGCCCTCCCGTCGAAGGCCCCCTCGGTGCCCTCGTCGGTCGTGGAGAAGTCCGCCCCGGCCAAGTCCGCCCCGGCCAAGTCCGCCCCGGCCAAGGCCTCGACGGTCACGGAGTCCAAGACCTCCGCCCCGGCCGACCAGGGCAACAGCTCCGGCTACACCCACCCGGTCCCCGGCAACCACACCACCGGATACCGCGCCTCCGGCTCCAACTGGTCCAGCGGCAGCCACACCGGGATCGACTTCCCCGTCTTCACCGGCACCAGTGTGAAGGCCATCACCTCCGGCACCGTCGTCACCGCCGGCTGGGGTGGCGCGTACGGCAACCAGGTCGTCATCAAGCACGCCGACGGCCACTACTCGCAGTACGGCCACCTGTCCTCGATCTCCGTCTCCGCGGGCCAGAGCGTGAGCACCGGTCAGCAGATCGGCCTCTCCGGCGCCACCGGCAACGTCACAGGACCGCACCTGCACTTCGAGGTCCGCACGGGCCCGGCGTACGGCTCGGACATCGACCCGATCGCCTACCTGGCTTCGCACGGCATCTACGTCTGAGCCGAACGGCCCGGCAGTTGAGCAACAAAGCATGACCTGAGCAACACAGAAGGGGCGGTGCGCGGCGGCGCACCGCCCCTTCTGCTTATTCCCCCTTTACCAAAACCTGACCGGGTGGTCTATCTCACCACCCGTCAACCCCTTATTACGGTCGCGTAGGTCACATTCGGCGGTGCAGGATAAGCGTTTGTGGCAGACGATTCGAGAAAAAATCAACGTGGCGTCATCAACCGACATGGCGTCATCGGGTCGTACGCAGCGATTGGCGACAGCTTCACCGAGGGAGTCGGCGACCCCGGCCCGGACGGAACCTTCGTCGGCTGGGCGGACCGTTTCGCGGTACTTCTCGCGGACCAGCTCCCGGACCCCGATGCGGGGACGAGCACCGAAGGTTCCGCTCACGGGAATTTCAGGTACGCCAATCTCGCCGTACGCGGACGCCTCCTCGACCAGATCGTCGAGGAGCAGGTGCCGCGCGCCAAGGAGCTCGCACCCGACCTGGTGAGCTTCTGCGCGGGTGGCAACGACATCATCAGGCCCGGCACCGACCCCGACGACGTGGCCGAGCGCTTCGAGCGCGCGGTCGCCGAGCTGACCGAATCGGTCGGCACCGTCCTGGTCACCACCGGCTTCGACACCCGTGGCGTTCCCGTGCTGCGCCATCTGCGCGGCAAGATCGCCACCTACACCGCCCATGTGCGGTCCATCGCCGACCGCTACGACTGCCCGGTCCTCGACCTGTGGTCGCTGCGGTCCGTTCAGGACAGGCGCGCCTGGGACGACGACCGGCTCCATCTGTCGCCCGAGGGACACACCAGGGTCGCGCTGCGCGCCGCCCAGGTCCTCGGCATCGATGTGCCGGCCGACCCGGACCAGGAATGGCCCCCGCAGGCACAGCGCGGCACGCTCGAAGTACGGCGCGACGACATCCACTGGGCGCGCGAGTACCTGGTCCCGTGGATAGGCCGGCGGCTGCGCGGCGAGTCCTCCGGCGACCATGTCGAGGCGAAGAGGCCGGACCTCCTGCCGCTCTAGGGGTGTCCGGCCATTCCGCCGGACAGGCCCTGGGGGCGTCCGCCGCCGTAGTGCCCTCGCTCGCCGGACGGGCCCGAGGTTCAGGCCCGTCCGGCGAGGGGCGACAACGGGGGCGCCGGTATCCGCTCCAGCACACCGCCCGCGAAGACGTCGTACAGCGGCAGCGTCTCCAGATGCACATAGCCGATGTGGCAGTCGCAGACGGCCAGCGGACAGGCCCGCGGGCCGAGCGCGCGCCGGTAGCTCCCGTCGTAGAGATTGCCGAGCTCCGCCGGGACGAAATGGCAGCGCCGCACCGTGCCGTCACCGTCCACAGAGATGACCGACTCGCCCGTCCGGCAGGGCAGTCCGGCCGACCGGTGCGGATGCCGGCTGTACGGGAAGAGCGGGTCGAGGGCCGTCCAGCGGTCCGCTTCCTCGTCCGTGTAGGTGCGCCCCTCCGCGGCGTTCACCCAGAGATAGACCTCGTCCGGCAGCGCGGTACGCAGCCGACGTGCCTCGTCGAGATGCTCGTCGAGACCGACGACACCGACGCTGTGCCGAATGCCCAGCGCGGTCAGCTCCCGGCACTTGGTGAGGAACCGCTCGTACGGCGTCTGCCCCGGGTGGTACGTGCACCAGAGCGCGATCTTCTCGCGGCCGGCGTCACCCGCCTCGGCCAGCCACCCCGTACGGCTGCTGATGTTCGTCTGGATCGCGACCCGGCCGATGTGCGGCAGTTGCGCCAGCTCGACCAGCGCACGGCGGTACCAGGAGCGGACCAGACCCTCGCCCCACGGGGTGAACAGGACCGAGATCCGGTCGCCGGTCCGCGCCGCGGCCCACGCCGTGAACCGCTCCAGCGCGGCGCGGTCGGCACGCAGCTGCTCCCGGCTGTCGCGCCGCTTGGCGAACGGGCAGTAAGGGCAGTCGTAGTCGCAGGACGCGAGCGGACCGCGGTAGAGAATGGTCAGGTCCATGGGCGCGCTCACTTCAGTTCGTACGCGGCCATCGCGGCCCGTACGCCGGGGGAGAAGAGTTCGGGGCCCAGTGCGTCGGAGTGGGCCAGGCCCTCGGCGGAGAGCCGCAGCAGGCCGGACGGTCCGGCCGTCGCGTCGAGCCAGCCGCGCGCCTCGAACCGGGCCAGTTGCATGGGGAAGTCGTCGGCCGGGGAGGTACCGAACCGCTCCCGGTAGTCGGCCAGTTGCAGCCCCTTGGCCTGGAGGACCGACTGCAGGAGGTGGCGGCGGCGCGCCTCGTCGCCGTCGACGTACCGTCCGACCTCGGCGCGCGAGAAGTCCTCCGTCCCGGTGTAGCTGTCGATGATCGCCCGTACCTCCCGCATCTCCACCGCGTAGTCGAAGGAGTAGTGCAGCTTCGAGGTGTACGAACGGGCGCCGCAGCCCAGGCCGATCATGCCGTCGGTCTGGCAGGCGTAGTCGTCGGGGCCGTCCGTCCGCGGGGCGTCGGTGCGGCGGAACATCCGCATGGACACCTGCTCGTAGCCGTGGGCGAGCAGATGGTCCCGGCCCGCGCGGTACAGCCGCAGTCGCTGCTCGTCCCAGGCGGCGTCCGCCGCTGCCTCGCCGTCGGCGCCGAGCCGTCCGAGACCGGTCAGCGGGCGGACATACAGCGGATAGAGATACAGCTCCTCCGGCTGCCAGCAGAGTGCCGCGTCCAGCGAGGTGCGCCAGCTGTCCTCGGTCTGCCCTTCGATGCCGTAGATCAGGTCGATGTTCAGGATCGGGATGCGGGCATCACGTATCCGGTCCAGCGCCGCCTCCACATCGGCGCGGCGCTGCGGTCGCACAGCGGCACGCGCCTCGGCTTCGACGAAGCTCTGCACGCCGATGCTGATCCTGGTCGTCCCGCGGTCGGCGAGTACGGCCAGCCGGTCGGCGGTCGCGGTCGACGGCGACGTCTCGACCGACAGCGGAACGGACCGCAGATCGGCGCCCATCCGCTTCTCCGCGATGTCGCAGAGCCGCTCCAGCTCCGCGGCTGTCAGGAACGTGGGAGTGCCCCCGCCGAACGCCGCCGCGGCGAAACGCACCGGCTCGGCGTCTCCCAGCGCGTCGCGGACGGCGGTGGCCTGCCGGTCCAGTGCGTCGAGATACCTGGTCGTCAGCTCATCGGGAGCGCCGATCCGGGTGAAGAGATTGCAGAAGCCGCAGCGGACCTCGCAGAACGGTATGTGGAGATAGAGCGAGAGCGCGTCCTTGCGCTCGGCCACCCACAGCTCGTGCAGCGCCGGCCGGTCGGCGAGAGGACGATAGGCGGTCTTGTGCGGGTAGGCGTAGACATAGCTCTGGTACGGGCGGGTGGTCGGCGCGGCGGTCGTGGTGCGGCTCATGGTGCGGTGGCCCCCGGTTCCAGGAAGAAGTGGGCGTACGGAACGGTCCAGACGGACTCGTGACCGAGCCGGTGACCGGTGTAGCCGTCATCCCCGTACGCCGTTCCGTGGTCGGAGCAGACGATGGCGAAACAGCGGCGGCGGCTGCTCGCGGCGGCGAAGAGCCGGCCGATGTGGGCGTCGACGTACTCCAGGGCGGCGGCATGGGTGGCGCGGGAATCGCCCGCCTCGCGCGTGGCCCCCGGCTGGTGGAACCAGTTGGGCTGGTGCAGAGCGGCCACATTGACGAAGAGGAACAGCCGCTGATCGGCGGGGAGCTCGGCGACGACCTGCTCGGCGCGGGCCACCTGCGCCTCGAAGGAGGTGGACGACGCGACGCCGAACTCCGGTTCCCAGTGGCTCTCCTGGAACATGCCGGGCAGTACGGAGCCGAGCGGACCCTGCTGGTTGAAGAAACCGACGCCGCCGATGCACACCGTGCGGTAGCCCGCATCGGCGAGGCCGGACAGCAGATCGGGGGTGTCGAAGACAAAGGTGCCCGAAGCGGTGGACTCACTGCCCGCGAAACGTGCCGCGAACAGCCGGGGATGCGGCCCCCGGCCGGCCGGTGTCGGCAGGAATCCGGCGAAGATCGCCTGATGGGAGGCGTAGGTGAAGCTGCCGGGCGCATGCCGCTTCTCCCAGACACCGTCCGGCAGATGGCGCGCCAGATGCGGAATGCGTCCGGCGGCGGCGAGCTCCGCCGCCACGTCGTAGCGCAGCGTGTCGAGGGTGATGAGCAGCAGGTCGTGGCTGCCCACGATCTCGCTCATGTCGGGGTTCCGGGCGTCCGCGAGGGCGGGCGCGGTGTCAGGGAGTGGCGGTTGCACGGTGGTTCCTTGCTCTGTTCAGTACGGCGGCGACCTGCGCCGCATAGGTGTCCAGGCCCTCGGCGCCGCTGCCGGGAAGTCCGGTCAGCCGTGGCAATAGATCGCCGAAGGCGTTGACCTCGCCGACGGCGAAGCGCCGCCAGCCGGTCGCGGGCAGCAGATCGACGCCCACACACAGCGTGTCCGGGAAACAGGCTGCTGCCCGTTCGCATACGGCCAGGGCCTGCGCCCAGCTGCCGCCCGCGGCCTCGACGGCCGCACGGACGTCGTCGAGACTTCCGCGCTCGCCGCCGAGGTGAAGATTGGTCATGGGGGAGTGGCTGGTGCGCACGACGGCATGGGTGGCCCGGCCCGCCACCACCACGACCCGCAGATCGGCCGCCCGGCCGCGCTGGGCGGCCTTGGGCAGCCAGCGCTCGATGTGCAGCCCGTCCGGTGCGAGTGCGTCGACGATCGCCGCGACCTCCCGCTCCGTCGTACAGCGACGCAACCGCAACGAGTTGAATAGCCGGCCGGCCGTGTCGCGCTCCACCGATGTGGTGGCCCTGACCCGGCCGGGCCCGGCCGTCTCCACGGCCAGCACCCCTGAGGCGGACGAACCGTGCGCGAGCTTCACAAAGGCCCGGGGCATGCCATGGGCCGTCATCCGGTCGCGTACGTCCGCCCAGTCGCGCACCGCGGGAGCCGCGGCCCCCGAGGTCGGCGACGCGGGTACGGGCACTTCGGCACCGTCCAGTACGGCATGGCAGAGCCGCTTGTCGAACAGCACCGCGACATCGCCGGGGTCGTCGAGCAGAACGGCACCGGAAGCGGCTGCCGCCCGCGCCACCGCCCGTACGGCCGAGGTGAACCGGGCGTACCACAGGGCGGTCCCTTCGACCCTGGTCGGATCGCCGACCGCCCGGAGCAGCCGCTCCACCTCGGCGTCCTCACCGGGCGAGTCCATCCGTACGGTCTCGCCCGGCCGGAAGGCGGCCTCGCCGCGCAGGACGTCCAGCCAGGGCACGACCCGCGCGGGTGGCAGCCCGGCGGCGCGCACGGCGTCCTGGAAGAGCGCGACCCGGCGGTTGCCGGGCACACCCACGACGACGAAGCGCGGCGCCGGGCCGCTCGTCCTACTCGGTGACGGCGACATAGCGCTCGTCGTCCTCTTCCGGATCCCAGTACTCGACCTCATGGATCTCGCCGTTCACCCGGTCGGAACCGAGCAGGCTCCCGAGGCGGTCCACCAACGCGTCGCTGATGTAGTGATGGTGCAGATCCAGCGAGGTCAAGTGGGTGAGCGGCTGGCCCGAGAGCAGCGCCTCGGCACCCTCGTCGCCCAGGGTCCCCATCGCGAGGGAGAGCGACTCCAACTGGGCCACGACCGGGGCGGAGGCGACCGCGGCCGCGATCTCGTCCTGGATCTCGCTGTTCTGCAGCCCCAGATGGCGCAGGGCCGGGAACGCCGCACCCGACAGCAGCGGCGCGAGGTCCTCGACCGTCGCGTCCCCGCCGTACTCGGTGACGCCGAGCCAGAGTTCGAGGTGCTTCAGCGCGGGCAGCTCCGACGCTCCGATCGCCCGCACGATGCCGGACGGCAGTCCGCCCGACTCGAACCGCAGCGACTTGAGCGCCTTGTGCCGCACCGGCTGCAGACCGAGCGTCTCCTTGCCGTCGATCGGCTCGCCGCACCCGCGAACCGTCAACTCCTCCAGGTGCCCGAACGCCTCGATCACCGGGGTGATGTCGGCCATCTCCAGCCACGACAGCTCGCACTCCTCGCTGACGACATCGGCGAGGAAGAGCGCTTTCAGGGCCGGAAGGCGGTCCGCATGGGCGGCCAGCAGATCGACGACGGGGGCGAAGGATTCGTACTCCTCCTGCCACCAAGGACCGATCAGCAGGGCCCGCACCCGCGACGTGTCGACCGTGTCGAGGAAGTACTGCCACAGCGCGGCGAACGTCAGATCGCCCTGCCAGGCGCTCTCCAGTCGCCACGCGACCGAGCCGGCGTCCGGGAGAGGGCCGGTGCGCGACCGGTCCGGTCCCGGCAGGGTCAGGACCGGCAGGCCGTGGAACGTCTCCGGGTGCTCGATGTCAGTCATCGCGGATCACTCCGAAATCGCGGTGTAGCGGCCTTCGATACCGCGGTCGCCCCAGGGCTCCTCGCGTTCCGAAACATCGACCTGTACGCCGTGGGGTTCCAGCACCTGCACGATCCGGCGCTCCACCGGCTCGGTCATGAAGTGGTGGTGCAGATCGAGCCGTTCGAGATGGGTGAGCGGCTGGCCGTCCAGCAGCGCCGCCGCGCCCTCGTCGCCCAGCGTGCCGTGCGACAGGTCGAGGGTGCGGAGCTGGGCGACGACCGGGGCACCCGCGACGGCCGTCGCGATCTCGTTCTGCACCTCGCTGTTGCGCAGGCCGAGGTGGTGGAGCCGGGGGAAGCGGGAGCCGGAGAGCAGCGGGGCCAGGTCAGCCACATCGGCGTCGCCCCCGTACGCGGAGACACCGAGCCAGAGGTCGAGCCGTTCCAGTGCGGGCAGTTCGCTGTCCAGGATGCCGCGGATCACACCGACGGGCAGGCCGCCCGTCTCGATGGTCAGAGAACGCAGACGCTCGTGCTTCGAGGGGGAGAAGACCAGATCTGTGCCGCCGCGCACACCAAGCTCCAGCAGTCCGGGGAACGCGGTCAGCAACGCCGTGACATCGGACTGCTCGATCCAGGAGATCTCGCTCTCCTCCGGGGTGATGTCGCCGACGAAGACGGCCTCCAGCGAGGTCAGCCGGTCGGCCGCGGCAATGACCAGATCGATCGGGTAGGACGAGGTCTCCTCGTACGACTCGCCCCACTGACCGATGATCAGCGCCCGCACACCGGCCGGGTCGACCGCCGTCAGAAACACCTGGAACGCCTCCTCCCAGGTCATCTCGCACTCGTCGTCGTACGGATCGACCGAGATGCGCCAGGCCGCCGCATCGGCGGCCTGCACCGGCGCCTCTTTCGTCGCGTGCTGGAAGTCGACGGCGGGAAGGCCGAACAACTCGTGCAGATGGTCCACACCGGACATGACCCTGAGCTCCTGGTACTGGGGGACGGCTGATGTCCGCAAGGTTTATCAAGCCGCACTGACAACGGCGCGACCGGGGACCGTCCGTGACATGTCCACCGACGCACGCGGGAGCCGGCCGCCGGTCGATTGATGCTCCTATTGGTAGTCAAGGGAGGCCGAGAACCTGGTGGTGGTCCGGTCAGGTTTGGTAGGGGTGAAGGGTGACGCTCTCGGATCGGACGT
>NZ_JBICXE010000086.1:0-16311 GCF_043200155.1 Streptomyces sp. NPDC048473
GCAACGGCATTGTCATGGTTAACAAGGGGGGGGAAGTCATGCCGGGCCCGGAGGCCGGGAGCCCCATTGCGGAGCCAACGAAGACGGTAATGGGGATCTCCAGAAGGAGCCGCCTGGTGGCACCGGGACTGAGCCGGACGACCACGGGCTCGGACGCTCACGAGGCGGCGGCTCCACAGGACCGGTGCCATATCTCCCGCCCCGCTGCGGGACAGACCGATGTGACCGACTACGTGTCCGTTCAGTTCCACCACCCAGGCCGCGAACAGGGAAGGCTGCATCAGCCACTCGCCGGGACGCTCAGGCCAGTTCGCCGGATAGCCGTCACCTGTCATGGACCTCGGCGAGCACGTCGACGCACTCATCGAGATCAGACGCGTCGCGCCGCCGGATGCGGCAGGTCGGAGTTTCGTCGGCCGTAGGAGCACCCTGTCGATTCACCGGAGCACGAAAGCACAACACGACCGACCCCGCATGTCTGTGACCAGCATTTTCGCAACAGGCCCTAGCATGCTGACTGTGCGACCCACTCTCCCGAAGACCGAGGGCGGCCGGGTACAGGGCCTCCTGCAGCTCATCGAGGACGGCATCCACCTCGTCGTCGCGGCGCTCCTCGTACTGCTCGCGGGGCTCCTGACCGTCGGGGTCGTCCACGACGTCATCAGGTCGATCCAGGGGCCGTACCGCGAGGATACGGTCGTTCTCTCCGCACTGGACAACGGCCTTGTGCTGTTCATCGTGGCCGAGCTGCTCCACACCGTCCGCCTCACCATCAGGAACCAGACCCTCGACGCGGAGCCGTTCCTCGTCGTCGGCCTGATTGCCGGCATCCGCAAGGTGCTCATCGTGACGGCCGAGGCGGAGAAGTCCTTCCGGTGGAACATCGAGGGGATCGAACTGCTCATCCTGGCAGGGCTGATCCTCGTGATGGCGACAGCGGCGTACGTATGGCGGCGGTCGACGCGGCCGGGAGACTACTTCCCGCTCCAGGAGGCGGGGCGCTCCCCGTCGCCGGCGCCGTCACCCACCCCGGGGCGCGGGTCCTGATCGTCACCTTCCGCCGCCACGGCCGCCCGCACCCGCTGCTCCTCGCGAGCGGAGCCGACGTCCCGTTCCAGGGGTGTGCGGCTCACGGCCGTCGCGAGGTCCTCCAAGGCCCGCTTCTGTAGTTCCGCCCCGCGCCGCACCACCGGGCTCCGGTCCCCGGCGGCGGCGCCCTCCCACGCGTGGAGCGCCTCCTCCACGCGCCCCCAGTCCGGATTCCTGTGCTCGCGCACGTCGACTGCCGCCTGCGCGGTGTCCGCCTCCAGGGCCTCGGCGAACCGCTCCGCCTCGGGGACGAAACGGCTTTCGGCCCGCGGGACGTGGCTCTCCATGAGCATCGCCGCCCGGCCGAACCCCTTGAGCGCCTCCTGCGCCTCCTCCGCCTCGCGCGACGTCAGGCCCCTGGGGCGGACCGGTTCCTGCCTTGCCCGGTCGTAGGCCTCCTGCCAGGCGGCACGTGCCTCCCTGCTCGCCAGCAGTGCCCTGCGCATGTCGGCGCGATGCTCCCGGGTCGGTTCGGCGTAGCTGCGGAGCACCGCGGCCGCGTAGCGGCCGTTGGCGGCGAGCCAGTCCGCAAGCCGACCCGGCAGCCGGGGCGTCTCCCATGCGGGGAACGCCACGTACGCCAGCATTGCCAGGGCCCCGCCGAGCAGGGTGAGCACCACCCGCTCCGGGACCGTCTGCTCCCATGCCTGGCCGCCCATGCCGAGCAGGAAGACGACGTACGCGGCAGTGAAGCACTGGGAGTAGGCGTAGCCGGTACGGATCAGCGTGTACGACAGGCCCGCCGAGACCACCGCCAGCGCGCCGAACACATGGGCGTCCGGGCCCAGGGCCCGCACCATCCCGGTGGCGAGCGCGACCCCCGCCAGGGTCCCGGCGAGACGGGCCACCGCACGCGCGTACGTCCGGTGGAAATCCGGCCGCATCACCATCACCGAGGCGATGGGCGCCCAGTAGCCGTGGCCCAGCGGTAGCCGGGCGGCGATCAGATAGCCGAGCGTGGCCACCGCCGCCAGGCGGACGGCGTGCCGGAACACGGGCGAGTCCCGGCGGAGCTCACGGCGGACCGCCCGGACGACGACCGGGAGCAGCCGGAACATTGTCGGGCGCACCAGGAACTGGGCGCCCCCGGGGCCGGGCTGCGTGGGCGTCTTCCCGCTCCCGGCGGTCTCCAACGCCTCGCCGAGCAGTTCCACGAGCCGCTCGGCGGCCTGCCGGGCGGGCCCCTCCAGCACCTCATGCTCCTCGTCGACGCGCAGGACGTCCGCGCTCCCGGGCGGCACCTCGGCGGGAGTGCCGCGGCGGATCGAACGGGCGGCCACGTCCAGGACGTCGGCGGCCGCGTCGATCAACTCCCGCGCGCGGTCCCGCCCGGGTCCCTCCGCCGGGGCGCCGACGTCCGGGTCGGCGAGCGCGGCGACGACCGGCCGAATGCGCTCGGCGAGGCCCCGGGGGCCGTGGAGGGCGGGGGGACGGGTTCGGGCCTGTGATGGCGTCACGGCGGCCGCGTCCCGGGCCGTCATCAACGGCTCCGGGTCGAACGGGGCAGTCGGGTCGTGCCGCAGCCGGCGGGCGTAGTCCGCCACGGCGGCCAGGGCGTCGGCGAGCGCGTCACGATGCGCCCCCCAACGGCGGATCGGGAACAGCAAGATCAGCACGGCCTGCGCCACGCCTCCGAGCGCGATGACCCCGGCGTGCTCCACGGCTCGCTCGACGCTCGTGGGCAGGGTGATGGTCACCAGCATGCTGCCGACCGTCGTCGCTGCGACGATCCCAGCGGTCGATCCGACGGCCCACGCCATCCCCGCGGCAAAGGCCCATACGGCCAGCAGTGGGAGGAACGTCACGAGTCGCCCCGCCGCCAGGTAGCCGACGAACGTACTGAGCGCCAGACCCGCGCCCGCGCCGAGCGCGATCACCTTGCGTGGACGCCAGGTGCGCTGGAAGGTGGCCCCACCCGCGGAGTAGGCACCGAGGGCGGCGGACGCGGCGTACGCAGGAGAGACCAGCCACAGCGCCGGCCCGATGACGATCGCCACCCCAGCAGCCGTGCGCAGCGCGAGCAGGGGCTCCAGCCGCGTCTCCTCGATCGCGAGCCCGGATCGCACGACCTCCCCGAAGGCCCGCAGCCACGTCACGGGTGGAGCCTAGCCGGAACACCCCGCCAGGTCGCGTCGGCCGCGCCGCCGCCTCCTGGTGGCGCCGCGCTCGGCGGCCGCACGACCCCGGGCCGACCTACACTCACAAACCGGCACCCTCGCGTACCGGGCGATCGATGACCACACCCCCAGCGCCGGCTGTTCAGCCCCAGCGGCCGCGGCTCGACGTCGTCCTCGTGGCCGATCCGGGAGGGCCGACGGAGGTGGCGGCTGCTGGACGGGATGGTCCGCGTCAACCGGCCCTGGCTGCTGTTCACCGGCCTCTCCCGAGCGCTCGCTGGCATGGTCGCCACCGCGGCGTTCGGCCTCATCAGCAGCGACATCTGGCGGGTCACCCATTATGTGAGGCCGCTCCGCGACGAGGTGTTCACCCTGCTGTCGATCACCGCGCTGGTCGGCCGGCTGGTCGTCGACCACGAACTGTGGGACCGTCCGCGCGACGAGATCTCCGGGAGCAGGCCCGCCTGTTCAACCTCGTCACCGTGATCACCTTGTTCATCGGCATCGCCCGCCTGTACGCCACGCTGTTCGTGCTCGTCCATGTCACCGCGGCGCTCCTGCTCACGCAGGAGTCGTTGCGCCCGGTCATCGGGCGCCAGCCCGATGACCGGGTACTGCCTCTGCCTCGCCCGGTTCATCACGTCTGGGGTCCGTCAGGGGGAGGGTCAGCGCCAGGCACGGACTGGCCCGCCACCTGGCGACGCCTCTCGGGGCCCGCGCTGCTGACCAGGTTGCCCGTCTTTTCCCGGTGCTCGTGCACGAGGCGGATCGCCATGGCACCCTCACCGGTGGCCGAGGCCACCCGTTTGACCGAACCGCTCCTGACGTCGCCGGCGGCGAAGACCCCGGGAAGGGTGGTCTCCAGCAGCAACGGACCACGGCCGAGCGAGGCCCACCCGGTCGCGTCGGCCGCCGCCTGGGCGTCGGCGCCGGTGAGGACGAAGCCCTTCTCGTCCAGGGCCAGGACGCCCCTGAGCCATTCCGTGCGCGGCCGGGCCCCGATGAACACGAACAGCGCCGCGGCCCGCAGTTCCCGGCGCTCACTACTTGCATTGTCCTCCACCATCAGCGACTCCAGCTTTTCCTCCCCGGAGACGCCCTGGACTTCGGTGTGGAGCAGCACCTCGATCTTCGGGTGCCGTTCCACCTGGTCAACCAGGTAGCGCGACATGTCCGCGTCGAGGTCACTGCCCCGGACAAGGAGGCGGACCCTGGACGCGTGGTTCGCGAGGAACAGCGCCGCCTGCCCGGCGGAGTTCCCGCCGCCGACCACGGCGACCGGATCCGCCTGGCAGAGACTGGCCTCGTGGACCGTCGCCGCGTAGTAGACGCTGATGCCCTCCAGGCGGTCGATGCCGGGCACCTCGAGCCTGCGATACCACACGCCCGAGGCGAGCACCACGGCGCCCGCCCGGGCCCGGGACCCGTCTGTGAAGGTGACGACGTACTCGTCGTCGTGTGGGGTGAGCTCGCTGACCTGGGCGGGCACCATGAGGCGGGCACCGAACTTGTGGGCCTGGATCACCGCGCGTTCGATGAGCTCGCCCCCGGAGATGCCCGACGGGAAGCCAAGGTAGTTCTCGATGCGAGACGAGGTACCGGCCTGACCTCCGGTGGCCACGGCGTCGACGGCGACAGTGGTGAGGCCGTCGGAGGCACCGTACACGGCGGCGGCTCGGCAGCGGCGAGTTCGCCGTCCAGCAGCAGGAGGCGGGTCCAGGCCAGGAGATCGGTCGCCGCGAGGCTGAGTTCGAGCCAGGCGGCGTTGACGCCGAAGTCCCGGGAGGGGAAGCGGCCGAAGCCGGTGTTCTTGCCGCACCGGATGTGGTCCTCGACGGTGGCGTGTCCGCGGTGACGGACCTCCAGGAACTGGGCGGAACCTCCGCCGGAGTACGGGGTGTCGGTGAGGAACACCTGATGCCGTAGGCCCTCGTCCTGGTCGAACAGGGACAGCTGGGCGCCGGGGTGCGGCCGCTCTCGGCGCACGATGATGCGGGTGCCGGCCGGGTAGCCGTCCAGATGGACCATGCCGGTCAGCTCGGCGACCTCGGCGCCAGCGCGCAGAGTCCCGTCCTGGTTAAGGGTGCGATGCCAGAGGTGGCCGGGCATGGCCCGGACAGCGCGGCGGACCGGCTCGGTGATGGCGTATCCGACCGAGAAGAAGGTACGGATTCCTCGTTTCCGCACGTCGCGGACGTGGGCGAGGAAGGCTTTCGCGGATCCGGCACTGTCGGTGCGGACGAGGATGTCGGTGCCGTGCCGGTGGGCATCGGGGATCTGCGCGAGTGCCTGATCAAGCACCGTGATGTGGTCGCTCGCGGTGTTGGCACCGGTGTTGTGCCGGTGGGCATCGGGGATCTGCGCGAGTGCCTGATCAAGCACCGTGATGTGGTCGCTCGCGGTGTTGGCACCGGTGTTTCCGGGACGTAGCCGGCCGGACACTGCCTCGCCGGTGTTGGCCAGGAAGCACAGCAGCGGGTGGAAGCCGAAGCCGCCCTTATAGGTGGGTGCGGCCTGATCTTTCTCGGAGTGGCAGGTGATCAGCGTGGCGTCGAGGTCCAGGACCAGTCCGGGCAGCATGTGTCCCGCGGCCCGGACTGCGGGTATGCCCTCGCCGTGTTCGGCGGCCTGCAGCCAGGCGACTTCCTGGGCCTGGGCACGGGCCGAGCGCAGAGAAGCCAGTGTCTTCTCGTCGGTGTCGGCGAGCAGCCGCCAGGCCGTCGGTGTCGAGGCGACCGAGCCGAACAGCCCCGCCTGGTCCCGCAGTACGGCCAGATCCGCGATGGCCTCGCCGCCGTCGGCGAGCATCACCGCCAGGTCGGTGGCGATCCGGCCCGGATCATGTCCGGTCCCGCGCGGCCGAAGGGGCCTGAGCGCGGTCGAGTACGCGGCGGTCAGCCCGGTGGCATCAGCGAGATCAGCCGGCAGCCGTGCACCGGCATGCCCGACCACCCCCGAACCATCGGCGGAAATAACGAGCTTGGGACGTGAACCGATAGCCTGCACGTAGAAAGTGCCCTCCGCCTGGACCGACAGAACCCCCTCAGCAAGGTTCATCGTCCCAGGTCAGGAAGTCACTTTCGCGTTTCCGCCCCACCAGCCGCCGCACCCAAACGAAACGGCGAGGCTAATCAACGGCGGATCTGCTGATCAAGGGAGAGACGCCAAGTCAGCGAGACGATCGGGCACGAGTCCGTGGAGGGGTCGGCGGTGGTGGGATGCATGCCGTCGGCTGCGTCGGACGAGCAACCCGTCGCGATGCTGGTTGACCGGGCCCGGAGCGAGGGCTTGCAGCTGACCGGTGAGGGCGGCTGTTGCAGAGTCGGCCCTGGAGAGCGAGATGAGATCACCGATCACTTCGGCTACGAGAAGCCCTCGTCCTTGAGTCCGCCGCGGCCAGCCGCCCGGCCCACGCCGCCTGCCAGCTCACAAGATCCACCGCCAACCGTGCGGCGTCCGGTTCCGCGCTGTCCCGCAGCGCCGCGGCGTCGAGGAGCATGGTGTTGAGCGGGTGTTCCCTGTCGTATCCCGTGCGGTTGCTCTTGGTGCAGAAGGGCGCGTTGAGACGGCCGGCCAGCGGAGGGGTCAGGTCGTCGCCGAGCGGCAGGAAGGTGTACACGCCTCCGGGCGAAGACGGTACGGCGGCCACAGCGATCTCGGTGACGGCAGGCGTGGTCCACTGCGTCCTGGAGTCGTCCAGTCCTTCTTCGTTCCCGGCTTCCGCGACCGTCACCCGCAGTGCTGTGACATGGAATTCCCGTAGTTCCGTCACGGTTGGCCCTGCAGTAGGGATGACCAAATATTCTTCGCCGATCTCCGGTTGACATGCAGTGTCCCGGTGGGAGGATTTGATTGAGTGCTCTGGACGGCGCATTGGTTGCGTTTGCTGCTGCGGTCGCAGAGCCACCGGGAAGCAGTGGCCCGGCCTTTGGTGCCGTGCGGCTCCCCGGTAAATGAGTGAGCATTTTGCGAAACCTCTTCACCACGTGTCGGTCAGTTGTGTACCGGCGCTGGTAGCCATGCGCGTCCTCCGGGCGCGCTTCCCGCGGCGCATGCATAGCAATCGCGGTTGATTCATTCGTGAATCCATATCGGACAGGAGGGAATCCCCATGAAGGCTCTGGTGTATGACGGGCCGCGTTCGGTGAGCGTGCAGGACGTGCCGGACGCGAGGATCGAGCGGCCGACGGATGTGCTTGTGAAGATCACTTCCACCAACATTTGCGGGTCGGACCTGCATATGTATGAGGGGCGCACGGACATGGAGTCGGGGCGTGTCCTCGGCCACGAGAACATGGGGGAGGTCATTGAGGTCGGCGACGGCGTGGACCGTGTGCGGGTGGGGGACCTGGTCTGTTTGCCGTTCAACATCAGCTGCGGGTTCTGCCGCAACTGTGACAACGGGCTGACGGCCTTCTGCCTGACCACGCCGGTGGATCCGACGATGGCCGGTGCCGCATACGGCTTCGCGGGAATGGGCCCCTACAACGGCGGTCAGGCGGAGTTCCTGCGGGTTCCGTACGGCGACTCCAACTGCCTGGTGCTGCCGGAGGATGCGCGGGAGAAGCAGACCGACTACGTGATGCTGTCCGACATCTTCCCGACCGGCTGGCACTGCACGGAGCTGGCCGGCGTGCAGCCGGGTGAGACCGTTGTCATCTATGGCGCGGGCCCGGTCGGTCTGATGGCGGCGCTGTCGGCAAATCTCAAGAGCGCGGCGCAGGTGATGGTTGTCGACCGTCATCCGGACCGGCTCGCGCTCGCAGAGCAGATCGGTGCGATTCCCATCGATGACTCCAAGGCCTCGCCGATCGACCAGATCAACGAGCTCACCAACGGTCTGGGGGCCGACCGTGGGTGTGAGTGCGTGGGCTACCAGGCGCACGACCCTCAGGGTGTCGAGCACCCGAACCTGACGCTCAACAACTTGGTGCACTCGGTGAAGTTCACCGGGACGATCGGGGTCGTGGGTGTCTTCGTGCCGCACGACCCGGGGAGCCCGGACAAGCTGTACAAGGAGGACGGCGAGGTCGCCTTCGACTACGGCCTGTACTGGTTCAAGGGCCAGTCGATGGGGACCGGGCAGGCCAACGTCAAGGCATACAACCGACAGCTGTGCGCCCTGATAGAGCAGGGCAAGGCCAAGCCCTCCTGGATCGTCTCCCACGAGCTGCCGCTCGACCAGGCCCCCGTCGGCTACCAGCACTTCGACGCCCGTGACGACGGCTGGACCAAGGTCGTACTCCACCCCAACGGCTCGAGCTGACCGACGCGGGCCCACACCCCCCGTGCGCAAGGGCTCACACGCGCGGTTGGCGGGACTGAGCGTCTCGTCGGAGGGTCGTACCTCGCGTCGACTGCGGGCGGATTGTCCTTTTGGTCCGTCAGCACCGGTTCGCTGTAGGTGACTGAGTGCGTCTCCTCGTCTTCCTCCGCGCCACTCGTCCGTCCGTCGGCCGGTCTCCCCGTCCCGGCCTGATCGGGGGACGGGGGGTGAGCTTGTTCCGCTTTGACGGACGCCATTGGTGTGGTGGAACGCTCACGTACATCCTCACTGTCAGGCGACGAGTGCGGTCTCGTAGTCAGCGGGACTGCGGTAGCCGAGGCTGCTGTGTAGTCGGTGCGAGTTGTACCAGCCCTCGATGAAATCAAAGATCGCGGTGCGGGCGGCGGCCCGGCTGGTCCAGGCGGCGGTGCCGAGCAACTCTCGCTTGATGGTGGCGAAGAACGACTCGGCAAACGCGTTGTCCCAGCACTGGCCGGTGCAGCCGACCGACAGCCGGATGCCGAACTGGTCAGCCAGGGAGGCGAATTGCTGACTGGTGTACTGGGCGGATTCAACCGGTCGTCGCAACACCTCGATGGTGGAGGCGGGGTCTGATGCACGATCGGGTGACATCTGAACTGGCTTGCCCTGTGGGGCGGGTTGGAAGGATGTCGCTGTGCCCAAGCCTTATCCGGAAGAGTTCCGCGAGGATGTCGTGCGGGTCGCGAGGAACCGCGGCCCGGGCGTGACGGCCGAGCAGGTGGCCGCCGACTTCGGGGTCCACGCGATGACGCTGTGGAAGTGGATGCGCCGGGCGGACATCGACGACGGGGCAAAGCCCGGTACGACCAGTCAGGAGAGCACGGAACTGCGGGAAGCACGTCGGCGGATCAAGCTGCTGGAGCAGGAGAACGAGGTCCTGCGCCGGGCGGCGGCCTACCTGTCGCAGGCACATCTGCCGGGAAAAGGATCTACCCGCTCGTGAGAGAGCTGGCCGTGGACGGGGTTCCCGTCACGGTCACGTGCCGGGTCCTCAAGCTGGCCAGACAGCCCTACTATCGCTGGCTCGACAAGCCGGTGGCCGACGCTGCGGTCGAGGAGGCGTATCGCGCAAACGCGTTGTTCGACGCCCACCGAGAGGACCCGGAGTTCGGTTACCGCTTTTTGGCCGACGAAGCACGAGTCACTGGAGCAGGCATGGCGGACCGGACCGCGTGGCGGATCTGCCGGGACAACCGCTGGTGGAGTGTGTTCGGCAAGAAGCGCGGCATGGTCAAAAAGGCCGGTCCGCCGGTGCACGACGACCTCGTCCGCCGCGACTTCACCGCGGATGGCCCGAACAGGCTGTGGCTCACCGACATCACCGAACATCCCACAGCGGAAGGGAAGCTGTATCTCTGCGCGATCAAGGACGTCTTCAGCAAGAGGATCGTGGGCTACTCGATCGACGCGCGGATGAAGTCCCGCCTGGCCGTCGCCGCCCTGGACAACGCTGTTGCCCGGCGTGACAGTGTCGCCGGGTGTGTCCTGCACAGCGATCGCGGGTCGCAGTTCCGGTCCCGGAAGTTCGTCCGCGCACTCGACCATCACCAGATCGTTGGCTCGATAGGGCGGGTCGGGGCGGCCGGCGACAACGCGGCCATGGAGTCCTTCTTCAGCCTGCTGCAGAAGAACGTCCTCGACCGTCGCACGTGGGCCACCCGCCAGGAACTGCGGATCGCCATCGTGACCTGGATCGAGAAGACCTACCACCGACGACGCAGACAAACCTCACTCGGCCGGCTGACCTTGTCGAATTCGAAACCGTCATGAAGACACCGGCCCTCCAGGCCGCGTGACCGAACATGTCACCCAACCCTGCATCAGACCCTATTCCGTACTTGGGCTTGATCCGGTTGCCTCGCTCTTGGCACAGCCTTCGTTTCTCTCTCCGCGCCGCCTCTGGAGCTCTCTCGGCCGGCTGTTATACAGATGGGGACCGGACCAGGTGAAAGACCTCGCGGGCGGCGTACCGCTTGAGGCATCGGATGATCTCGCGGCGGGTCTTGCCCTCCGCGATGCGCCGCTCGTAGTACCGGCGAGTGCGCGCATCGAACCGGAGCCGCGATTGCACGATCCGATACAGGGCGGCATTGGCTCTTCGATCGCCACCTCGGTTGAGCCGGTGACGATACTGACGCCCGGAGGAGTACTCCACGGGGCTGACCCCGCACAGCGCCGCGAAAGACGCCTCACTGCTCAGACGTGCCGGGTTGTCCCCCATCGTGATCAGCAACGTGGCGGCACTGTCCGGGCCGATCCCCATCGGCCGGAGCAACTAGGGAAAGTGACGCTCCACCAGCTCAGTCAGGCGCTTCTCCACGTCACGCATCTGCCCGCTCAGATGCTCGATCCGCTGCGCCAGCAGGCACAGGACGACGCGAGTGGCCTGCTCCACGGCATTCGGCCCACCATCGCCAATTTCACGGCCTTCGAACTGCGCGCAAGCGCGGACCAAGGCCGTGGTCTTCAGTCCGGACAGTTCCTCGCGCAGGCCGGGATCAGCGGTGATCAGAACCGCCTTGAGCTGATTGATGGCCTGCGTACGGGCCTTGACTGCGGAGTCCTTGGTCAGTTTGAGCAGACGGGCGCACTGCACCGGCCCATCTCCAGCTTTGGCCCGCGAGCGGGCGCGACCGCTGAGCGCGGCCCGCGCCGCCTCCTGCGCATCCACCGCATCGGTTTTCCCCCGCCGCCGACGAACAGAGCGATCAGGCCGGCTCACCTCGAACACCTCGACCCGGCGCGCCAGCAAGTATCGGCTGAGGGCCGCCCCGTAGCTGCTGGACCCTTCCACCCCGATCAGGCGAACCGTACCCAGACGACCAACCCACTCCCAAAGTTCCCCATATCCCACCGCCGTGGAAGGAAACGAGCGAGTATCCATGACCGCCCCAACCAAGGAGAGCACAGCGGCCACATGGACGTCCCGGTGCGTATCCACGCCAAGGACGACCTCACCCTCAACCAACGCACGGTCCGAGTTCCTTGGTGCACTGGTCAGGGTGGCAGCCTCTTCCTCCACGAGCTTTCCGTTCCTCTCCACCGAGCCGTCGAGACAGTCAGCGGTGAGATGGTGCCCAGTCCACGGCACGGCTACCTATAGGACACGACTCAACAGCCCGGTGGTGCTACGCCCCGCACTGGTGATCGACGAAGGCGGAAAAGGACACACAGGTCCGATCTCTCACAAGCCAGAACCCGGTGCAGTGGCGCAACAACCGGGATACCCAGCAAATGGGCAAAGCAGTTGGCAGTGCGGCCGTCGGCGTAGGAGGGCACTTCCGAGCGGGGCTCGCGCCCGGCGCGCGAGCCTCATCGTTGTCTTCGGCATACCGCCTCCGCTCCACAGGAGCGCTTGAATCACCGCGAGAGCAGTTACTCCGCGAAAATCGGGGCCTGGGCTCTCTCCCGGTTGCGCGAGCAGCGGCGCCCCGGTGCTGACAGACTCGTTTCCGTAGAAGGGAGGCCCATGGGCTTCGGATTCCGCGTCGGTGTGCCCGGAATGAGCGTGCGCGTCTCGACCCGGGGAGTACGAACATCCCTCGGGCCGCGGATGGCCAGGGTGAATGTAGGCGGCGGGCGGACGACCCTCTCGTCCGGACTAGGCCCGCTCTATGCCTCCAGCGCCCTGGGCGGCGGGCGCCGCCGGACCAGTACGAGTCGCACGACACGTCCCGGAGCACGCCCGCGGGCCGCCGTGCCTTCAAGTGCGCAGCTGGAACGGGCTCGCCGGCAGGCCGAGCGAGGCCAGCAGGAAGCGGAACGCGACGCGGCCATCGCGCACCTACGGGACTTGCGTCAGCAGATGACGAGCGTGCACCTGCAGTCCTTCTCCCCCGTGCGCCCACCGGACGTGCCTGGGCCCCCGCAGCTCGGGCTTCCCTGGGCTCTGGCCGAAGCGAAGACGTTTCACCTCGCGGGTCTCCGCGTACTCGCCCGCGCCGAACGCGCGGAAGCGAAGCGGCGGGCAGAACAGGACGCGCCGGGCTACCTGGCCGCGGAGCAGTCCAGATTGCACAGCGTCCACGGCCAGCTGACCACCGAAGCACATCAGTGCTGGCAGTCCCTCGTCGCGAACGACGAGGCGACCGTGTGCGAAACGGTCAACTACGCCTTCTCCGACAACCCCGCCGCAGGCTGCGCGGTCGGCGTCGACGGCTCCGTCATGTCCGTGGTCATGCGCCAGCAAGACATCGACTCGCTGCCCGACCAGACCCCCGGGGTCACCTCCAGCGGACGCCCCACGCTGAAGACGCTCACCAAGCGCGACCGGGTCCTCTGGTGGCTCACGGCCATGGGATCCAACATCATCGCCACCCTCAAGGAAGGCTTCGCCGTCGCCCCGGGGATCACCGCGATCGACCTCGCGGTAATCACCCGCATGCCAGACACCCAGCGGCTGGGATTCGTGGCGTACGGCCGGTGGACCCGCCAGGCCATCGAGCCGGGCCCCTGGCAGCAGCCCGAGGACGCCCTGCGATTCCTCGACATCGGCCAGGACGTCGCCTGCGCCGTCACCACGACCGCCTCCGGAAACCTGTCAAGCACCATCAAACCCCTGGACACCAGTCGACTCTCCGGCCTGCAGAGCCTGCTCGACCACGCCCAGGACGACGCCGCCACGGCCGACGCCACACTGGCCGGCCTGGACGGCGACCTCCGTGCCAATGTCCCGGCCACCCCCGATGCGCCGGCCCCGGACCACTATCAGATCCGCACCTTCGCCGAGTGGAAGAACCAGGTCCCGCCCTCGGCCCAACCGCCCGCCACCGGCGATCCCGCTCCCCCTGCTCCGACGGCCCTCACGCCCGGCCAGAACCTCACACTGCCCGACGAGGCAGCGGAAGGACTGACCATCGCATTCAGGTTCGGCGGCGCAGACGCCGACCTCACCCTCTTCCTCACCGACGAGCAGAGCCAGGTCGCCTCAGACGAGGACTTCGTCTTCTACAACCAGCCGTCCGGCGCCCATGGGGCCGCGCGCCTCTTGGGCAAGCAGAACAACGACACCCACACCGTCGAGCGCGCCGCCATCCACCTCACAGCACTCCCAGAGCACGTCCAGCGCATGACGATCGCGATCAACATGGACGTCGACACCGGACTAACATGCGGTGCCCTCACCCACGCAGAACTGACCATGGGATGTGCCGCGGCCACCTGGACGTTCCAGCCGCGCGCCGACCCTGCCATCCGCGCGATGGTCGTCGCGGAGCTGTACCGCCATCGGTCCCCCAACGGCCTACCGGTGTGGAAACTCCGAGCGGTCGGACAGGGTTGGGCCGACGGACTCGACGGCCTAGCCAGAGCGCACGGCGTCGACGTGGGGTAGCCCACCGTGTACAAGCCCCCCCCACTGAGGCGGTGGACGTTGCCGACACTGGGTCCAACTCTACTCGCTGAGGTGGAGCGGAAATTGGGCGTCGCGCGGGAACCGGATGACCGTCCGTTTTACTGCCAGTGTTTCTCGTCTTCTTCTCGCCGGATCCGGTCCTGGCAGTCGGCGCATAGCAGTTGACCGGTGATCTTGACCGATTCGTCGTCCTTGGGCCAGGAGCAGCCGCAGCCCTTGCACAGGCCGAGGTTGTCGAACTCTTTGGTGCAGACGAGGCAGTACATTGCGCTGTTACTCGACGGATCGACGAATACGGCGCAGTCGAGGAGCGCATGGGCATGGCAGGACGGACAGTCCATGCCGGGGCTGCCTTGAGGGTCGGGGTCGCGCCAGACGTCAGCCAGCAGTTGCTTCACGGTCCAGGTTACGGAGCAGAAGTGGCACCGCGCTCCATCGACATCGACAACTAGTGCGTCCTGCCGGCATTCGTTGCAGTGGGCGGTGCGACGCTCAAGGCCGGCCAGATCGTTGCCGCGTAGCCGGTTCATGCGCTGGCGGACGAAGGACTTGATGTCGGTGAGACGTGTCCGGGCCATCTCGAGGTCCGGATGGATCGACGCCAGTTCGTCGGGGCCAAGTTTTGGGAGCAACTCGGTGTCCAGGAATCGCGTTAGGAAGTCCAGGACGATGGCTGCGCGGGATTCAACAGCGCGCACGTTGTGCTGGAAGCCGTAGTGCTGAAGGGCATTCCGGTCTCGTGCCAGGTCCTTGAGTGCCTTGGCCTCCGCGGCGCTGATGGGGACCTGGGCTATGTTGCGCAGCCGTTCCACGGCTGCGTTGGTGGTGCAGCTCTCAAAGGAGAAGTCGGCGAGGCTGTCGCGCGTGGCGGTGGCGGGGTTACTGAAGACCAGGCTCCAGTGTTCGCGCTGCAAGCGTGCCTTCAGCAGCACCTCTACGGCTGCCTGAAGGTGGAGGACCGCGTACTTGACTGAGCGCGGGCCCGGAAGGTGCTCCTCGCCGCGGGTTAGGGCAGGGGAGCCGAGGTGCTGAACGACGCTGGCCAGGTAATCGACGCCGTTACGGACCGGCGGGTAGTCGATCGAGACCGGGGCAGGTCGGTCGGACCTACTGTCCTTGGATGTCGCCTGTTCCGTTGCGCTGATCTTGTCCACACACCCATCTTCGCGCAGAGGACCATCGCAGCCGCCGGTGTCCATCTCGTCGTCGCATACGTAGACGTGACAGGACAATATGAGCGGAGGAACCCGCCCGCCATAGCCAGTGGAAGATGTGAGCGGGCAGACGAAGTCTGAACCTTCAGGACGGACCTTCTACCGGAGGGCGCATCATGTCGCCGAAGTAGCCGCGATACCCCGGCGCTTCACCGGGTTCAGGGACGTAACTGAATCCGAGCTTGAGCCACACCTCGTACAGCTCGCGGTCCCACGCCGACAACATGATCTGCTGGTTGGGAACCCGAGTGAACAACTCCTCAACCAAGGCGCGTGCAACTCCCGTTTCTCGAAACTCGGGGGAAACGTGGTACTCGCGGACCCAGAGCAGTTCACCGACACTGACCCGCAGTCCAGTCTCCTCCCGCACCTCACGGCCGACTGCCTCGGCAGCCGTCTCACCAGGCTCGACACGTCCGCCGGGCAGCACGTGGAATTCTTGGCCGTTGTCGCAGCGCTGTCGGCGTACACCTGTGTCCCCAGTCACGTACAACTGAACGTGCAGAGCAAGTAGCCGCCGAATGGCGCCCATTGCCATGCGAGATGTCCGGCCTCGGGGATCTCGACCCTTTCTTCCCCATCGCTGTATGCGCGCGCGGAACGTTAGCTGGGCGATGAAGGACTGCCGTGGTCGGCGGCGGTCTGGCCCGCGCAGTTCGATCTGGCATCTTTCGGGCGCTGGTACCGCAACCACGCTGCTCTGTCTGGGAGTTCTGCGCCTTCTCACGACCTTCCCTCCCGAAGGAGAACGCGCTTGCCCACCTCGGCGAAGAAACAGGACTTCCTGGTGGCGGCGCCAACGGCCAGGTCCGGCCAGTGGGGCGAGGCGATCAGCGGCGTCAAAGCGACTGCCTCGGGATAAGACCTGCGGCGGTGAGCGCGTACCGACGGTACTCCGCAAGTCCATGGGCGGAACGGTTCTTCGTGACGTGGTCGCCCTGGTTGCTGCAGGACGGCGGCGAGGTCGCCGCCGTGGTGTCGCTGACGTTTGACCTCGACCTGTCGCTCCCAGACGGGGAAGAGCCGCTGGCGATTCGGGGACCGAGCCAGTTCGTGATACCGGAGGGGGGTATATTGCTGACCCGAGAAGATATACCCCCCTCCGGTATAGGAGATAGTTATGTCAACCCCAACTGCCCCTCCAAGTCCACGCCGCTGGACGGCGCTCGTCCTCATAGCCCTGGCCCAGTTCGCGGTCATCATGGACACGTCCATCATCGGTGTGGCTCT
>NZ_JBICXE010000087.1:0-15667 GCF_043200155.1 Streptomyces sp. NPDC048473
TGCTCTCCCAGGCCCCTTACCGCACAACGGACATGACGCCACGTCACTCACGAGACCGGCGAACCGGACCAATCCCAATCACGCAATGCCCCTGCCCTATCACCGGCTACGAAAATCTTGTAAGAGCCATCTTTAGGACAGTACCGGCCTCGGTGAACACCATCGCAAAGATCACGTCTGAGCTCGGCCTGGTCGCCCGCAGGGTCCGCAGACGGCGGAGTCCGGCCCGGCCAGGTCGGCGGCCGGCCCGTCCGGACTCGGGACACCAGCGACTCAGCCGTGGATCCTGACGGCTCCTCCGCCCCGAGGGACTTCCAGGACATGCCCTGACGGGATCGGCTCCCAGCCTTCCGTCTGGGTCCAGCCGGTGGAAGCCACGACGACCTTGAAGTCGTCCTGGCGGTAGCACAAGTCGAAGAAGTCCGGTCCCCGGCGCCCGATGACCTCCGAGTGCGGGTCGTGCTCGGCGTACACGAACAGGGAGGAAGGCGTGAGCAGGGCGCAGTTCAGACTGGCGTATCCGGCCGCCCGCGACTTCACGTCCGCCGCAGTCTGGATGAGCGCCTTGACCGGATCCATGCCGTCGTCCAAGCAGCGTCGGACGGCGAGGAACAACCTCTCACTGTCGGTACGCCCCTTCGCCGTAACCAGCAGGTCCGTGCCGATCGTCCCGTCCAGGCAGTTCGACGGTGTGAAGTCGCCGTTGTGGACGAACGCCGCCCTCCTGTCTCCGAAAGGGTGCGTGTTCGCCGATATCACGGGGAAGTTCTGGCTCGCCATGCGCAGATGCAGCACGGCCGCGTCGGTGACGCAGCTGTCCAGCACCGGCCCCAGGTTTGGGCTGGCATCGGCGCGGAACGGTTCTTTGATCATGTGGACCTCGTCTGCGCCGGCGGTGGCCGATCCCTCCTTCCCGCCGTCCCCTTCACCGGTTGCGTGGAACGCGAGCCCCCAGCCGTCGCCGTGCTCGCAGGCCAGCGAGAGGAAGGGGCCGAGTTCCTCGGCGAGAAGGGTGCTGACGGGGGCGGCGTCCTGGGCGACAACACCGATGAAACGGCACACGGATGGTTACCTCGTTCTCTGGGGAGGCTGGAAGAGCGCATGGGAGTGCCTCCCCGCGGGAGATGTGGAGGCATGGCGATCCCACGGGGAGGACAGCAAGGAGTGGGGCTCAGGACCTGCGTGAGTCCTGGGCGCCCGACGTGCCGCTGGTCCGGCGTTCCAGTCGGCCGGCGGCGGTCGCCAGGGCGACGTTGACGACGATGAAGACGAAGGCGACGACGAGGAAGCTCTGGATGATCGAGTGGTTGAGCTCACCCAGAACCCTTGCCGCGTTGAGGAGTTCGAGGAAGCTGACAACGTATCCGAGCGTACTGTCCTTCAGGAGGCGGACGACCTGGCTCACGAGGGCCGGGGATGTCTGCCTGATCGTCTGGGGTAGGACGACCAGGCGCATGGTGGGCCAGTAGTCCAGTCCGAGGGCGAATCCCGCCTCGGTCTGGCCACGCGGCAGGGCACGCACCCCGGCCCGGAAGATTTCGGCGAACACGGCCGCGTTCGTGATGACGATCGGCCAGACGAGCTGCCAGAACAGGGGAATCCTGATGCCTGCGCTGGGCAGGACCAACAGGAAGGCGTAGATCAGGAGAAGCAGGGGAACCGCGCGCATGAACTCGACGTAGAGGCCCGCGGGCCAGCGCAGCAGCCGGCTCCTGGACAGGCGGGCCAGGGCGAGCAGGGTGCCGAGGGGTAGCGCGATGCTTCCGCTGACCAGGGTGACCTGGGCGGTGGCCCAGAGCCCGGTCAGCAGGTAGCGGACCACGGGCCATTGGACGAACGGGCTCCATTTCTCCGCGTCCAGTTGGCCCTTCAGCGCGAACTGGCACAGCGCGGCCCCGACCAGGACGGCGATGACCAGCAGGGACACGGCCGTCACGATGGTGATGCGGCGGCGGCCGCGGGGACCGGGCACGTCGAACAGCGAGATGTCGTCGTCCGCGCGGTCCAGCAAGGCGGTCAGCGAGCGGAGCGGGGTTCGGGTGCGGCGCCGGGCCGCCTTGTTGCCTCCCGTGGTCCACGTGTGCCTTTGAGTGGACGCGTCCTGTGGAACGGTCAGCTCCTTCAGGGACGATGTCATCGTGTAATCACCAGCCTGCGTTCGAGGAGCGCTGCCAGCCGTCCGACTCCGAACGTGAAGAGGGCGTAGCATCCGGCCGCCGCGGCGAAGGTGATCAGCGGCTCGGCGTACTGCTGGTCGAGCAGCTGAGTCTGGCCGGTGAGCTCTTGCGTGACGCCGACGGCCGCGGCGAGGGAGGAGTTGAGCATGACCGCGATCAGCAGCGAGGCCAGCGGTTGGATGATGGAGCGCAGCGCCTGAGGAAGCACGATCAGCCGCAGGATCTTGCTGAAGGTGAGACCGAGCGCCCGGGCCGCCTCGAACTGTCCGGCGGGGACAGCCCGGGCACCGCTCCTGAGGGTCTCGCAGAAGAACGCCGCCCAGTAGACGCTCATGGCAGTCACCACGGTCCAGTACAGCGAGTAGACGACTCCGATCTCCGGGAGGCCGAAGACGAACAGTGTCAGCAGGACGAGCAGCGGCACGCTGCGCACCGCAGACACGCAGAGCCTGCTGGCCAGCCTCAGCGGCTCGACCGGACTCAGTCGGCAGACGGCCAGGACGAGGCCGAGCAAGCCGCCGATGGCACACGTCCACGCCGTGAGCTCCAGGGAAACGAGGAAGCCGCGTGCGAAGACGTCCAGGTGGGAGGTGATGACGCCCATGGCGGGTCAGTCGATCGAAGGCGGCAGCGGGGCCTGACCGGGCACCTGGGTTCCGATGGTGTTCTTCCAGACCGTCTCCCACGTGCCGTCGGCCTCGATCTGCCGAAGCCAGTCGTTGACGAACCTCTTGAAGTCGGGCTTGTCGAGGGGCAGCCCGATGCCGTAGGGCTCGTTGCTGAGCATCGAGCGCAGAACCTTGACGTCAGGATTGGTGGCGGCGTTGCCCGCGAGGACGCCCTGGTCCAGGACATAGGCGTCAGCGCGACCCTGACGCAGGGCCTGAAGGCATTCTGTGTTGGTTTCAAACAACTGGAACTTGGCGTTCGGGACCATGTCCTTGACCACGGTCCCAGCGGTGGAGCCGGACTCGGTGACTACCGTCTTTCCGGCAAGGTCTTTCAGGCCGGCGATGTCACTGGTCTTCTTGACCTGGATACCCAGTCCGTCCACGTAGTACGGGCCGGCGAAGTCGACTTCTTTGGAGCGCTCGTCGGTGATGGTGTAGGTGGCGAAGACGGTGTCGACAGAGTGGTTCTTCAGCAGGGCTTCGCGGGTGGTGGCTGTGACGTTGACGAGCTCGGTCTCCGGTTTTCCGATGATGTACTTGGCGAGCAGCCGGGACAGCGCCGCGTCGAAGCCCTCGACCTTTTCGCTGCTGGGGTCGAACAGGGAGAAGAGGGCGGCTGTTCGTGTTCCGCCTACGATCAGTTTGCCCCGCTTCTTGATCTCGGCGGCCGTGGAGCCCTTCGGTATCTGGGCGTCTGTCGCGGGC
Source organism: Streptomyces sp. NPDC048473 (assembly GCF_043200155.1). NCBI lineage: Bacteria > Bacillati > Actinomycetota > Actinomycetes > Kitasatosporales > Streptomycetaceae > Streptomyces > Streptomyces sp. NPDC048473. The sequence goes on from NZ_JBICXE010000087.1 coordinate 3,554, forward strand.
TGGTAGTCGGCGATGGTCCGATCGATGACCGCGGATCCCTCGAGGGCGGCTTTGGCGCCGGCGGCCTGCCCCGGCTTGCCGGGCACCTCGGCGGTGGAGGCGGAACCGCCGGAGCAGGCCGAGGTGAGGACAGCTGTGGCGAGCAGAACGAGCGCGACGGCAGTGTTACGCCTTCTGACGCGGGTCCTGGTGTCGGCGGCACGGGGCCTGGACCTGTCGCTCATGGTTTCTCCATCTGGGACTCAAGGGGGTAGTGCCGGATCGAAAGCGCCCTGGAGGCCTTCGGGCGCGCGGGATCAGTGCGACAGAATCTTGGAGAGGAAGTCGACGGCCCGTTCGTGCTCGGGCTGGGCGAAGAACCGATCGGGCGGAGCGGCCTCCAGGATCCTGCCGTCGTCCATGAAGACAACGCGGTCGGCAGCCTGTTGGGCAAAGCCCATCTCGTGGGTGACGACGATCATAGTCATACCCTCAGCGGCCAGCTCGACGAGGACGGCCAGCACTTCCTGGATCATCTCCGGGTCGAGCGCCGAGGTCGGTTCGTCGAACAGGAGGACCTGCGGATCCATCGCCAGTGCCCGGGCGATGGCGACGCGCTGCTGCTGGCCACCTGAGAGCTGAGCCGGATGGGAGCCGGCCTTGTCGGCGAGTCCCACACGATCGAGGAGCCGGTGAGCGCGTGCGCGCGCCTCGCTCTTGGGCGTGCGACGGACGTGGACGGGCGCCAGCATGATGTTCTCCAGCGCGCTGAGGTGTGGAAACAGATTGAACGACTGGAAGACCATGCCGGCTTCCGCACGCAGCCTGGCCAGTTCACTCCCCTCAGAGGGCAGGGGAACCCCGCCCAAGGTGATGGTGCCGGAGCTGATGGTCTCCAGCCGGTTGACACAGCGGCAGAGGGTGGACTTGCCCGACCCCGACGGCCCGATGATCACGACAACCTCGCCAGACGCGACGTCGAGGTCGATGCCGCGCAGGACCTCGATTTCGCCGTAGTGCTTGGTGACGTTCCGCATCTGGACGAGAGGGGTGACGTCAGAACCGGGGTACTGCCCTGGAGTGGCTGACTGCTGTTCACGGGGGACGGTTGTGGATGTCACGCGGAGCTCCTGTGGGGGGCGTGGCCGGATCTGGCCCCTGCAACGTGGCCAGAGCGGTCGCGAGGACTGCTGATATTTGACCGAATCAAGTTGCTTACGTCCAACGAGGGTTCTTTCTCCATCCCATCAAATTCCTTTATGATTTATGGGTGCTGGACATACATCAATTGCGGGTCCTGTCCGAAGTGGCACGCACCGGTTCATACACGGCCGCGGCCCAGGCACTCGGGTATACGCAGCCGGCGGTCAGCTATCAGATGCGGCGGCTGCAGCAGGCGGTGGGTGCGCCGTTGGTGGCGCGTACGGGGCGCGGGTTCCGGCTGACGGAGGCCGGCGAGACTCTCATCCGGCACGCGGACGCCGTCTTCGCGGTGCTGCGGGCAGCCGATCAGGAGATCTCGTCGGTCGTGGCACGCGGAGGCGGCCTGGTCAGACTGGTCGCCTTCCAGAGCAGCTGCGTCACGCTCCTACCCCAGATGGTCGCGCAGCTGCGGAAGTCGCACCCCGCGATACGGGTCACGGTCACCCAGGCCGAGCCGGCCGAGGCACGCGCCTTGATCAGCTCCGGTGAGGCAGACCTCGGGTTGCTGTGCAACTGGGGGAACGAAGGCCTGCCCGAGGGCGAGTTCGCCATGACTCGCCTGGAGTTGATGACCGACCGCCGCTGCGTCGTCATGCGCAGGGACGACCCGATGGCGGACCACACCACGGTGGACCTGGCGGACCTCACCGACCGGCACTGGGTACTGGAGAGCTTCCGGGACCGTTTCCTCGCGGCATGCACGAACCTTGGGTTCCAGCCGGACATCGCGGCGACCATCGACGACGTACTGGCCCTTCAGGCACTCGTCGCGTCCGGTCTCGGCATCAGCTCGACGAGCGAACTCGCGCTCCTGGCACACCTACGACCCGGCCTGGTCATTCGGCCGCTGAGCAACTGGCCCTTGCGCCATATGTATGCGCTGCTGTGGCCGGACATGGCCGAAGTGCCCGCGGTGGCAACCGTGCTGCGTCAGATACAGGTCACGGCCCGGCAGATGCAGACAGCGTTGAGCAAGGATTCCGGCGGATGACTTGGGACGCGTCGCCCCGCACGCCGGCGTCGAAGACATCGTGAAGACGCTCACGGCGAGTTCTCCAGGGTCCTCGGCTCTCCTTGATCCACCCTCCCGATACCGGTGAGCACTTCCAGTACGAAGTCGCTGGTCCAGCTTCCGCCGACACGATCCGGCAGCACCGTGCCGCAAGCCTCCAAGGTCCTCGATACGGTCCGCACCCGCGGCCATGCCGCCCACGATGCTGGTGACCATGGCGTCCGCCGCAGCCCCCGCACCGTTCCTCGCTCCGGTCGGCTTCACCTTCGCAGCCACCAGTCGCGACAGGCCGCACCGCTCGGCCAGCCGCATCACCGGTGCCAGCCCGGCATGCGCGATCAGATTCGGGTCATCGGACACAGCGGAGACCGCTGCCGGCGTGTGGGTAACTTGCATCCACGAGGTGCCTTGCTGATTGTGCGTGCTGGAAGCGTCAGAACTCCCATCATCGCAGGTCAGCAGGCACCTCTTCTTGATTGCTCATCCACAGGACACGAGTCACTCGGTGGATCGGGGCTCAGCCACGGTGGACCGGGGATGCAGCGTCGGCATCAGGTCTTCAGAGAAGCAGTCGCGCACGGCCGGACCGGGCTCAGCAGGTGGCGGGGGAGGTGGCTGCGGCGCACCGGTTTTGACCTGGACCGGCACCCACAGCGGGTTGATCCGTACGTCGCCCCGGTCGTCCTTCTCCGCCTGCTTGACGCGCTCGGGAGCCACCGCCTCGCCGAAGGTGAGCAGGTCACGCGGTTCCGCATCGCTGGCGTCGTAGTGGTTCGTACCGTTGTAGTGGACCTCGATCCGCCGGTCGGCATAGTCCGGTCCCACATGAGTGCGGTGCTGGGCGCCGCCCGCCGCGTCCGGCTGCGCGACATCCACCCGCACGTCGAACGCGTGGGCCAGGAGCGGCAGGAAAACCTCGCCGACCGGTGTCATCCAGTGGCCCCGCCAGTCCTCGACGGCGGCCAGCACGGCCCGGGTCTCGTCCGCGTCCAGCGGCGCGATGCTCTGCGGGTACGCGGTGGTGAGGAGGCGGCTCAGTTCGGCGTCGTCGAGATCGCTGACCGTCCTGAGCAGCCCGTGATCCCGCAGGTGGGTGAAAGCCTCGCGGGGTGACAGGCCGGCCGCCGCCTCCCGCGCGGCCGTGGCCGCTGCCTGCGGAACCATACCGACCAGGACGAATTCCTCCGTACGCGCCACGATGTAACGGGCCCGCACCTCGTCGGTGCCGAAGAACTCCAGCGTCTCGCGGTCGACGTCATGGTGATCGAGGTGTTGGAGAAGCTCTTTCCTGCCCGGACGATCGATCCGGGCGGCGGACTCGTCCGCCGTCGTCAACCGGAGTTGCCCGACAATCTGGGCGGGCAGTCGGCTGCCGGCCGCCGTGACGTAGTCCCTCGCGGCAGCGCGCATCGCCCCGGCCACGTCCGACATCACTGCCGAGGGCCGTTCGGCCGTCGCCTGCCACCGCACTTGCGTCCGCACTCCCTCGGGGTTCGCAAGCCAGTTGTACGCGGCAGGGTTCGTCGTGCTCAGGCCCGGGAGGCGGCTACGGACATGCTCGGGGTCGCTCGCCATGAACGCGAAGAGCAGGCATTCGCCAGTGCCCGGCACCTGCACCGGTCCACCACGGGCGGCCGGTCCCGGTGGCGGACCGGACGGAGGCGGAGCCATCGTGCTCTTCGGTGCTGTCCCCCCGGAGGAATGCCCCGCCGGCGGCGGGGTGGCGCCGGTGTGCACCGGGAGCGCCACCTGGTAGTGACGGTCGCTCAGGAGCAGGACGACACGGGGGCGTGCGCCCTGCTGCGCTCCGACTGTGAAGTCCTGGAAGCGTCCGGCGTCCCCGACGACGGTGACCTCCACGCCGAACGTCCGCGCGGCGAGCAGGGGCAGCAGGTCCGCGGCGGAGTGGTTCCACCCGGTCTCCGCGGCGGCGGCGCCCGGCCGCCGGATCTGAGCGGCCGCCAGTGCGGCCCTGGCCGCACTGGCGGGGGTCACGGAATGCGGCATCGGACCGCCCAGCGCGTCGAACTCGCGGCGGCCCTGAGTGCCGGGTGCGAGACCCGCGTGCTCCGCGCCCACCGCGGTGATCTCATCGACGGTGAAGGTGTCCCTCTCGTCCGCGGTGACGTGTTCGAGCAGGTCCACGTTGGCCGGGTCGGTCAGACTGCCCGTCAGTAGCTCGCGCAGCCGGGCGACCGCGGTCGGCGGATCCGCGAGGTCGATGCCCTTTTCCGTGAGCAGCTTCGGATCGGTCCTGGCCAGCCCCTGGGCGAGCGCGTGATAGAAGGCGTCACCGTCCCTCGGCACGTCGTGGACGGCGTATTTCTCCTGCGCGGGGGAGGGGGAGGTGAGGAGCGTTCCGGTGTCGGTCGTGGTCACCGTGTACGCCGCCGGAGCGGGGGCCGGGGTCTTCGGCGCGGTGACCGGTTTGGGTGGCGCCTGGTGGGTGACCTCCGGCGGCTCGATGCGGCCGTCCAGCTGCCGTCGGCCCCCCTCCGTGGCCGCGAGCTGATGCCATCGGGTGAGCTGGTCGGTGGCGGCGCGCGCCCGGTGGTACTCCGTCGCGGCGTTCTCCGCGGTCTCCCTGAGCGCATCCAGCTGGGTGCGCCGCGCCTCGAAGGCGGCGAGTGCCTCGTCCCGTCGGCCGGTGGCTTCCGCAAGCTGCCGTACCGCCGCCTCATGCTGCTCCCGCCGGCCGTCGTGGGCGGGTTCGCTGTCGTGAGGTGTCCGCAGATCCGGGTCCGCCCGTGCACTGTCCACCTCCTGGCGCGCCGTGTCCAGGGCCTCGCGCAGATCGATGGCCGTCCTGCGTTTCTTCCAGTACGCCTTGTCCGCGTCGACGAATGCCTTGGATGCGCTGTTGACGGCGTCCCAGGCCTTGCTGACGCGCGGGGGGAAGTTGGTGTCGCTGATCAGCCCGAGCTGCCTGGCGATGTCATCACGCATCCAGGCGAGCGTGTACGCGTCGGACCTGGCCGTTTTCAGCCCCGGCCTGATATGGCCGAAGGTGCCCCTGACCCACTTCCCGATCCGGGTGTCCTTGATGCCCCGCTGCACGTCGGCCACGCTGAGCCAGGCGGTGGGGATCGCGAAGAGGAACGCCCGGCCCGTCTTCGGCTTCACATTGAGGGAAGCCAGGTTCTCGGCGGCGGCGAGGGTGGAGTGGCTCTCGCCGGCGTAGGGGCCGGTGGTGGAGGCCCCCAGCTGGCTGAAGCCCGTCTCGGGAGAACTGACGGCGACTCCGCCGCCCAGCGCCGAATCCTGGCCGCTCTCCTGATTCACCGACGTGCTCGCGCCCCCACTGACGCGGCTCAGCACCTCCATCTTCTGGCCGTCGGCGACGGTGAGCAGCCGCGCGCCGCTGAAGTCGGGCTTGGCGTAAAGGTCCAGTTGCGCCGACTCGGTATCGATCAGGTTCTTCTCGGTCAGGCCCGGAATCCCGTACCCGCCGGGAAGCAGCGCCCGATGGAAGAACACGGACAGGGTCGCGTTGCTCGAACCGTCCTCCAGCGCCTGCGCGGACCCGGTGCCCAGACGCGTCAGCCCGGTGTCCTTGGCCCGTTCGAGAGCGCCGGGTCCGCCGGGTCTGACGGGCTGTGTGAGGGAGAAGCCGACGTCGTAGGACAGGGCGATGGCGTAGTGGTTGGCCGCCTGGATCTCGTCCTGTCCCACGATTCTGCGCACGTCGAATCCATGCGGGGGAAAGACGAACGGTCGCGGCTCTCCGTCGCCGTGCCGGGTGTGGGGGTGCAGTACGTACGCCGCGTCGTCCGCGGTGCCCGCGCGGGGCGCCGCGAGACCGGTGAGTACGGGCGCCTCCAGGAGGGCCGCACCGCCGGTGACCGCGTCCTGGTCGGGTGTCATCAAGGAGAGCGGGATGTGCTCGACCAGCGTGCCGACGTCGCCTTCTTCGCTGACCGTCCGCTTGCCCCTGAACTGATCGCGTTTCGCGACCGCCTGTTCCCGCAGTGTCCGTCTCGTGCCGGGCGCACGTTGACCGCCGTCCTGGGCGGGGGCGTCGTCCACCTCCAGCGTGATCCGCAGACGGTAGGGCGTGGCGATCTCCGCGTACGGCTCGGTGGATCCCAGGCGGAAGATCTTGAGAGTGGAGGCGGAGGTGTTCGACGAGACCGCACGCCGGTCGGTGTCGGTGGCGGTGTAGGTGGGCCCGGAGGCCACGGCTGTCGGGTTCCCGGTGCTCACTCCCTCGGTGACGACTATTCCGAAGTCGGTTCCCCTGCTGGAGTCCGAACTCTCCTGCACTGTCTCGACGGCGCGCCGGTTCTGCTCCATCTCCACGCTGTGGTCCAGCATCTGGAAGGTGGATTCGCCGGGTATCAGCTCAACCCGTACCCGGCCGTACCGGCTGCCGATCCGTAGCGTGTGCCAGCCCCAACGGCCGGTGCTCACGGGTACCGAGGAGCCGCTGCCGGACATCTCTTTGTTGAGAGAGCGCAGGACGCGGGACGTGACCAGCGTGCGAACCCGCTCGCTGCCCGCGTCATCGAGGCCGAGCCCCCGTACTCTCCGGTCGAAGGCACTCAACACGGCGGTCGTGTCGAGATGGTTGACGGGGTACGTACCGAAGGAGTTCCCTCTCAGCCACGGCTGTGGCGACCAGGTCTGCCGGGTGTAGCGGGGGATATCCCCCATCCCGTCGTCGATCAGGCCGATCCGATGGGCGCTCTTCTCCGGCACATGCGCCAGCCATCCACCGGGCACCGACGTCATCTCTCCCGCCGCTCCCGCGAGCCACCGCGGTACGAACGGTTTGCCCACGGCGGCGGTCCCCAGCAGGCTCGACGCCAGTGCCAGCCAGTGCTCGACCGTCCCGGAGACCAGGATCTGGTGGGTGAATCCCTTCCGGTTCATGTCGGCGACGACGGTCCTGGTGACGGTGGAACTCTTCGAGTTCGCCGTGGACCAAGGGCTGGCGACGATGGCGTAGTTACCTAGGACTCCGGGGCCGACGGCATGCGACTTGGCGTAAGTCAGCTGCCCGCCGAAGGAGATGGTGCTGGTCCTGACGGTTTTTCCGGACGCCTGATGGGTGCCCCCGAGGATGTTCTCGGCGTCCATCGGCACCGGTTTGGTGAGTACGGTGATGCCGTCGACCACTGTTAGATGCCGGAACGTCGCCCACAGGTTCGAGTAAGGGCCTTTGCCCATCAGGCCACTGGCGCTCCAGCCCAGCGCCCCGGAGGTCTGGTCGAAGTTGGCCGTCAGATACTGCGGCTTGAAGGCGCGCAGCACGGCTTCCCTGGTGGGTGTTCCTTCCTCCGTCAGCTGCCACGCACCCCCCGACGCCCGCTCCAGGACGGCGCTCAGGCTCGACAGAAGACTGGGGGGAGCCACCACGCTCACGGTGGAGAAAGGGTGGTTCTGAAGGTCCCTGAACAGCTGCGAACCACGCGTGGGCCCAAGGCCCCGTGATTCGACGGCGCCCGGCTTCTCGGCGTCCTGCCCGGCGTGAGTGTCCGCCCCCACGAGGTCGTCGGTACGGATGAGACTCCCTGGCCGTGACAGGTCCCCGAGCGCCAGCGCCCGGGCCCGGTTCGAAGTCAACTGCTCCGGCACGAGCGGGTCGCGCAGGGTGACATAGGGGTTGAGCGCACCGGGCTGGTGCGGATCCACGGCGGGCGCGTGCTTGTCCGGGATGCTGATCAGCACCTGGCCGGTCACCGGGCCGCCGCCCACCGGTTTCCTGTGCTGGTCCAGACCGATGAGCACGTCCTGCCGCTGGCTGATGACGAACGGCTGCGTCGCCGGCAGACCGAGGGTGGCAACCCCTCGCAACAGGCCACGGACCCGCCAGTAACCGCCCCGGGTCACGGTGAGCGAAAGGTCGTAGCGGTGGAGGTGAGCCGGTCCGATGCTCAGCGACATGTGCTCGTTGGTGGCGGTCGAGCCGAATCCGGTCTCCGCGTCGGTCTGCCGCCCCGCCCGCAGCCCCACCGACAGGATGCCTGCGTTGTTCGGGACACCGATGTCGCCGCCCGCCGGATCACGGAACGCGGCCTGAGCGTCGATGCCTGCCTCCGCGACGCGCCTCGCGCTCTTCTGCGCGTCGATCCGTTCGACGCCGACGGGGCTGTAGCGCAGCTTGAGGTCGTCCTGGGTGCCCTCGAAACGCCGGCCGGTGAGGTCGCCGTGAAGCCAGATGTAGCGGTGTCCCCGGCCGATCGCGCCCAGCTCGGTCAGCCGGATCCTGATACCGGTGGTCGCCAGCGCCTCCAGATTTCCCGCCATGTTCCGGTGATTGAGGGCATTGAGGATTTCGAGGGTGTTGGCAAGCGCCGTCCGGTATGCCGTGACGTCACTCCACTGTGTCGTCCGGGAGCGGTCGATTGCCTGCGGGTCGTCCGGTTCGAGCAGCGACCTGGCCCGGTCGAGCAAACCCCTGCGCACCGGCGGGGCAAGCTGGTCGAGCGGAGCGACCAGCCCCGGATACGCGGCGGAGACGGCCGCGATCACCCGGTCGGCGAAGGTGTCGAGCAGCGTACGCCCAAAGCCGTCGGCCGCGTCCTGGGTGCGGCTGCCGTCGTCGAACGAGAACTCCTCCACGCGGTGCATGCCCAGGGTGGGCGGATGGTCCCGGATCAGGTACGCGGGGGCGAACGGCTCGAGCCCCCCGTTGTCCAGCCGAAGTCTCGTGCCGTCGTCCCAGCCAGCCAGCCTCCGCGCCTCGGTGCGGGTCATCCGGTCCACACTCCAGGTGTGGAACTGCTCCGGGGGGCCACCGCTGCCGGTCCGCTGAACATAGACGGTCTTCTTGATCAGATAGAGCCCGGTGAGATCGCCCTTCACCCACCCGGACGACTTGATCGCTCCTGTGCCGCCGAGGGCGGCGGAGCGCGTCACGCTGAAGACGTACCGGAAATAGGCGCCGATCTGGAACCGGAGGTTGAGCCCACCGGCCCCGTCCGTACCCTCCGGATCGAAGAGGTTGAACGCTGGTCCCGCGACGCCGTCGATGCCCAGCGAGGTGCCCTTCGCCAGGCTCCGGCCGTTGCGGACCAGCGAGGTGTTGATGTCACGCATCTCGGCGTTGGGCGTCTCGGTGATCAGTGTCGCCCGGGTGGCCACCACATTCACGACGAACGCGCCCAGCGGTGACATCTGCTTGTCGTCGGCGAACAGCGGCACAGTGGTGACCCTGCCGTGCGACATCGTCCGGGAGAGCCGCTGAAAGCTACTGGTGGAGAAGAACGCGTCCAGTTCGCGGTAGGCAGCGCTGCCCGGGCGCGTGCCGATCTGTCCGGCCGCCCAGTCGCGGATGGCCCGCACCGGGCCGAAGCCCTCCGTGCGGACGAAACGGAACGCCGATCGCCCGTCGAGCTGGATCGACCGGGGAATACGGCCCGGGTCCACCACCTTCGTCACGCTGTCCGGCAGACGTACGGTCAGGCCGTCGTGCATGGCGAAGCCGAAACGGGCGGGGGCGGCCCGGACCGTGGTGGTTGCGGATGTGGTGCTCAGGGGTGTGGTGGTTATGGGCGTGGTGGTTATGGGCGGGGCGGGCTCGGGCGTCTCCATCACCTGCCCGTCCGCGCCTGTCACGCGCACGTCGTAGTAGACGTCGTCCAGATGCACATGCGAGCCGTCGAGCGTTCGCGTCTCCATCTGGTTCGTGCCCTGGTCGGTCTGCGCATAGCCCACCCTATTGGTGAAGGTGAACCGCAGGTTCAGACGCCCGAAGCCGCTGAACGCCGCACTGCTCACAGGGCCGAGTGGGCCGTTCAGACCGACCTGGGTGACGGACTGCACGTTCTTGCTCTGTCCGGCGGCGCCGACTGCCCGGTGCATGGTGTCGACCTTGGTCGGATCCCCGTAGGCGTCGGCGAAGCGCCCCCAGTTGCCGTAATGGCGGGCCGTGATCACGAGAGTCAGTGTTGTGCCGTCAGCGGTGCTGTAGACGAACGACTGCCCCTCACCCGTCACACTGTTGGGTTCCAGCGTGAACGCCCGCGTTACGTCGGCCATCAGCCCGATGTCGTTCGGGCCGCCGGGCTTCGGCTTCGCCGGCGTGACGAGCGGCCTGTCCGTCAGCCACTCGTCGATCTCTCGCACGATGTCCTCGACACCGCGCAGGGCGAGATCGCTCTGCCCGAAACTGGCAGGGCTCCTGAGCAGTTCGCCCAGCAGATCCTGCGGCATGTCAGGCAGCAGCGACTGGACGTCGTCGATGTATGCAGGCATACGGCTGCCGTCCGGGAATGTGGTCGGCATGCGGCGTGCCCCCGAGGGCGCGGGGTAATCCCTGTCGAGGCGGGGAGGGTGGGTGCGGTCGAGGGTGGTGTTGATCCAGGTGGTGATCCACTCCTTCGCCTTCGCCGCCGGCTTGCCGGGTGCCTTCACCAACGCCGACGCCGGCTCGGGAGGGAGTACGGGAGCGGTGACGGGAGCCGGCTCGGGGGCCGTGACGGGGCCGGGGCCGGGAGCGGGTACGGTGCTCTCCGGTTCGACCGGGGGCGCAGTCGGCGGGGTGGGCTGCACGGGCGCGTGCGGTTCCGCGCCGAACGACCTGCTGACCGTGGCCAGGGGCACGATCCGGCCGCTGCCGGCCGGGGCGGGCGTGGTGTCGGTGAGGTCGCCGATGTGTGCTGCGAGGAGGTGGAGGTGACGGTCGCGCAAGCCTCCATTGATGAGTCCGGGGGGTGGATCGAGGGCGTATTCCCCGAGCAGGCTGCCTTCGATGGTGGGGCGGTGGGGCGCGGTGTCGTCGGGTGACTCGTCGCGTAGTCCGAGTTGGTGGGCTATCTCGTGCGCGTAGTCGATGGGATCGGCGTCCGCCCACCAAACGGAGCGGGTCATAGGCTGGTCGCGGCCGACGAACCGTACGGTGAGGCCGCCGGGATGCGGGTCCCGATCGGTCGGCACCACGGTCACATGCAACCGGTCGCCGTCCGGCAGCCGGTGATCCGGGGTGTTGAGGAACTCCTCCACGCCACTGAGAACCTTGTCCCAGACGCCTGAGGGCATGTGCTCCCGGCCTTCGAGGGCGATCTTGACCGTCAGATCGGTGAACCGTTCCCCCTCGTACTCGAAGCGGCGCACATCGAACTTCGACCGCACCACATACTGCGTGGTGTGCCCCGGCCGCTCGGGGTCCGGAGGCCTGGAGACCGGGTCGACCCAGGTGTGTGAGCGAATGACCGGCTCCGCTACGGCCCAGGCAGCGTTCCAGCCGGGGGAGCCGGGCCGGGCCGGGGTGGGCTGCTGCTCCCGCGCGTCAGTGAGGGCGGCCCCGCTCCCGGTCTCCGTGTGCAAGGGGGCGGTGGGCGTCAGCTCGACGGCGGGCAGCTCGTCATGGGTGACGAGCTGCCCGCCGTCCTGCTGGGAACGCTCGTGGCCCTGTCTTTCGCCGTCCCCGGTGCGCGGGGTTTCAGCGGTGTCGGTGTCGGTGTCGGGGCCGGCTGTGGGGCGGACACCGGTGTCCAGATGGGCGCGGGCGGCGGCGTCACGCCGCTGGACCGCGTCGGCGAGCCGCCGGTCCGCCGTACCCTGCGTGGCCTGCCCGCCGTGCGGGCCCTGTTGGCCCTGCGCGGCCTGTACTGCCGCGTGGACCTGTGCCTGTGCCGCGGTGAACTCCGCGATCCGCTGGTCCTGCTCGTTGACCGTGGCATCCGGCTCGCTGTCCGGACGCCGCCCCGCCCCGGACGTGCCCTGGTCCCGCACGTCCTCGTCGAAGCGGTCGGAACCGCCGGTGTTGCCGCCCCGTACAGAACCTCCGGTGGCATTCGCCGCGTTCTCCGAACGCTCCCCGGTTCCGTTCTCGGGCCCGAAGCCCGAGGTGGAGGTGGGCAGCGGCCTCGGAGCCCCCAGCCCCAGCCCCTGCCCCCGATCCCGATCCCGATCCCGGCCCTCGCCATGGCTCGGGTTCTGGTTCTGGGTTGGGTTCTGGCCGGTGTTGAACTGCT